>JAEWFG010000306.1 GCA_023388935.1 Pseudomonadota bacterium | reverse complement strand
CGCCGACCGTGACGGGCTTCAGCGACGCTGTCTGCGTTTTCGGGTCGACGGTCCAGACGGCAGGCTTCCTGCCCGCGGCCATCAGCGCGCTCCAGGGCAAGGTGATCTCCCTCTGAGCTTTCGCCTTAACAGTTCCGGCGACGGCGCTGCCCAGCGTCATCGCTTCTGGCGGGTTCTCGATGGACACCTTGACGCGGATCGTGGAGCTCTTTGCGTCGATGGCCGGCGAAATCTCTCTCACCTCGCCCGTCGCTGTCACGCCGGGATCAGAGACCAGCGCCAGCGTGACGCGGCGGCTGTCGGGCTCGCCAAGGAAGACGGATTCGTAGACCTCGAAGACAGCATCCCGCTCACCGTCCTGCGCAAGCGAGAACACGGGTTGGGCAGCCGGAACGACCTGACCGACCTCGAGATTGCGCGCGGTGATGACGCCGTCGGCCTCGGCGCGCAGCGCGGTATAGCCAAGCGTGTCCTTGGCGGTGCCGAGCTGCGCCTTGGCCGCTTCCAGCACGCCCTCCGCGGTTCGCAAGCCTTCCTGGGCCTGGTCGTAGACGGTCCGGGTGGTGAAGCCGCTTGCGATCAGCGCTTTCTGCCGCTCGAACGTGGCCTTCGCCACGCGCAGTTGGGCTTCGGCCGAGGCCACTGCCGCGGTCGCAGCATCGACGTCGGCCTGTTGTTCCGCTGGATCGAGCCGGGCGAGGACGTCGCCCTTGGTGACGTGAGCACCGACGTCCACGGCGCGAGCAACCACACGTCCGCTGACGCGGAACGAAAGATCTGCGCGGAAGCGCGCCTGGACCTCTCCCGTCAATGTGATGGAGGTTTGCCGATCGCGCGGCTGCACGATCGTGATCCGGACTAGCGCTGCCCGTGCCGCCGTCTGCGCCGCGTGATCCTTGCAACCGGTCAGCGCAATGCTGACAAGCACGGCCGCTGCGACACCCTTCGCCGCATGTGGCGTTCGAAGAGGACGGATCGGATGGGAAGATTGGTTTGTCATGGCGCGTCCGTATGATGGGAAGGCGACAACAGCCCGCCAAGCGCATCGGCGCATTGGCGAGGGAGGACCAATCCGCGCTCCTGCTGGCGGAGTGGTTCTACAAAGGGATCGGTCTCGACCGTGGGCCCGCCTTTATCGGCCGCTGGGCTTGCCTTGAGCACCGCTTCGTCTGAAGTGGTGGCTCTCTTGCGGCGCGGAGCCCTTATCTGGCGCGTTGCGATCGACCAGTTTGCGCCCCGCTCCCGTTCGGTCAGCGGGAACGAGAGGACAATCGAGGTGAACTCGGTGCCGAGGCCCTGCTCGATCCGGCCGCCGAGGGCCCTTGCGATATCCTTTGCAATTCGCAATTCGCGGTGAGAAGCCTCCCGCGCGGGACGCGAGCCGTTGTCCAGGATCACGCAGTTCACGAGCGCGCCGCTGCGCGTCAGCTTGATGCTGATCTGCCCGGTCCGCGCATCGAAACAAGCGTGCCTTGCCGCGTGCATCACGAGCTCATGGACGATCAGCCCGAGGTGCCGGCAGCGCTCCGGCTGAAGCGCGAGGGACTGGGTCGCGAATGCCAGTCGAATGTTCATCCGCTCGAGGAACGCCCGGCGCATGCCATAGCCCAGTTTGCGAATGTAAGTCGCCGCGTGGATCAGCGTCTCGCCCGCGGGCCTGGCCAGCGCACGATGCACGTCGGCGTAACCCTGCAACAGCCCGACGACATCGCTGAGGGCGCGCTTGGCTTCCGTCCCCTCGACCCGGATGGCGGCTGCGGAGATCAGGTCGATGGTAAAGGCGACACCGTTGGTGACCCTGTGATGGAGCTCGCGCAGCAGCACGCCTTCCTGCAAGCCGGACGCGTCTAGGCTCAAAACAGTCACGACATTCTCCTCATTCGGCTCGGACGACCGGGGTGGAATGGCTCACTTTTGCGTCCCCGGTCCTTCGGGAGCACTCGTCGTCAGGCCAGCAAAGCGGCCAACCGTCGCATTAATACACTATACCGTATATTTTCTTTTTATTGCCTTTGTTCGCCAGCCGTGTCAAGTCGGAAAGCGACGCGCACAGACTCGTGATGTCGGAGGTCCAAAGATGAAGAAGACGAAGCGAGGTAGACCGCCAAAGGATCTTGCCGGCGATGCGCAGGCGCGCATTCTCGATGCAGCCCAGCAGCTGTTTCTGGAGAAGGGCTACCGCAGCGCCAGCATCGACGACATTTCCGAGCTCGCTCCTGCGAGCAAGCCCACGATCTACGCCCACTTCCCGGGCAAGGAAGCGCTGTTCGCGGCGGTGGTGGCCCGCACCATCGAGGGCTTGACGGATTTTGAGGACTTCTCGCCGGAGGGCCGCACCATCGAGGACAAGTTAATGAGTCTCGGGACAGCCATCGTCGAGAGAGTGGTCGAGGAATCGCTCGGCATGGTGCGCGCGACGATCGCCGAATCGCAGCGATTCCCCGAACTGAGCCGCAATGTTCACGATGCTGCGCGCGATCGCTCCCTGACCGCAGTCTCCCAGCTGCTGGACGACGCGACCCAGAAGCTCGCTCGCACCCCGAAGGGCCCTTTCAGCGCCAAGCGAAGCCGCGCTACCGCGCAGATCTTTCTCGACCTGATCCTCCTACCGATGCTGTTTCGCTTGCTCGTCGGCGAAACCCAGAAGGACCTCAAAAAGGAGCTTCCAGGCTTCGTGCGCGAGCGCGTCGGCTTTTTCCTGGCGGCCTGCGAGGCAGGCTGGTCATACTAGCACTGTGGCCGGCCTTCATGAGACGGTTGGCTTGGAGGCATTCGCGTTAGCCGGCGGCCTTGAGCTGCACGTGAGCCATCATCTCAGCCGGCTCCAGCGATGGCATGCGACGCAAGGCACGCGTACAAAAGCTCAACATCTCGTCGAAGCTTGGCCGCAGCGTCGCAGCCCCGCCCCGCGATGGATTGAGATGGACATCCATGGCTTCTATCAGGCAGCAGGTCAGAGCCATCGGACTGCCGCCCTGCAGTTCACCGCATGCTTGCCCGGTGCCGATGATCGGTCGCACCAGCCCTCGGATCCTGTCGTCATAGGCGAGGACGACCGTCCAGTTCTGACGCACGGCCAGAGTTATCAGGTCTTGCAGCCGTCGATGCTTCACCGGTCGGCCTTCATTGCAGTCGGCAATTGCCTTCAGGATTGTGCCTAGGCGCCGCAGTGCTGGCCCACTGCGGCAGGCCGCCTCGGCCGCCGCACTGACCGTTTCCTCGAGCACCTCCTCCACCACAGCCTCCTCGATCGCCCGCCTTGAGGGAAAGAATCGATAAACGTTCGCTGAGGACATCGCCAAGCTGCGCGCGATGTCGGCGACGGTCGTCTTTTTGTGCCCCATCTCGCCATACAGATGGATGGCGGCCTGCACGATCCTCTGGCGGGCGCGGCTTGTTCGATCGTCAGTCTGTTCACGCATAACCCTTCTCACTGCGCCGGAACGTTCATCAGCTCGCGGCGGCAGGCCTCTCCGAAATCGCGCAAGGGATCCATTTCCTCGATGAATCTGGGTAGATCGACAAATGTGCGATTTGGCGAGAGATAGGTTTCGATGATCAAGTGCCCCGCTCTCTCGGCGGCCTGAACGACCTCGTTGCTCGAGAAGATCCGCATGCGTCCGACCAGCGTATAGAGGCTGACCAGTTGCGGGATCTCGGCCTGATCGTTGACCAGGGCGTCGGCATAGAGCCGTGATGCCTCCTCGATGAAGCTATGGTACAATTGTTCGCGTTTCGAGAACGAGCGGGCATGATGACGCTCGCGACGCCTTCGGCGTCCGCTAAACCATCCACTGACGATGGTCGAGACCGCGCCGAACGCAGAGCCGCCGAAGGCAGCCAGGGCCGGTATGTACACCGTGCTCATAAGATCGCTCCTGTCTCCTGTCGCAGTGCGGATGTATCCAGGGCACGGCCCGGTCACATCAGCTGCAACATCGCTCGCTATCTGCCCCTGACTGATGCGGTGGATACCTGTTCGAACACCGCTTTACACCGTTCGCTCAGATCCGACTTCCGGAGCCGGAGACAGGCTTCGACCCCCGAAGGGTCGGGAATGTAGGCACTGACGAAAGGCGTCGGGCGTGCAAGCCGCTTGCTGCTCGGGTGTGCCGTGGTTCTCCTGGGCAAAAGCTGCCGCACTGCCGAGCGCTATCACGACGGCTGCGAACAGCCCCTGCTTCAATCTCGCCATGTCAGGTCCTTTCTCTGCTCGATGCTTCTGGTGGGCCGCCGCCTCGATCTGCACACGCGCTTGTGACGCACTCGTCTTGACTTCGGCCGAAGCGCGTGATTTATATGAACTATACGGTGTATTTTATTATGGAGGCGCGGAATGTCAACATTGCTGTTCGCGTTGACGCGAGAAAATCCGTTGCCCGGTCTCGCCGCCGCGTCGGTGAACGTCATTGTCGCATTGTGCCTCGTGGCCCTGAGCCTGCTGCTTGGCATCACGATCGCGATAATCGCGTGGGCTCATACGCTTGCCGCGCGCCAGCCCAACACCTTTCGGCTGAAGCGGAGGACGGTCGCGTGACACCGGTCCTGCTGATCGCCCGCGACTGCATCATCTACTGGGCCAACGTCTGGATCGCGCCGGTCGGATGCGTATTCGACGTGATCGAGTCCGAGCTCGCGCGCAGCGGCATTGCGCCTGACGAGCTCGCTCCCCTCATGCACGCGGCGTGAGAGAGGACTGGGAAACCGAGATGCTGAACTTCATCGAAGGCTTTGGCGGGATGGAAGTGGATCCAACCAGCGGCGAGGTCGTGTGGACTGGTGTGACCGGAACACGGACAACGCTCCAGCGTGACGGTCTCACGATCGATCCGAATGCCCCAGCCTATTGTCCAATCGAGGCTCGACGAGCGCGGTTATCTCGACGCCGAACGTGCACGCTGGCATCCGCGCCCGTGGAGTATCTGACGATGCGCCAGAGTGATGCCGTTGTCGGGAGCCGCGTGCCATGAGCCGACGATCCGTCATGTCAATGCAAGCGAGCCGATCGACCGAGAGTGCCCTTCCCTTGCGCGGCTATTTCCTATGGATCGGCGCCGCCCTGCTCTGCTTGCTTTGGTTAGCGAACTGGGTACTGCCGGCGCAACTGTCGGGTCACTTTTCCGAACCGGATTCCGCGCGGCCTCCGATCCGCATCCACTCCGACGTAAAGGGGCCTGAGCGCGTCGTCATCGATACCAATCAGTCGCTGCCTACGCTTTCCGACAAGGAGATCGTCGTCGCTCACACGCCCGTTGCAGGCGATTGACCAACCAGACCGAGATTGATCCGATGTCAAAGCAGCACTTGTTTGCCCTGATGATGTGGTCCGCCACGCTCGCCGCGACCGCCGCCGTCGCGGATGTCCAAAATCCCGACGATGCGGGCGCCCAAACCGCCGCTGCGCAAAGCGAAGCCGAAGAGGCCGGTATCCGCCGCGTGCTCACAGAGTTCCGCACCACCCGCATCTCGCTCAGCCGGGCGATGACCATCGCGGAACGCCTGCATGACGGCTCCAAGACCACCGACGTCAGCTTCGAGATCGATGGCTCGCCCGTCTACCGCGTTCGCACGATCCGGAATGAGCACGTGTGGGAGAACGCCATCGACGCAAATACCGGAAGTATCACGGGCAAGGAGACGACGTCGTCGCTTAAGGAGCTCGATCGGGAAGACCTCGCCAACATCCTAGCCTTTAAGTGGATCAAGCCGGAGTTGTCGGATGCCGTGCAGGTCGCCGAGAAAGCGGCAGCCGGCAGCGCGCTGGCCGGCGGCCTGATCCGACAGGACGGCAAACTCAACTTCGTGATCGTCATCGCCTCCGGCGATTATTTGAAAGAGGTACTGCTCGAGCCGCCCAAAGTCGGAAAGCAAGAGTCGAGCCGCAATTGAGACGAACATCCAATCAGCAATTCAAGAGCACACTCGCCATGAACTTCCAGCCTCGATCTCAGCTCTCATCCGCACAACGGCAGCTTCCGTTCGAATGCATCGCGCTGCTCCTGCAAGGCGGCGGTGCGCTCGGCGCCTATCAGGCCGGCGTCTATGAGGCCCTGGCCGAAGCCAGCATTCATCCCGATTGGGTCGCCGGCATCTCGATCGGAGCGATCAATGCCGCCATCATCGCCGGAAATGCGCCCGATTCCCGCATCGATCGCCTGCGCGATTTTTGGACGCAAGTCACCTCGACGGCGCCTTGGGACTTATCTGGAACTCCCTTTCTCGAATGGACGCGGAGCGACAGCACGCGCAATCTCATCAATCAGATGAGCGCCGGCCTGGCAGCCACTTGTGGCGCGGCCGGATTTTTTTCCGCTCGTCCCATCCTGCCTTGGCTGCAGCCCGGCGGAGCCAGCGATGCGACCAGCATCTATGACACGCGTGCGCTCAAGGCCACGCTGGAGCGCCTGGTTGACTTCGATCGCATCAACGCCGGCCTGACGCGCTTCAGCGCCGGCGCGGTCAACGTCCGAACAGGTAACTTCGTCTATTTCGACAATACCACCCATACGATCCGACCCGAGCACATCATGGCCAGCGGCGCGTTGCCGCCGGGCTTTCCGGCGGTCGAGATCGAGGGCGAGCACTATTGGGACGGCGGTCTCGTCTCCAACACGCCGCTGCAATGGGTGATCGAATCCGACGCTCCGCAGGACATGCTCGCGTTCCAGGTCGACCTCTGGAGCGCGCGCGGTCAAATTCCTCGCAACATGCCTGAGGTGATCACGCGGCACAAGGAAATCCAGTATTCGAGCCGCACACGCGCCAGCACCGACCAGTTCAAGCACGTGCAGCGCCTGCGGCGCGCACTCACCGATCTGTTGGGGAGGTTGCCCGACGATCTCAGGCAGCATGACGATGTGAAACTGCTCAGCACGGCGGTCTCGCGGAATGTCTACAATATCGTCCACCTGATCTATCGCGCGCGCAACCACGAGGGGCACTCCAAGGACTATGAATTCTCGCGGCTGTCGATGCAGGACCATTGGCAAGCCGGCTACCACGACGCTCTGCGCACCCTGCGCCATCCCGAGGTGCTCGCTCGGCCTTCGGGCCCCGACGGGGTCTTCACCTTCGATCTCGAACATGACGGCCGCGAGTAACCCGACCTCATCGCCTGGAGATAACGCAAATGCGCGAGACTGACGTGAAACGAAAGGCTTTTGCCATGCCTCTGACTAGCCCGGCCTATCCGCCCGGGCCATACCGGTTCGTCGATCGCGAGTACCTGATCATCACCTATCGGACCAATCCGGACAGGCTTCGCGCAGTGGTTCCGGAGCCACTGGAGATCGACGAGCGAGAAGCGCTGGTCAAATACGAGTTCATCCGCATGCCGGATTCGAATGGCTTTGGCGATTACACGGAAAGCGGACAGGTCATTCCCGTCTCCTTCCGCGGACGCAAGGGCGGCTACACGCACTGCATGTTTCTCAACGACGAAGGGCCCATTGCGGGCGGACGCGAGCTATGGGGCTTTCCGAAGAAGCTTGCGCAGCCGACTCTGCGAATCGAGATCGACACATTGATCGGCACGCTGGATTACGGACCACTCCGGGTCGCCACGGGGACGATGGGATACAAGCACCGCGAGGCCGATCTTGGGAAAGTCAAGGCCACTCTCAACGAACCGAGCTTCCTGCTCAAGATTATCCCGCACGTCGACGGTAGCCCACGCATCTGCGAACTCGTCCAATATCATCTCGAGGACATCTTGCTCAAAGGAGCCTGGACCGGACCGGCGGCCCTGGCTCTCACGCCACACGCCTTGGCGCCGGTCGCCGAACTGCCGGTCCTGGAGATCGTCTCGGCCGTCCACATCCGCGCCGACCTCACGCTCGGCCTCGGGGCGGTGGTGCATGATTATCTGCAACAGCCCGCTCGAATTCGAGCCGGTGAGAAGGCTCTGGTCTTTTGACTTCCGCTCCGCGTCGCATCGGACGCGGTGCGCCAATCCTATTCGCACGTTACGAGGAAGTGTATGGGATGGGAATTCTGAACGGTAAGACCGCAATCGTTACGGGCTTGACCAGCGGCATTGGCCTCGCCTGTGTGCAGGCCTTCGCCACCGCCGGTGCCAACGTGGTGATCGACGGCATGGGCGCGCCAGGCGATGTCGAGAAAGCGCGTGCTGCAATCGAGCGCCATTCCGCCGTCAAGGCGATCTACTCGCCTGCGGACATGACGAAGCCGAACGAGATCGCCGAGCTCATCGCTCTCGGAGAAAGAACCTTCGGCAGCGTTGACATCCTGGTCGACAACGCCGGCATCCAGCACGTTTCGCTGATTGAGGACTTCCCCACGGAGAAGTGGGATGCGATCATCGCCATCAACTGTCCGCCGCCTTCCATGCCATCCACGCGGCGGTGCCAGGCATGAAGAAGCGCGGTTGGGGCACAACGGCTTCGGCGCATTCCTTGGTCGCCTCGCCCTTCAAGTCGGCCTATGTTGCCGCCAAGCACGGCATCACCGGCCTCACCAAGGCGGTGGCGCTGGAGCTCGCCCGCTCGAAGATCACCTGCAACTGCATCAGCCCAGGCTATGTCTGGACACCGCTCGTAGAGAAGCAGATTCCGAGCACGATGGCGGCCCGCCGCATGCGGAGGGATGAGGTTATCAATGATGTCCTGCTCGCGGCGCAGCCGACCAAGGAGTTCGTCACCGTACAGCAGGTCGCTTCGCTCGCGCTGTTCCTGTGCAGCGACGACGCCGCTCAGATCACGGGTGCCAACCTCTCGATGGATGGAGGCTGGACGGCTGCATAGGCGGTTCACTTCACGGAGCTTCCGATCATGTCTTCTACCAAAGCCAACCGGTTGAACGAGACTAGGCGCCATTTCCAGCTCAATCTTGCGGGAGACGGCGGCCTGGCCAATACCTTGCGCATACGCGACGGGATCTTCAATGCGGATGTACTGCCCCGCGATCCCGAACTTATGGCACCGAGCGATTTTTATGCAGCGATCGTTCTCGGATCGTTGCGCGTTCCCAAGCGAGCGCGGAAGCAAACCACCGAAGAGGGAGGGGCAAGTCTCTTTCCCTATCTCACGGCCTGAGAGACTCGGCACAGACGACGAGAACAGTTGACCCAGGTCAACACGAGAACAATCGAGCTCGGCGATCATTCATTCTACCTCGTCAACGGAGACGGTCATGTCAGAGCAGAGCAGCATGCATTTTTACTTGAATTGGGCCAAGGAGCGCATCGACGAGATGGATGCCGCACTCGCCTCGTTCGAGGTCAAAGCCGGTGAGGCCAAGGCCGAATCCAAGGTCAAAGCCGAGCAGATCATTGCCGATCTGAAGAGGCGCCGCGACGAGTTCCAGGCGCAGCTCAAGATGCAAGCCGAAGTCGGCGAAGCGGCATGGGCACGCGGCAGGACGGAACTCGAGAAGCAATGGAACGGCTTTGAAGCACAGATGAAAACCTATTTCGAAAGCGCGGGCCAGCAAATCGAGCAGCAGCAGGCCACGTTTAAGGACATCGCCGCGGCACAGGCAAAGGCCTGGCGCGAGGCTGCCGACAAGTTCCGTGAGGCGGCTGGTAAGGTCGCCGCGGCCCACACCGGCGACTTCGATGCCGCTCTCAAGCGGATGAAATCCGATGCATCAGAGGCGGAAGCGCGTCTGCAGAGGCTGAAGCAGGCTGGCGGCGAGTCGTGGTCCGTGCTGAGCGCAGCGCTCGCCGAGTCTCGCAAGGCGTTCGACCAAGCCAACCAGGCCGCGTGGAACGCCCTGAAGGCGTCACGGCCGAAGAGCTGAGGCTCTCAATCTGTTGGCAACGGTCAATTCCAGGAGAGATGCATGGGGACCGATATCCTGGTGTCGCGCGAACTAAGATCGCTGCAGGACGAGCTTGCGGCCGCAAAAATCGATCGTGCCGCATACGCTGAGACATCGGCCGCGCTCCCGGATCATGCGGCGAGCGCGACCGAGCCATCGGCCAAGCCGCCGGAGGAAGCCGAACTGCAGGACTACC
>JAEWFG010000195.1 GCA_023388935.1 Pseudomonadota bacterium | reverse complement strand
CGCCGTGCTTCGTCGGCCGGAAATGCCTGGTAGAGCGCCGCGGCCGAATGGGTTGAGAGATTGTCGAGCACCAGACGGATGCGCTCGGCTCGGGGATAATGGATGTCGACGAGGTCGCGCATGCAGGCCGCAAAGTCTTCCGCGGCCCGTCGCTCGGTCACCTTCACCTTGCGCCAGGAGCGATGCGCGTTGAGGAAGACGAACAGGTTTGCGGTGCCATTGCGCCGATACTCGCAATCGTAGCGCTCGATCCGTCCCGGCGTAGCCGGGATCGGCTGGCGCACCTCCCCGATGAGCTGGATCGGGCTCTCGTCGAAGCAGACCACCGGCCGGTTCGGATCAGGCGCCTCGGCATAGAGATCGAGCACGTCCTCCATGCGGGCGACGTAGTCCGCGTCGATCTGGGGGATACACCACATGTCCTTGCGCCACGGCTTCAGATCATTCTCGGCCAAGCGTCGGCGTACCGTCTCGCGCGATAGGCTCTCGTGTAGCGTCAATTTGACGATCGCATCGGCCAACAGGTCCAAGGTCCAACGGGCGCGGCCTGCCGGAGGGCTTGAGCAGGCGGTGGCCACCAAAAGCGCTTCATCCTTGCCACTGAGCTTACGCTCCGCCCCAGGTCGTGGCTCCTCGCTGAGAGCCGCCTCCAAATTGCCAAGGACAAATCGTCGTTTGGTGCGATAGACGGTGGACCCGCCGACGGCGACGCTGCGGGCGATCTCCGCATCGCTGGCACCTGCGTCAGCGGCGAGTAAGATCTGCGCCCGCTTGAGCTTGCGTGCCGCGTGCTTGCCCCCGCTCAAGAGCACTGTGAGTTCGGCCCGCTCGGTTTGGCTGAGTTCGACCCGATAGCGTACATTCATCCGTGCCTCCTCCTGTCGAGGCACGGACGAACAGCTGAATCGGATGGCCAAGGTGAGTCATTCTGCAAAAGTCTTCACGCTCAAGCAGGGCCAGTACCTGGCCTTCATCGACGCCTACACGCGCGTGCATCGCCGACCACCGGCCGAATGGGAGATGCAACGGCACTTCGGCGTCACCCCGCCCTCCGTCCACCAGATGGTGTTGACCCTCGAACGCGCGGGCCTCATCAGGCGCCAGCCCGGTTCGCCGCGCAGCATCGAAGTGCTGGTCCCTCCTGAGCAGCTACCCGTCTTGGAAATCCCAAACCAGTCAGTCAAAACCTCAGTGTCGAGGTACTAGCGGGCTTTTCTAGATCGAGGCGAAGCTGCCTGACCAGCCACGGCGTGCCCTACGTCGGTGGGTGCAAATCGCCTTGAAGCCAGCGGCCAAGGGCCTTCGAATGCAAAGGATCTTCGCTGGCGGCAAGGGCCGTCAGCACGTGGTTGCAGACAGCGCACTGATACCTGTGCAAGTCCACGCCCGGGCTCTCTGGCTCGATGCTGACGAGCATCATCGAAGCTTCGCACTTCGGACAGGCGGGGCGCCGAAATGCGATCGGTTGAATGGCGGGCGACGGGCGTTGAGATTGGGCCATGATGCCTCCCTACGCATAGGCGGGAGCGCAACACTCTCAGTCACCGGCAAATGCCAGGATGCGGAACGGTGATTGGGCAAATATGCTCCGCAGCGACCTCAAAAGCGAGTTAATTCGCATCGCAGCAATGGTCACATTGAGAGCGGAACAACCAGCGGGTGGCAGCGCATACCCATCGGTTGAGGTGGTGAACGACAAGGGTCCGCCGGTTCACGCCGGCGGGCCCGTTACGTTCTGATGGCGTCAACCGCGTGGGCGACGAGAATGCCAATGCTGAGTACGATCAGACAAACAATCGCCGCTTGAAACAACATCGGAGTAAATTCCGTGGGCCAGGATGGGCTGTTATAAGCCCTCACATTTTCGCCAGCATTTGGCCGCCTCGGAGGCGCTTCGGTGTCGACTCGTTACAAGTATGCAAGGTTCGTTGGCCCTACACGACGACTGTCTCCGCTCTTCAAAGCGACGCGAAGAATTGCCAGACGATCAACAGCACCACGATCACAAGCATGGCGTAGATAGTCCTGCGCCGATACGGTTCATTCTAGAACCTCATATTCGAATGCCACGCCTTCCGGATCGTTCTCCTCGAACCATGTCTCGGCGGCATCCTCGCTGGCGAACACCTTGATGTGGTCCTTATCGCCGACCTGCTTGGCGGTATTGACGTAGACAAAGACGGTCATTGGTCCCTCTTCAGTTTGCGTCGCCCCCAATGCGGTTCTTTCCCTTCGGATTGAATAGGGCAGGTAGTGTCGGTTCAAGGAGCGCATAAAGCCAATCCGCGCGAACATCGTTGGACCGCCGCATTCCACCACGAGAAGCAGGGCTTCAATTGCAGCCCGCCATTCCGGCGCATCGTTGTCCCTGTCGGAAACCCAATCCGGCTGGTGTGTGAATCCGAATCGCGCAATGCTTCTGTCTCATGAGAGAAGCTTGCAGGCTGATCTGGTCGGTTCTGGTCTTATTTTTCCGATCGCGCGTGTCGTTGGAAGCTGAGATCCTGATGCTTCGTCATCAACTCAACATCCAGCGCCGGCGTGTGCCGAAGAGAGTGGCCTTCGGTCCCGTGGATCGCCTGATCTTTGTTGGGCTGTATCGTTTGGCGCCCAATGCCGTCAAGGCGCTGACGATCGTGAAGCCAGATACCGTCATCCGTTGGCACCGTGCCGGTTTCAGATCGTATTGGCGCTGGAAATCGTGGCGCCGCGGCGGCCGCCCGACTGTTCCGTTAGAAGTTCGCCGGCTGATACGCGAAATGAGCATCGCCACCCCGTTGTGGGGAGCGCCGAGAATCCATGGAGAATTTCTCAAGCTCGGCATCGAGATCGGCCAGACCAGCGTCGCCAAGTATCTGGCACGGAGAAGGAGCCCTCCATCGGAGGGATGGAAGACATTCCTTCGCAACCATACGGATGGCATTGTCGCAATGGATCTCTTTGTCGTGCCGACAATTTCGTTCCGACTGCTCTATGGTTTGCTGATCATGGGCCATGGCCGGCGGCAGATCCTGTGTTTTGGAGTGACCGCGCACCCGACGGCTGAATGGCTCGCCAATCAGCTCACTGAAGCCTGCGGCTGGGAGCAAATCCCTCGCTACTTAGTTAGGGACCGTGATCGCGCTTATGGCGAGATCTTTGTCCGCCGGGTTCGGTCGATCGGCATTCGAGACCGCCCGACGTCTTTCCGCTCACCTTGGCAAAACGGCTACGCCGAACGCTTGATTGGTTCAATCCGCAGGGAATGCATCGATCATGTCGTAGTGTTCGGCGAACGGCATCTGCGCCACGTTCTGCTGTCGTACAAAAATTACTACAACTGCGCATCAGAACACCCATCTGTCTATGTTGTTGAAGAGAAGAGACTTTGCTGATTGGGATGCGATCCCGTGGGGTATCTTGGGTTTGTCGCGCTCGTTCCGTGATAGATTGAGCAGCAGTTGTTATCAGCGAGGCGCGGGCGAATATCCACGGGCCGTCCGATAGCGGATGGAAGGCTTCACTCTCACCGGCTTCAGCGGCCAGGCGGAGCGTCTTGGGTGCGATCTTCAGGAGCTTTGCGGCGTTGCCAAGGTTGAGCCAGGGTTCGATCCCGTCATCGGCTGGCTTGAATACCGGGATGTGGTGATAGGAGCGTAGCGATGTGACGCGCTCGCGGGTCCAGCGATTGCCGTTGCCCGTCTTGAGGCGGTTGCGGTTGAGGAGGCCGGCGATCAAATCGTCGCGAGCAATCAGCACCAGTCGGCGCACAGCCTCGATAAGGTTACCTCCATGACTGCTCCGATTGCTTCCGGCTGGAGCGACTCATCGAACCGGACAGGCAGATCTCCCGCATCCGGCTCTCGGACAAGACCTCACGCTTTCACCCACGGCACGTCGCGTCCGCGCGCAGTTAGGCGTACGAGCCCGAAGTGCCCGTAGAGGTGCGAGAGTGGATAAGTCCCGCCCTTGCGTCGCCTGACCTTGTGCTTGGAGCGCAGGTTGGCGGAGGTGCTGTTACGCCGACCGCGCCTGCGCCTGCGCAGGCGTATCTCGCTGTGAACGCCGCCGACCCAGTGGACGATGAGGACGATCGCGGAGGCCGCATCGTCGTAAGCGCTCCTTTCTACGCACCTATGCAGTTGAGCGCGGGGATGGGATGAGGTGTCCACCATGAGCGAGGTGGACACCATCGATGATCACTCCAGAAGAACCTTTGAGACTTGAGACGGTCGGCGTGTTGCGCAATGGCCGGCGCCGCTATGATCCGGCCAGCAAACAGCGGCTGGTCGAGGCCTGTCTGCAGCCTGGCGTGTCGCTGGCGGGGCTGGCGTTGCAACACGGCGTGAACGCGAACCTGCTGCGCAAGTGGGTGGCCAAGCGACAACTTCAGAACGGGGATGGCCAGCCGGAGGCGCGGGTGCCGAATGCGCCAGCCTTTATTCCGGTTCGCGCGCCGTCGCCGTCGCCCACTCGATCTGCTGGCGCGATCGCGGTTTGCGCGACGGAGCGATCCTGTGCAGGGCGGCTGACGGCATCGATGCCCAACGGCGTGACGGTTTCGCTGGAAGGCGGCGACGCGCAGTTGCTGTCGGCGGTGATTGAAGCGCTGGGGCGTTGCGATGTTCCGACTGGCGTCTGATCTTCGGGTCTACCTTCACCGCGAACCGATTGACTTCCGGGCGGGCATCAACAGCCTGGCGATCGTGGTCGAGCAGTCGATGGGGCTGGATCCGTTCCAGCGCGCGGTGTTCGCGTTCTGCAATCGTCGCCGCGACCGGATCAAGCTGCTGATTTATGATCGGTCAGGATTTTGGATGCTGCTGAAGCGGCTGGAGGCCGACAGATTCCACTGGCCCCGAAGTCAGGAGGCGGTGCTGACGCTGACGACGGAGGAGCTGCACTGGCTGCTTGACGGCATCAACATCGCGGCGGTGCGTCGTCATCCGGTGCGGCAATATCAGAGCGTGGGCTGAGCGTGTTCGATGCGGGCGGCGGCATCGGCTTCGGCATGGCCGTTCTCAGACGCCGCCGAAGACATGACGAAGACATGGGAGCCCGGTTGACGCGGCGGCATGACTTCGATTCAAGACTACGATGAGTCGCAAGCCCACGACGCACGAGCTGGAAGCCTTGATCGCGGCGCACGCGGCCGAGATCGCGGCGCTGAAGGCCGAAAACGAGAAACTCGCACAACGCGTGCTGCAGCTTGAGGAGCAGTTGCGCCTGGAGCGCCTGCACCGGTATGCGCCGAAGAGCGAAAAGCTCAAGGAGCGCATCTTCAACGAAGCCGAGCAGGCCGCCGCTGAAAGCCGGGACGACGACGATGTCGAGGCGGTCGCCGTGCCGGACACGGGATTGCCGGAGGCTCCAAAGCCGGCGCCGAAGACACGCGGCCGCAAGCCGCTGCCTGACGATCTGCCGCGCCAACGCGTCGAACATGATCTGGGTGAGGATCAAAAGGACTGTCCGTGCTGTCATAATCGGATGCATCGGATGGGCGAGACCGTCACGGAGCAGTTGCACGTCGAGGTGAAGGCGTCGGTGCTGCAACATGTGCGGTTCAAATATGCCTGCCGTCACTGCGAGCGCACCGCGCTGAACACCCCGATTGTGACCGCGCCGATGCCGGCGCAGCCGCTGCCGGGTAGCGTCGCCACGCCATCGACGCTGGCGCTGGTGCTCGCCAACAAATACGTCGACGGCACGCCGCTGTACCGTGTGGCGGACGCGCTGGGGCGCGCCGACGTCAGCATCAGCCGCGGGACGCTGGGCAACTGGGTGATCCGGGCGAGCGAGTTGCATCTGCATCGGGTCTATGACGCGCTACAGCAAAAGCTCAGGTCGCAGCCCCTGGTCCACGGCGACGAAACCTGGGTCCAGGTTCTTAAAGAGGACGGCCGTGATGCGCAGGCCAAATCCTTCATGTGGGCCTATCGCAGCGGCCAGGACTGCGCGCAGCCGGTCGTGCTGTTCGATTACCAGCCCGGTCGCGGCCAGCAACATCCGCAGGCCTTCCTGGCTGGCTATCGCGGCTTGTTGATGAGCGACGGCTATGACGCCTGGCGCACGCTGACAGGCGCGACCCATCTCGGCTGTATGGCGCATGCGCGCAGGAAATTTACCGATGCGCTCAAGGCCAGGCCCAAGCCTGGCGGTCCGCCATTGCAGGCGCTCAAGTTCTTCGAGACGTTGTATGAGGTCGAGAGGGTGGCGCGCCAGACGCCGCCCGACGGCGAAACGCGTGCCGCATACACCTTGCGGCTGCGCCAGCAGCATAGCCTGCCGGTATTGGCCGCCTTCCGGACCTGGCTCGACGACCAGGCGCCGAAGGTCCTACCCGAAAGCTTGACCGGCAAGGCGATCGTCTATGCGCGCAACCAATGGGATTATCTGACCCGTTACACCGGTGACGGTCTCGCTCCGATCGATAACAATGTTCTGGAGCGCGACATCAGGCCGTTTTGCACCGGACGAAAAAGTTGGCTGTTCAGCGACACCGTTGCCGGCGCCAAGGCAAGCGCCGTGATCTACAGTTTGGTGCTGACCTGCCGGGCATGCGGCGTCGATCCCTATGCATGGCTACGTCACGCGCTCACCGAAATGCCCCAGCGCGCGCCAGACGCCGATATCGAAGATCTGTTGCCGTTCAACTGCACCGCTCAAAAAAACCTGCCAGCTGACAACGACAGCGACAGCGGCTGACGGCCGAACGCTCAGGATCAATCAAGCCGTTCCGATGATCCCGCTCGGGCCCGGCGTCACGCGACGCCGCGGCCAGCCGCGCGCGCAGCCTGTGCAGTAAAATGCGCGCTTACGCATCGTCGATATCGGCCACGATCTCATGGATGAGGGTGCGCACAATGCGCTTCTTGAGGCGGGCATCCGTCGTCGGCGCATCCAGACCGTTTTGAGGTTTGAGGCCAGAACGCCGAGCGAAGCCGGATCGGCAATGGGTGCGGGCGTCGCCGCATCATGCATGGCGATCTTGCCCTCGACCTCCGCCGCGTGAGCGAGCGCCCCGTTCCAGCGCGCTTCAAGTTCACTCGCCACCAGCCGGTTCGCGGGATCGGCGGCATCGTATTGCCGGAAAGCACGGTCCGCAGCATAGCGCGCCGCTTGCAGATCGCGACTGAGAGCATCGCGCACCTGATCCTGTCGTTCTTCGGCTTCCTTGGCGGCAGCGGTTGCAGCAGCGATAGCGCCTGGGCCGACAACGCCAAGCAGTGCTTCCTCGATTGCATCATCGACGCGTAATCCTCCGAAAGAGAGGCAGAGAGGGCCGCCATTGTCCATCCAGGCGCGGCTGCAGCTGTAACGCGGGATATGGTGCTTCATACCTGTGTACCGGACCGTGAGCTTGCGGCCACAGCGCTTGCACCGGATCAGACCGGCCAGCAACGAGTCTCCATGCTTGGGCGCGCCGTGATG
The DNA here is from genome assembly GCA_023388935.1 of Pseudomonadota bacterium. GTDB lineage: Bacteria > Pseudomonadota > Alphaproteobacteria > Rhizobiales > Xanthobacteraceae > Bradyrhizobium. The sequence continues at coordinate 17,410 of JAEWFG010000195.1, read as the reverse complement.
TCGACCAGTGGCAACGTTGCTGCTGACCATGGTGCGGATCGCCTCGAACCTCTCCCAGCTCACATACCCGTCGTGGGTATTGGGCTTCAACGTCAACCATTCGTTCCGCCTCTTGCGGCGGATCTTCACGCTCATCCCCTCGGCGGTGTATCCCGCCGCCACAGCCGTCTTACCATAGGCATAGGCGCCGCCGTAGACCGGGTTCTCAATGAGCCGGTGGATGGCGGAGTAATTCGGTCGCCGCCAGGCCGTGTCGCCGTTGAATTGCTTCACCGGCAGATCGAGGTTGTACTCTTGGAGCCAGCAGAGCGCCTGTCGGGCACTGCCCAGTTCCTCGACCTTGTCGAACACCAGCTTGATCGCTTCCTGGACACGCCGATCCGGATCTTTCTCATAACGGTCGCCGGCCTTCACGAAGCGGACGGGCGCCGCCACAACCAGCTCGCCCCGGCGCGCCTTCTCGTAGCGGGCCGAAAGCGAGCGTTGGCGCAACAGATCCAGTTCGTACTCGTTGAGGCTGCCCTTGAGCCCGAGCACCAGGCGGTCATTGAACAAGCATCTCCATCACCGATGAGCGTGTGGGTCAGGCCGCATAGATCGAGCAGACGGTACGGCCCCGCGCTGAGGTGGTGGGTCGAGAAAGCTTAGCTGGTGCATGGCTGTCCTCCGATTCCGGTGGCAGGGCAGTATGCGCGGCATCCAATTGCCGCAGCAAAGCGTCGACGATCGTCCGGGCGTGCAGCAACTCGGCGTGGGAAGCCAGGAATGCCGCTTGAGCGCATTGCGGGCCTGCACGCGGTAGATGTTGTGCGATAGGCAGATCTGTCCACGCGGCCGGTACAAGGGCACGGGTACCATCGGGCAGTACAAGCGTCAGATGAAGTTCGCCGCGTCGATGACACCAGCCAAGCACATTAAGCGCAGATCCCTCAAAGGGATGTTGCGACCGAACGATGGTTACCTGATCGGGATAGTCGTCGAGATGATGAGCGCGGTGGTGGGTACCCGCCACCTGAGCGAACAGCGCTGCGGGAAACACGACGTGGTTCAGCCGGAGTTCGTGGTTGGATTGGGTCTTCGCCGGCAGACCTCCAACTGATGGAAGCGCTCGTTCCCGAATCCATAGTCTATCGGTTCGAGCCGGAACCCAGTCGGGTCGGGCGTGATCTCGTCGAGCGCGTCTTCGGGACGGGTCGAAAAGCGAAGCTCGGGGTACCAAGCCTCCGTACCCGCGCGCGCTAGTTTTTCGAGCGTTTCGTACCGTGCTGGCCAAGTGCCCTTGCTGATCGCGGGGGGCTTGATCAGCCGCGACCCCACCGCCACGTGGAGGCTATCGAGGAGACTTGCCCCGAAGAACCGCTAAGCCGCCGCCAACGGGACGACGCCGGGCGTCGCTAGTTCGCCGGCGATGGCGGCGACGAACGCATCCTCCGAGAAACCGATTTTGAAGACTTCCGGCATGGATCCCCCTGGGTGGGGGACTGTCATTTCGGCGGTCGCGTCGCGCAAGCGTTTTCAATGGCTTATGGCGACCGCCCCGGTCTTATTGTATTTCGCGCGCTATCGACCTGGTCTTATCGTGGAAGTCGCCCCATTCTTATGAGGCGGTATTTAGCAAAATCAATTACTTAGGCGATCCGCTTTTACTGTGTGGGCATATTTGGAACCAGCGCGCCGTTTCGCGCCGCGATCCGTATTTTGCATGCTGCTGCAGCGGTGCGGTGCAACGCGCGGCCGCAATCGCGAAAAGTGAATCGCGATCAATGGGCTAGAGTCGACCCCTCTGAACTCACGTGAGTTCGGATGAGAAACAGCCTTCACGTCAGGTGCGGGAGATTTTCCGAGTCGCATCAACGAGATCGACTCGAACGCTGAGACGCTGATCCAGCCGCATCAAGCAGCGCGGCAATCACGCCTCGTGCGCCAGCTGCGAGACTGCAGGGCGCGCCTGCCCATAAAGCCGGACCAGCTCAACATTTCCTTAAGCGGCGGGGAACTCGGCTCAACGGCGCGCCGGGTTCCGCGGCTCCAGGCGCCGGACGAGCTGGTACGTCGCCCACGCTTGTCACGCCCCGGCGGGGATGATGAACTGCGGTCCTCAATAGCGTAGCGTGGGAGGCGGCGCCGATGGACAAAATTCTCGAAGCCGCAAAGGCGATCGCGCTCGCGCGCCGCAATCGCGCGCCGCTCGCGGCACTTGAGGTTCCCCCCGCCGACGAGGAGGAAGGCTATCAGGTCCAGCGCGCGGTGCATGATCTTCTGCTGAAGAATGTAGGCCCACTCGTTGGCTACAAGATCGGCTGCACCAGCCAGGTGATGCAGGATTATATCGGCATTCCGCATCCCTGCGGCGGCGGCGTGTTCCAGAAAGGCGTGTACGAGAGCGGCGTGAAACTCGCCGCCTCCGACTATGTCCGCGTCGGCGTCGAATGCGAGATCGCGGTGCGGCTGCAGCGCACTCTCGCCCCCGGCGAGGCGCCGTTCACGGCCGAATGGGTCGGCGAGGCGGTAGACGCCTATGCTCCCGCGATCGAGATCGTCGACGACCGCTACGTGAAATGGCAGAAGATGGGCGCGCCGACGCTGATCGCCGATGATTTCTTCGCCGCCGGCTGTGTGCTGGGTGAGGCGGTGCCGCGCTCGTCGGTGCCGGACCTGAAGGCGGTCAAAGGCCGCGCCATCGTCAATGGCGAGGAGGTGAGCCACGGCACCGGCGCCGACGTGCTCGGCCATCCCCACAACGCGCTCGCCTGGCTCGCCAACCATCTCGCCGCCGAGGGCAAGGGCCTGCACGCAGGGCAGCTCATATTGACGGGAAGTCTGGTGAAGACATTGTGGCTCAAGGCCGGCGACAAGGTGCGGATGGAGCTGGACGGTCTGGGCGTGGTGGAAGCGGAGTTTACGTGACCTCTCCTCGTCGTTGCGAGCATCCAGAGTCTTGGTGTCTGGACTGCTTCGCTGCGCTCGGAATGACGGCGTTTGAGGCAGCGGTGTTGCTGTAAAACACATGCGGCCTCCGGCAGGGGAGCTACCGGAGGCCGCGTAGTACATCGTCGTTCGCGCCTAGGTTCGCGAACACGATGTGGGAGCTCGGGAGAAAGCTAGAAGGGCAGCAGCACGTCCATGACTTGCTGGCCGTAGCGCGGTTGCTGCACGTCCATGATCTGGCCGCGGCCGCCATAGGCGATGCGGGCCTGCGCGATCTTGCTGGAGTCGATGGTGTTGTCGCTCTGGATGTCTTCGGGCCGCACGATGCCGGCGACAACCAGTTCGCGAATCTCGAAGTTTACGCGGATCTCCTGCTTTCCTTCGACCACCAGGTTTCCGTTCGGAAGGACCTGCGTGACGACGGCGGCGACGTTGGTCTGCAAGGCTTCCTGGCGCTGGACCGAGCCTTTGCCGTCGGAGGAGGATGTCGAGTCGGTGGTGAGCAGGCGACCGGGCAGGATCTTGAGCGGCTGCGTAACCGTCTGGCTGCCGATAAAATCCTTAATCCCCGAATCTTCCGAGGCGGTACGGCTGCGCTGGGTCTCGTTGGCGATGTTGGCCTTGTCCGTGAAGTTGACCGTCACCGTCAGGAGGTCGCCGACCTGATGGGCGCGCTGGTCCTTGAAGAAGGCGCGGCTGCCGCTGCGCCACAGCGAGTTCGGATTGTAGGAGGCGACCTCCGGCTTCGGCATCGGCATCTGCACCGGCTTGTAGCCGGGCTGGGTCGTCGGATTGTCGATCGCGGACAATTTCGGTTGCTCGCCGATCTGCGACAGGCGGTCGATCGAGGAGCAGCCGCTCGCCAGCGCACAGGTTGCCAGCAGCAGGGCAGAGATCGCGATACGACCGAGACGGGAAGCCGAACTGAACGTGGACATGACTTACTCTGACTTGGCTGGAGCTTGCGAGACGCGAACTTGCGGGATTTGGGCTTGCGCAATCCGGGCCGGAGACACTGGAGCCTCGACCAGGCTCCGGGCGAGGGCTGCGGCAGCCGGCGTTTCGTCGCGCTTGAGCGAGGAGGTCTGCTCGACCGCAGGCGCCATCGGGGCGGACTGACTTGCACCCTGCACCGTCACCTGGCCGCGGCCGGTGACGGTTCCAGTCAGCGTGCGCTTGGTCTGCAAGTTGAGGACGCTCACGGTGTCGCCTTCGGCGCCGCTCTCGATCGCCTTGCCGCGCGTGGTGAGGTAGATCCCGGGGACCTGGTAGATGACGGTGACGCTCTGGTCGCGCTGCACGAAGTCGGGCTTGACGATGTCGGCGACGCGGATCGGATTGCCCGAGCGCATCGGCCGGCGGAGCTGCATGCCGATGGTGCGGTCGCGCGAGGCGGCCTCGCCGGTGACTTCCGCCTTCGGCTTTCGCTCCACTGTGATGTCGGAGGACTTCAGGAGCTCGGCGCGGTCGATGTCGCGCGTCAGCACGGCCACTTCCACCGTCTCGATCGCTGTGCCGGTGAAGCGCAGCTTGGTCGGCGTCGGATTGCTGTCATTGCCAATCTCGAAGGCGATGTCGAAACGGCCGCTGCGCGCGTCGTAGCGGGTTGCGACCGGCTGGAGCGCACCGGTGTTGGAGGCATCGAGCCGCATGTCGGCGACGCCGCGGTCGAACGTGACGCTGAGGTTGGCGGCATCGCCAAGGCCGAAGCGCCGCTCGAGCGCCGAGGCGACCGCGTTTTCGAGGTCCTTGCTGGCAAGCGTGCGGGCGGGGCGGGTGACCGAAACTTCCTTGATGTCGCCGGTCATCACACCGATCACCTGCTTGGCACGCAGCACGCTCAGCACCTGCGCAACCGGCAGCGCGCCGGTGGTGCCGAGATCGGGCGAGCGGTAGACCGGGATCAGGGCGGCCGACCCGGCATTGTCGACGAGGTCGCCGACCCGCACCACGTCGGCGGTGACGGTGACGCTCGCGCGCAGCGTCGGCACGGCGATGACGTCGTCGGCGGCCCGCGCCGGCAGCGCCAGCGCGAGAAGAGCGGAGATGGTGGCGAGGGTGGTGCGGATCATTGTCATCACCTCAGCGGAACAGCGCCGTGGTCGATTGCATCATCTGGTCGGCGGCGCTGATCACCTTGGCGTTCATCTCGTAGGCGCGCTGGGCGGCGATCAGGTCGCTCATCTCCGAGACGACGTCGACATTGGCCTGCTCGAGGCTGCCCTGGGTGATGTTGCCGTAGCCCTCGGCGGTTGCGGTTCCGTCCTGGGGCGGGCCGGAGGAGGGCGTCTCAGTGAACTGATTGCTGCCGACGGGCTGGAGGCCCGCCTTGTTGATGAAACGGGTCAGGCCGATCTGGCCGAGGACGGTGTTGCTCGACGAGCCCGGCAGCGTCACCGAGACCTGGCCCTGCACGTTGACGGTCAGGCCTGAAGCGTTGTTCGGGATCGTGATCGTCGGCTGCACCGGGTTGCCCTGCGCGGTGACGATGCGGCCCTGATTGTCCATCTGGAAGGTGCCGTCGCGCGTGTACTGGTAGGTGCCATCCGGCATCAGGATCTTGAAGAAACCGTCGCCCGAGATCGCGAGGTCGAGATCGTTGCCGGTCTGGGACAGCGTGCCCTGCGTCATGCTGCGCGGCGTACCGACGGTCTTGACGCCGCCGCCGATGTCGACGCCGACGGGCAGGATCGTGCCCTGGTCGGACGACTGGGCGCCGACGCGGCGGACGTGCTCGTAGATCAGGTCCTGGAACGCCGCGGTCTGCTTCTTGAAGCCGGTGGTGCGCAGGTTGGCGATGTTGTTGGAGATCACCTGAACGTTGAGTTCCTGTGCCGCCATTCCGGTCGCTGCGGTGTGAAGTGCCCGCATGTCAGTTCTCCCCTAATCAGGCCGGAACGTCGGCGAGTTTTTCGATCGCCGACTTGTGCATGTCGCTCTGCTGCTGGAGCAGGTTGGCGATGGCGGTGTAGCTGCGCATGACCTCGACCATGCGGCTCATCTCGCCGACCGCGTTGACGTTCGACTTCTCGATGTAGCCCTGGCGCACGCTGGACTTGGTGTTGGCCTGCTGGGTCGCGGAGCCGACGCTGTAGAGGTTGGCGCCGAGCTTGGTCAGCTTGGCCGGATCGTCGAACGAGGCCATGCGGATCTTGCCGCGGATCGAGTCGGTCTTTGCGGTGCCCTCGAGCACCGTGACGGTGCCGTCAGGAGCGACGTTGATGTCGTGGTCAGTCGGCTGGAAGGTGATCGGACCGCCGGTGCCGAGCACGAGGTTGCCGTCGGAGGTGACGAGTTGGCCGGTGCTGTTGAGCGAGAATTTGCCGTCGCGGGTGTAGAGCTCGGCGCCATTGGCCTGCACCGCGAAAAAGGCATTGCCGTCGATCGCCATGTCGAGCGGATTGTTGGTCGGCTCCATCGGTCCCTGGCCGACGTCGCGGAAGGTGCCGCGGTCCTGCACATAGGAGACCCGGCGGTCGGAACCGACGAAATTGTTCTCACGCGCGTTCGAGTTGAGGAATTCCTCGAACAGCGAATGGTCGGCCTTGAAGCCGTTGGTATTGGCATTGGCGACGTTGTTGGCGATGACATCCATCTGCCGTTCCAACGTCATCTGCCGTGACAAGCCGATCAGAAGCGCGTTCTGCATCGGAATCTCCCCTGAGTGAGATCTGCCACCTCGCTCTCCCAAGCGCGTTGGCGGACCACGTGAACGAGACCGTCGGGCTCTCCCAAGCCGTGGGTCTCGGTCCTCTCTCAGCGAAAGCCGTGCCAACTTTGAAAGTCTCGTGATTACAATGGCTTGATTATTTTTTGCGGGCGCGGGAAGGCGGCAGAAAGGTTCTGTTAGCCATGTTTGCCCGGCAGATTTTTCCTAGCTGAGGCCAAATTGAAAGGTTCCGTTAACCATTATTACCGTAGCGTTTGCGGGTAACGGGAGCGCATTGCGCTGGGGCATTTGTATCGCGTCACTGTCTGCCAGGAGGCTTCGCTCTTTCGACCCTTGTGAGATGAGCGAGCCCTATCGACCATGGCAGAGAATGAAGCGGAAGGCGGCGCAGCCGCTGAAGGCGCGGAAGCCGCTGCCCCGAAGAGCAAGTTCAAGCTGATCGTGATCATCGTCGGCGCGCTCGTCCTGCTCGGAGGCAGCGCCGCGACCTGGTTCCTGTTCTTCCATCACGGCGACGGCGAGCATCATGCCGAGGCGGCGCCCCCGCCGAAGCCGCCGGCCTTCGTCGACGTGCCCGACATCATGGTCAACCTCGCCGGCGCGCCAGGCGAACGCGTGCAATATCTACGGCTCAAGATCGTGCTGGAACTGAAGGAGGAGAAGCAGATCGAGGCGATCAAACCGACGATGCCGCGCGTCACCGACATCTTCCAGACCTATGTGCGCGAACTGCGCCCCTCCGACCTCAACGGCTCCGCCGGTGTCTTCCGCCTCAAGGAAGAGCTGACCAAGCGCGTCAACGCGGCCGTGGCTCCGATCCAGGTCAGCGCGGTGCTGTTCAAGGAAGTCGTGATCCAGTGAGCAGGATGGGCTAGGGATCATGGCGGGCACTGACCAGGTCGACCAGGATGCAATTGCCGCCCAGTGGGAGGCCTCGCTCGATTCCGAGGATCCCGCCGAGGCCGCGAAGGCTGCCGCCGGGAACGAATTGTCCGAGGCCATGGCCCTGCAATGGGCGGCCATGGTCGAGGACGGCAGCCGCGATCTCGGCACCGGCAAGAACTCCGGCGAACGGGTGCTGTCGCAGGAGGAGATCGACAACCTGCTCGGCTTCACCGTCGGCGACGTCGCGCTCGACGACCATTCCGGCATTCGCGCGATCATCGATTCGGCGATGGTCTCCTACGAGCGTCTGCCGATGCTCGAAATCGTCTTCGACCGCCTGGTGCGGTTGCTGACGACAAGCTTGCGCAATTTCACCTCCGACAACGTCGAAGTCTCGCTCGACCGCATCACCTCGGTGCGTTTCGGCGACTACATGAACTCGATCCCGCTGCCGGCCGTGCTCTCGGTGTTCAAGGCCGAGGAGTGGGAAAACTTCGGCATGGCGACGGTCGATTCCAGCCTGATCTACTCGATGATCGATGTGCTGCTCGGCGGCCGCCGCGGTACGAGCCAGCTCCGTATCGAGGGCCGGCCCTACACCACAATCGAGACCGAGCTGGTCAAGCGGCTGGTCGAGGTGGTGCTGGCCGACGCCGAGCAGGCGTTCCGGCCGCTGTCGCCGGTGACCTTCACGATCGACCGGCTCGAGACCAATCCGCGTTTCGCCGCGATCAGTCGCCCAGCCAACGCCGCGATCCTGGTGCGCCTGCGCATTGACATGGAAGACCGCGGCGGCAACATCGAGCTGCTGCTGCCTTATGCGACCATCGAACCGATCCGGGGCGTGCTGCTCCAGATGTTCATGGGCGAAAAGTTCGGCCGCGACACGATCTGGGAGGGTCATTTCGCCACCGAGATCGTCCAGGCCGAGATCGCGGTCGATGCCGTGCTCTACGAGGCCGACATTCCGCTCAAGCAGCTGATGCGGCTGAAGGTCGGCGATACGCTGCCGCTGGACATGCGCGCGGACGCCAACGTGACCGTACGCTGCGGCGACGTCACGCTGACGGAAGGGCGGATGGGCCGGGTCGGCGACCGCGTCGCGATTCGGGTGACGAAACCCTTGCGCAAGCCAAGTACGACACTTGCCATGTTCGAGAAGGTGGACGAGCAGAACAAGATGATGGAGGCCACATGAACCACTCCCTGGGAATGGCGATCGAGACGTTGGTGGCTATCCTGCTGATGCTCACGATCGGTTACTGTATCCTGCTCAACAAGCGGTTGACGCGGCTGAAGGCGGACGAGCATTCGCTGAAGGCGGTCATCGCCGAGCTGATCACGGCGACCGAGATTGCCGAGCGGGCGATTGGCGGGCTGAAGCTCGCGGTACGCGACGTCAACGAGAACCTCGGCAGCCAGCTCGCGGCCGCGACTCAGATGTCGGACCAGCTCTACAAGCAGCTCAGCGAAGCCGACAACGTTGTGCGGCGCCTATCCAAGATCGCGATCGCCGCCCGCCCCGTGACCAGTCCGGAAGCGGTTGTCGCGCCCGCGGCCAAGCCCTCGTCGGCGAAGGCGGTGGCGGCCGCGGCCGAAGCCTTCTCCGAGCGTCGACGATCCAACGGTCTTGCCGCATGAAGTCAGGGCATGAAGTCCTTTCGTAACATCCGCGTCATTCCGGTCGTCCTGGTTGCCGTCGCAGGCCTCGCCATGCTCAAGGTCGCGGGCCTCGCGCTTAATGGCGGCTATGTCTTCGACTACCAGCCGACCCAGACCAGGAAATCCTGGGCGGAGAAAAATCTGAACTTTCCGACCGGCCGCGACGACCCGGATATCACCGGCTCGACCCATGGCGCGCCGAAGGAGGCGCCGAAGCCGGCTGCCCCCGAGACCAAGCCCGAGGGCACCGTGGTCAAGATGGACGAGGCCCAGCCGCAGGTCTCGGCGTCGGAGCGCGCGATTCTCGAGCGCTTGCAGGCGCGCCGCCAGGAGATCGAGGCCCGCCAGCGCGAGATCGACATTCGCGAGAGCCTGTTGAAATCGGCTGAGAAGCGCATCGAGAATAAGGTCGAGGAGATGAAGGCGGTGGAATCCCGCATCTCCACGACCCAGGCCGAGCAGAAGGCCGCCGAAGCCCAGCGCATGAAGGGCCTCGTGACCATGTATGAGGGCATGAAGCCCAAGGATGCCGCGCGGGTGTTCGACCGGCTGGAGATGGGCGTTCTGATCGAGATCGCCTCCCAGATCGCGCCGCGAAAGATGTCGGACATTCTGGGACTGATGTCGCCCGAGGCCGCCGAGCGGCTGACCGTCGAGATGGCCCGCCGTGCCAATGGCGGCGGAGATCAATCGGCCTCGGCCGGCGACCTGCCCAAGATCGACGGCAAGCCGACGCAAAAGCCGAATTGAGGGCGCATACTTAAGAAGTCCCTAAATTTTCACCTCTTAAGCCATTGAAATCATTGGGGTCGGTGGGAAGGCCTACTTAGGGGCTAATAAGTGATTCCCATCTAACCTATTGATTTTACGGAGGTCCGTGGGGAGGGCATACTTAAGGGTCATTGTTTTGCCCTATCTAACCTATTGATTTTACTGAGGCCCGTGGGAAGGCCTACTTAAGGGGCTATTAAGTAGCAGGCGTAAACCGTAACGTTGATAGGCGGTCGCGAAGCCTGCCGCGAGACGCGGCAAGGCGACGTTCTTCAGCGGCTCTGGGTCTTGTGGGTTGACAGTGCCTGACCCTGACCGTCCGCCAGCTCCTCCAGTTCCGTCATCCCGCCGTGCCGGCAGGCGTCCAGCGTGAAGTGCGCCGGCACACCCTCGATCTGCTTCCGGAGGCGCGCCACGGTGTGGTTGATCGAGCTGTAGACCCACGGGATGGCACCCTCCTTGCCGCGCTCCTTCTTCGACTGGCTGCTGGGCCGAGTCCGATTGCTGTCAGGCGAGCCCTGAGGTGTTCGTCATCCTCACCATCTTCGCGCTCGGTCTGGTAGCACTTGGCGACGTAGGAGAGCATCTCGCCATTCACAGGTGCGAGTTGCCCCTCGATGGTCTCCTGCCGGAGCTGTCGCCGGACCTGGTCGGCGGGGAACGACTCCGCTTCGCTGACGTTGCGATATTCGAGCAGGATATGCTACTTGAGGTAGACCCGCCAACGCGCTCCGGTGATTCACATGCTTCCTCAGCGACCGATTGCGCCCCTCCCGCCTGGATCCATCCACAGCAAGGAGCAAACCAGCATCTACCGCGAGTTGAGCGACGAGGAAGTTTGTTCTCTTGCGAAAGAGATTGATGGCGCGGGATATGCTGTTCTTCCGCAGTATGTCGGCCCGGAGGAGATCGATCAGCTTCGCGACTTTGTCAGAAGCACGGTCGCCTCGGCGGGCGGCGTATACGCAGCACTGACCGGGTATGCCCCGGTCGCTGATACGCCATTGGGCGCAATGACCAATTCGTCTGCGCTGAAGAGCGTCTTCAGGCGACTTTACCAGGTTGCCGCCTCAAGGCCGGCAAAGAATGATGAGTATCATCAGGTTCTTCGATGCCTGACCGGAGAATCCGGCTTAAAGCATTCCATGTGGTTCCACTTCGATAGTTACCTCGTGTCCGGGCTCCTTCCCATCGAAGTGCCGGCGGGCAAGCAAAGCGGCGAACTGATCGTTCTTCGGAATGTTCGACCGATCAGGGCGCGATATGTCACAAACGTAGCCGACAAGGTGTTGCTGGAAAATCCTCTTACGCAGCGCATCCTGCGAAATATCGCAGCGCGCTACGCGGACCGATTTGTGAGGATCCAGTTGAAGCCCGGCGATCTCTACTTCTTTTGGGGCTACCGATCGGTGCACACAAACGCCCCCTGCGACAGCGACAAAATTCGCGCCACGGCACTCTTCCACTACGGCGATCCGCACCGCGACAGCGCTCTCAAGACGTTGCTCGGCCGCTAAATCGGTCGGACATGAGATGCGATTGGCGTGGCCTTGGGCCGCCTCCCTGCACGGAGCGGCGTAGGCCTGACGGCAATTGCAGATGGTCTGACCGTCGGCATAGACCACGATCAAATTTTCCCAATGGGTCATCCGCCCAACTCTCCCTTCATCCAGCTCAGCTGCTGGCCCATCATCAATCCTTCCATCGGAACACGAACCTTGGCGAAGCGCTTGTGCAGTTCGTCCATCAGGAAGCGCCGGTAGTTATCTCCAGCCAAGACGACAGCAAGATCACCGCGCAGGTCCCGTTGGTCGATCTGTTGGATCACGCGCTCAGACCATTCGAATCGATCATCGACCTTGGCGCCATTGAGCGTCGTGTCGTACGGCTCGATCAGTATCCGCGGGTCGAGCAGGCCGTGCTCGGCCGACAAGATGAATCAGCGATCGGTGTTACGCCTGACCCACTCCCTCGCCATCCGGAACCATGCTGAGATGTGTAGGCGCTCAGCCGCGTCGGGATACTTCGCCTTGGTCTTGGCGCACGAGACGAATGCGATCCGGTTCATGAGCTGACGCCCGCCCAGTGAGGCGATGCGCCTCGTCGAGGCCCGGTGTTGACTTCAAAAAACGGAAAAGCCGCCGTGACCGAACCAATGAAGAACCCCCACGCCGGACGGTGCGAGGGTTATTGGCTCAGCGGCAATGCCAAACCCAATGGCAGTCGCCCCCATCGTCGCAGATGCATTCCGGCCACGCGTCAAAGCCGCAGCCGACCGGCTTCATCGGCGAAAGACCGCAAGCGCGGTTATAGGCCGCCTGCGCGCTGCCGCACAAAGCAGCGATCGGCTCGGTACGCGAAGGCGGCCGCATCGGCCAGCGCGCGCCCGGCAGTAAAGACAGGGTTAATTGTTCCTTAAGTCTTTCTATGGCCCATTGGGTCGGGCGGCGCGCGAGAAAAGGGCGCACCGAAGCCAACGAGATCAAAAAGTTAGTTTTGCCTCTTCCCACCGACCTCAATGAAATCAAGGACTTGGGGTTAGGAAGTCCTTAATGGGCAAAACCTACAGTCGATGGCATGGGCCGGCACCAGTGCCGGCATGGGCCCTCGAACCGGAAGACATGCCGCCAATGGCGCGAGAGGCTGCCGCTGGATTTGTGTCGCGAGCCCGCGCTTTGGCGCGGGCGCTGTCGCGTCATGTCCCAAAAGCACGCGTGCTGGCGGCATGCCTCCTGATCGGCTTCGCAGCGCCTGCCGAGGCCGCCGATCCGATCCGGGGCGAGGCGACCTTCTCGGCCGGCGGTGGCTTTGCCCGTCTCGTGATCAAGCTCGGTGAGGACGTTCCCTCCGAGGTGACGACGGCCGGCTCCATTCTCATCATTCGCTTCGACCGGCCGGTCGACGTTCCGGTCGATCGCGTTCCGGAAGGCGCCCCTGACTACGTCAACTCCGCCCGCCGCGATCCCGACGGCGGCGCCATCCGCCTGTCGCTGGCGCGGCGCGTCACCGTCAACACCATGAATGCCGGTGAGCGCACCTTCATCGACCTCTTGCCCGAGGGCTGGAAGGGACCGCCGCCGAGCCTGCCCATGGACGTGGTTAAGGAACTCGCCGAGCGCGCCCGCGTCGCTGAACGCGCGCTGCGCGCCCAGCGCGCCGCGGCCGAGACCAGGAAGCGCCCGCAGATCCGCGTGCGCGCCTCGGTACAGCCGACCTTCGTCCGGTTCGTGTTCGAGATGCCCGACGGTGTGGGCGTATCCTCCGTGCTCAACGAGCAGAAACTCACGCTCGCCTTCAACGCCAATCTCAGCTTCGACCTGGCGGACGCGGTCGTCGCCGCGCCGCCAAATGTCGCTTCGATCAAGCAGAAGGCCGATATCGACCAGACCGCGGTCGAGATCGCCCTGATCGGCGATTCCGACGTGCATTCGTTCCGCGATGACAAGAACTACGTCGTCGACGTCGCCTTCCAGCCGGACAAGGCCAAGATGGCCGCGACGCTCGAGGTCACGCCGGAAGCGCCCGTCGCGATGCCTGCCGCCGAAGCGCCGAAGCCGGTGCCGGCGCCCGCCGCGGCCATGCCCGAAGCTGCGCCCGCTGCGGAGGCGCCCAAGGAAGCCTCGAAGCCCGCGGCGCCTGCGGTGGCCGACGCACCCAGGGAGGTCGTGAAGGAGCCGCTCAAGGAGGCACCGCCGGAGGCCAAGACAGAGGCCAAAGCTGCACCCGCCGAGACGCCGGCGCCGGCTGCGCCGCAGCCCACTGCCGCCGGCGTCGATGCGCGCCGCGACAGCGATGGCTTGCGTGTCACGTTCCCGCTTCAGGTCGCAACGCCTGCGGCGGCGTTCCGCCGCGGCGACACGGTGTGGCTGGTGTTCGATACGTCGAAGCCGATCGATGTCGAGGCGATCCGCACCAAGGGCGGCGCGATGATCGGCGAGGTCAGCCGCATGCCGCTCGACAAGGGGCAGGTGGTGCGCATCCGTCTCACGCGTCCGCTGGTCTACTCGCTGACGAGCGAGGAGGTCGGCAAGGAGACCAACTGGCTCCTGACCCTCGCCGACAAGATCCAGGCGACGCCGCTGCCGCTGATAATGTCGCGCAACATCACCGACCCCGCACTCGCCACCATCGCGATCCCCTTCGCCAATCCGGGTCTGCTGCACAAGCTGATCGATCCCGACGCCGGCGACACGCTCTATGTCGTCACCGCGCAGCGGCCGGTGCGTGGCTTCATCAAGCGGCAGGACCTTGTCGATCTCTCGCTGCTGGAATCCGCGCACGGCATCGCGATCCGGCCGAACTCCGACGAGGTGCGCGTCGAGGTCGGGGACGACAAGGTCATTCTCGGCAAGAAGGGCGGACTGACGCTGTCGCCGGTCGACACCTCGGCCGAGCGCGCGCCGACCGCGGTGCGCCCGACCTTCAGCCCGGAGGGCTGGCGCAAGGGCCAGTCCGAAAACTTCATGACGCGGCAGAGCGAGCTGATCACGGCAATCGCCGCCGTCGAGCCGGCGCTGCGTTCGTTGCCGCGGCTCGATCTCGCGCAGTTCTACATGTCGCGCGCCATGTATTACGAGGCCAAGGCGGTCACCGACGTGATGCTGACCGATCCTCTCAACAAGGAGGAGAGTGGCGCGCTGATCATGCATGCGATCGCGAGCATCCTGATCGGCCGGCCGGCGCAGGCCCTCAAGGACCTCGCCAATCCCGCGATCGGCAACAGCCACGACTCCCAGCTCTGGAAGGCGCTCGCCTATGCGCGCCAGGGCAAATGGGTGGACGCGCGCGAGAAATTCAAGAACGTCGAATTCGCCATCGCCTCGCTGCCGCTCGACATCCAGCGCATCGTGACCATGGATGCGATGCGCGCCTCGCTCGAGGTGAAGGACTATGCCGGCGCTTCGAAGCGCCGCAGCGAGATCGAGGTGATCGGCGTATCGCCCGAGGCGGCGCCCGGTTTTGCCGTGCTGCGCGGCCGGCTTGCCGAAGCGCTCGGCCATGACAAGGACGCGCTCGACGATTACAAATTCGTGGCCGCTTCGAACGATCGTTCGGCCGCGGCCGAGGCCAAGCAGCTCGAGGTGGCGCTCCGGCAGAAGCGCGGCGAGATCAGCAAGGAAGACGCGCTGCGCGAGCTCGAGACGCTGGCGGTGATCTGGCGCGGCGACGCGATCGAGGTCAAGACGCTCCAGATGCTGTCGCAGCTGTACGCCGAGAACGGGCGCTACAGGGATGCGCTCATGGCGGCGCGTACCGCGACAAGGCTTCAGCCGAATGCGGAAGCCTCTCGCCAGGCGCAGGACCTCGCCTCAGATCTGTTCACGCAGATATTTCTGGGCACCAAGGGCGACGATCTGCCCCCGGTCGAGGCACTCGGGATGTTCTACGAGTTCCGTGAGCTGACGCCGATCGGCCGGCGCGGCGACGAGCTGATCCGACGTCTTGCCGATCGTCTCGCCTCGGTCGACCTGCTCGACCAGGCCGCCGAGCTCCTGCAATATCAGGTCGACCACCGCCTCGAAGGTGCAGCTCGTGCGCAGGTCGCGGCACGCCTCTCCATGATCTATCTCGCCAACCGCAGACCTGACCTGGCGATCACGGCGTTGCGCGCAAGTCGCATCAGCGATCTCTCTGGTGAGCTGCGGCAGCAGCGCCTGCTGCTGGAGGCGCGCGCGCAGAGCGATGTCGGCCGACACGATCTCGCACTCGACATCGTCTCCAATGTCACCGGACGCGAGGTGCTCCGCCTGCGCTCCGACATCTTCTGGTCCGCGCGGCGCTGGCGTGAGTCCGCCGAGCAGATCGAGCTCTATTACGGCGAGCGCTTCCGCGACTTCAAGCCGCTCAATGCGGTGGAGAAGAGCGACATCATCCGCGCCGCTGTCGGCTATGCGCTCGCCGACGACTCGATCGGCCTGTCGCGCTTCCGCGAGAAATACGCGCCGCTGATGAGCGAGAGCGCCGACCGTCTCGCCTTCGACATCGCAAGCAAGCCGGCTGCGGCCTCCAGCGCCGAATTCGCCGAGATCGCCAAGCTCGCCGCGAGCGTCGATACGCTCGACGGCTTCCTGCGCGAGATGAAGCAGCGTTTCCCCGATGCCACCGCCCGTGCACCGGCCTCGCCGCAGGTCAAGGACGAAACCGAGCACACCGGCTCGCTGCCCACGATCCCGGTCGTGCGGCAGATCAAGATGACGCGGTAGGAACCCTGCTACCTCTCGCCTCTCGACAGGTGCCGCGCGAGGCGGCAACCTGTATACTTTCATGCCGGGAGAGCGTTGAAATGGACAAGCCTGCCAAGACCGAAGCCGAACTCATCGCCATGGCGCGGGCCGAGTTGAAGGTCCATGCCGATGGCCCGGACGGCTTGGTCATCTCGATCGTTCGCGACGGCGACAGCTGGGAGTTCCGCGCCGATGCCGACCAGGCAACGCGAGGCCGCCCTGGCTTCCCCGAAAGCGTCGCCATGCTGGTGCAGATCGGTGATCACCTCAGCAAGCAGTATGATTTGAAGGGGTAGGGCGAGGCCTTACCCCCCGTAACTCTGCACCAGACTCCCCGCCACCAGCGACCAGCCGTCGACCAGCACGAAGAAGATCAGCTTGAACGGCAGCGAGATCGTCGCCGGCGGCAGCATCATCATGCCCATCGACATCAGCACGGAAGCGACCACGAGGTCGATGATCAGGAAGGGCAGGAACAGGAGGAAGCCGATCTCGAAGGCACGCTTCAGCTCCGAGATCATGAAGGCTGGGACGAGGATGCGCAGTGCGAGTTCGTCAGGTGTGGCCGGCGGCGGCTCGCCGGACAGATCCAGGAACAGCTTGAGGTCCTTCTCGCGCACGTTCTTCTGCATGAAGGCGCGCAACGGGACGGAGGCCTGCTGGAGCGCGTCCTCGACGCCGAGCTGGTTGGAGACGAGCGGACGGATGCCCTCGTCGTAGGATTTTTGCAGGACGGGTCCCATCACGAAGAAGGTGAGGAACATCGCCAGCGCAATGATCACCGAGTTCGGCGGCGCAGTCGCCGTACCCATCGCGGTGCGCAGCAGCGACAGCACGACCACGATGCGCGTGAACGACGTCATCATGATCAGGATCGACGGTGCGATCGACAGCACCGTGAGCAGCGCGATGAGCTGGATCGCGCGCTCGGTGACGCCGCCGCCTGCTTGGCCGCCGAGATTGATGCTGATGTCCTGCGCATGCGCGGGCATCGCGAGCGAAGCCGCGCCGATCAGGACAGAAACAAAAAGAACTCTACGCGGGAGGGTCGACAGCCTCACGAAGACGGCTTCGGACGGCCGAGCAGCGAGGCCATCTCGTCTTCGAGATTTTCAAAGCTGGTCTTCTCGGCGGCGGGCTTGGCGGGCGCCGGCTGTGCCGGTGGCTCGCTGTGTGCCGCGCGTTGGGGAGCGGCGGGCGGCTCCGGCGCAACCGGAGGCGCGACCGCCTCGCCAGCGGGACGGCGCAGCGCGGCTTCGAGCCGCTGGGC
>JAEWFG010000269.1 GCA_023388935.1 Pseudomonadota bacterium | reverse complement strand
GGACGCCATCTTGGACCGCCTCGTGCACAATGCCCACCGCCTTCAACTCGCCGGAGAAAGCATGCGGAAAAGGAACGCGCGCAGCCCTGCTCTTGACGAACCCGCAAACTCCTGACCCAATCACCATATCGGCCAGAGGGCCGCTCACGATCGTCCGAAACGCGTGCTCACGATCCCGCGAAATCTCCGCTCACGATCCCCGAAATGCGCACGCCGCCGCGCAGGTAGTATTGCTGGCAAGGATGCGCGAGGCACAAAACGAACTGGGCAAGCGCGTCGATCAGCGGGCTGGAATGCCGGGGATAACGTCCGCGCCACGGCAGATTGATTTGGTAGCCTTTGCCCGAGAGCTGGGCGATGGATGGAAGCAGGGCGAGCAGCGCGTCATTCATCGGCGCCGGTATGTACGGCGCAAGCCTGTGAGACATCGGCCATCGATGCTCGACCCCTACATTCCTATGATCCAGGAATGGCTCGCCGCAGCTCCGCACCTATCAGCGGGCGACATCCTCTCCCGGCTCGAAACGCACGCATCCGGCCGGATCGCACGCCGACAGCTGCGCACGGTGCAACGCCCTGGTGAAGAACTGGCGATCATACGCCGCTCGACAGCTGATTAGCAGCGCGGAGCTCACACTAACTATCGACGCAGGCTCCGTGTCCGGGGTTCCAATCTCGACAAATGTCCTTGCCTAATCACCGCAAGCCGCTCGCTCGCTACGGCGCGTTGGAGGGCGCGCGTCGCGAGCGGCTTGCTCCCACTCGCGGCCTCCAGGAAGGCACCCCGATCTGCTCCGGTAACGTTCTCACCTGAGGCAATATGGGGGGTCAATTTTCCATGTCGCCCGACACGTGGAAAGTCGCATACGACCCGCGCGACCATACGAATTTGGTCTCGATCACGGTCTAAAATGCATTCCGCCCACGTACGACCTCTAGCGGTGTTCGAAGCAAGATCCGAAAATCCAGCTTGACGCTCCAATTCTCGATGTACCAAAGATCGTGTTCGACCCGTTCCTGGATCTGGGCGATCATCGGTGTGGGCCCGCGACTGCCATTGATTTGCGCCCATCCTGTGATCCCGGGCTTTACGCGGCGGCGAAACGCATATTTTTGAACGAGACTGTCGAATTCGGCATCATGAACCAGCGCATGCGGGCGTGGTCCAACCAGTGACATGCTGCCATCCAGTACATTCAGCAACTGGGGGAGCTCGTCAATGCTCGCGCGTCGTAACCATTGGCCCACCCGTGTCACACGACGGTCGAAGGCCTGCGCTTGCGCAACGGACGGACCATCCTCGACCACGTGCATAGTGCGAAGCTTATAGATGGAAAATGGCCGGCCGTTGAAGCCGCAGCGACGTTGGCTGAACAGTACTGGCCCGCGCGAATCCAACTTGATTGCGATTGCGACCAGGAGGAGGAGGGGCATCAGGAACGCAAGCGAAATGCTGGCCCCGACCAAGTCGATGCAGCGTTTGGTGGCCCGATCCACGGCAGACAGAGGAGGTCCGTGGAGCTCGATGCACGGATGGTCTCCGAAAGGTCGGATCGCTCCCTTGAGCATCTCGGACGCGGCCCCGCGCGGCAGGAAGACAACCGGCAGCGGCAGGACGACGCCCAGTTCTGCAGCGAGCCGTCGCACTTCTGGCCACCGGCTATCCTCTGCTTCAAGGATGATCTCGTCGATATCCGACCCACATGTGTGCTGCACGACACCAGCAATAAGTCTCGCCTGCTCTGGCGGATCCGCACGCATTGCGGAGAAATGAAGCCGGGCCGCGATCTCACGCCCCGCTCCAATATGCCACGTCGCCAGCTCGAGATCCTGTTGATCAGTGACCAACAAGATCTTGCCGGCCGCAAACTTCCGTTCCCCCAGCCCCCACTTGAGAAGATAAGTCACGCCAATCCGCTGCGTGACCAACATCGTCAGGCCGATCACCGCGAAGCCGCATTGCTGGAAAGCCAACGATTGCCGGCTGAGCAAAAAAGCGACGCCAAACAGGAGGAAAACGGATATCCAAGCCAGGAACACTGCGCGAATTTGAGTTCGCAGTTTGAGCAGTCGCGCAGGTGCGTACATACCGCAATTGTTCAGCAGAAGAATGTGAAGGGCTGAGACCACGCTTGCAAACGCGAGCGCCGTGCGGATGTCCTCGGTCTCCAAAGTGCGATCGAACCGGCAGAGCAGCGCAGTAAGAATCCCGGCCGAGACTATGGTGCCGGCGTCGGCGCTACGGACAAATGCTTCGATGGATCGATAGCGAAGCGGCCATTTTCGTCCTGCCATGATCGGCGGACGCGAGGGGGGCCGAGCTGCGGCCAAGTCAGGACTGAGGAAGTTCATGGCAAGACGCAGCTAACGGAGGGTCAATTTAATATATAAAATAGATTTAAATAATTCAATGTTTAATTTGGGGTCCAGCGTCTTTCTCAGTCCTGCGGTAGTCGACCGCGAGCGTGACAATCCAAGAAGTGAGCGTTCCAACTGCCCCGAGAGTGCTGCTGTCTTGCCTTGACTGCCACGGGTCTTCTTCGGAGAGAGGCCCGTCAGGCAATAGCGTCGAGACCAATTCTACCGTTACGCAGACACGCCGTAGCGGACGTAGTGGTCATCCCTGTAATAGTCCTTGCAGCTGCCGTGATAGCGAGTCATCGCCTTGATGTCGGTCTTGTTGAGGACCGCGCCAAGGAGATACTCGCGTATATTCGGTGCGGTGTGCAAGGCATGCTGGACGACGTCTATTTTCGTGATCCCCCATTCAACGATCAGGATGTAGCAGTCGACGAACGCCGTCGTCGCGCGGACGTCTATCAAAGGCGCGAGAGGGGGTAAATCGACGATAATATAATCGTACCTTGATCGCAGTCGATCAAACAGGGAGCGCATTGATGCGTCCGAAAGTATCTCACAGGTGTGGGATGTCGGTCCTTTCCCCGCCGCAGGCAAAACGGAGAGATTTGTAATTGCATCCCGCCAAATTGTCTCCTCGATGGTCGTGACGCCTTTGACGATTTCAACAATGCCCGCTGACGCGCTCGGAGCCAGTTTTGACGAGAGTGATGGATTCCTCAGATCGCAGTCGACGATGACAACGCTCTTGCCACACTGAGCGATGAGTTGCGCAAGTGACCCGGCAACAGTTGTCTTGCCCTCGTTCGGCAAGGCCGATGTTAGGCCAATAACCTGATTTGGGGCCTTGGTGAGATTGAGATCGATCGCAAACTTGATCGAACGGATAGCCTCGGCGTAACGGGACGATGATTGGGTGGTAATGGCACGCTGAAAGGTTGTGCTGGTAGCGATAGTTCGTAGCTTGAGGTTTGGATCAGTCTCGCGGCCCCCGTGCATTGGCTTGTTTCTCGTCGAACGAATGGATGGCACCAGCGCGAGACAAGGTAACGCCAGCGCAGCCTCCATCTGCGTTGGCGTACGAAAAACTCCGTCGAGAGCGTCTTTCAACAGGCCAAGGCCTGTACCCAGGCCGACGCCACCGAGCAGACCAAGTATCATTATCAACATGCCCTTGGGCTTGCTCTTACTTGTCGGTGGTACTGCCGCATACATTACTCTGGCGTCAGGGATCGGAAACGTTTCCTGTTGCACCGAGCCCATGTAACGTTGCAGGAAGGTCTCGTACAGGCTGCGCAAGCCCTTCGCATTGCTGTCCAATTCTCGAATGGTGATCTCGGCCAGATTGGCGGATTGTGTTTGCGATACCGCGTCAGCCAACTGCTTTTCGATTTCCTGTTGTCGCTGCTTGGCAACTTCCAGTTCGCTTCGGCTCGTTTCGGCGTAGCGTTTTAGTTCTTCGAGAATCGATAAGCGGAGTTCCCGCATACGAGATCTCAGCATGACAACGGCATAATGATCGCGACCGAAGCGGGACGACCACTCGTTCAGGCGTCGTTCCATTTCCAAATATTTATCGCGAAGACTGTTAATAATGGGACTCGTCAGGGCTTCGGGGCCGGCCGCGTCGAGGCCGCCAATCGACATTTTGTCCGATGTGTCGTTCGACAAGATAGTCTCATAGCGCTTCAACTTGGCGGCGGCCTCCGATGTCTGGGCGCGAGCGGCAACAAGACGGCTATTGAGTTCGGATACTTGCTGCTCTCCAATCGGCTTTCCGCCGGCGGAAACGACGTTATTCTTTGACTTGTAGGCGTCAACCGCGCGTTCCGCCGCAAGTGCCTGCTCATTCAAATTCCGCAGTCGGTCTTGCATCCAGCTCGTGGCGCTGCGATTGACTTCAGACTTCGCGCTGACCTGATCGGCCATGAAGGATGCGGCTATCGCATTGGCGATCTCGGCCGCGCGGGTCGGGCTGCTCGAGCTGAAACCGATTTCGACGAGATTGCTAACGCCCACGCGACTGACGGTGATGCGACGCTGAAAGGCGGCGATCAAAGCTTCTTCCTTGGGATCTAACTTCCCGTCCAACCCGTCCATCCGGTCCAGCGCAGTCGTCTTCGGCGCAGGCAGCAGATATGAACGGAGTGTTCGCAAAATTGAGGAGCCTGGCAGCGGTCTTGGCTCCCGCAAATCCGGATCGTCTGCCAGTTTCAGTCGATTGATGACGTCGGCTGCGATGGCCGGCGATTTGAATATCTGGACCTGGGTCTCGAATTGGCTGAAATCAAAAGCTGGATCGGAGAGTATCGATTGCTGTTGAATGAACTGAGGTTTGGGGTTTCCGAGCAGGACCTGAACCTGGGCGCTGTAAGTGGGTGGTGTGAAGGCAAGGTATCCCAGGCACCCTGCAACGCTTATCGCTGTGCCCAGCATTATCCACAGATAGCGGCGGCGCAGGAACGCGAGCGTCAGATTTACAAGTCCGCCGATGCCGCCCTCTGGGACTGTTTCGCCCGTTGGCGAACGAAACTCGTTCCGGTGCACATCAATATTCTGAAGCATGTGTCAGGCACCCGCCTTTTGCGCCCCGCTTTGCGCGTCGGTTCCAAACTGCAGTCTAGAGACAATATATTGAAGACAAGGGGCTGGCGCAAATTAAATGATGTAATAAAAACGGAGGGTACGCTTGGGTTTGATTTGGCGCGGAATGAGGCGGAAGGAATAAAAAAACTGCGGCCAACTATGGCTCGATTTACAGATCTTGATTGACGCTCGGAGTTATTTTCAAATAAAATGATTTAATTTAATTCGGTCGGCTCGAGCGGAAGGTGCTCGCCATGCTGCGACAAAAACCCAATCTTTTATCCATAGATGCCCGTCAATTCTCGGCAGAGGAAGCGCAATATACCCTTCACGACATAAGTATGGCGGTCGCCGGCTTGCCTCCTTCGGGGACCGTCTGGAAAGCCGACCGGCTTACACCTTTGGTCCTCGGCGACGAGCTGACGGCCGGAGACATTCTCGGATTGACCTTCGCACCGGCCTCTCGAGAGGACGAAGACGCGCGATCGGACAGCTTGCCGGTCATTTATGTACCGCAAAACTGTGGGCGGCTCCCGATTCCGCTGCTCACCGATCTGCCGGTCGGTTCGGGCGCCCAGACGCCGATTGCGATCACCGAACTGCCCTCCAACGGAACGGTCTATCTGGCTAATGGCGTGAGCGCGGTCGCGCGCGGCCAGATGATTACCGCTGCTCAGCTCTGCGGATTGACGTTCCGTCCAGCCTACGACGCGATCGGACAAATTTCGCTACTCCGCTTTTCTAGCCTGGATCAGGCGCAGGCGCTGACGGGAGAGGTGCTGGTGGTTGTTGGACCAGACTTACCTCTCCGGGGAAGCAATGCACCGGACGTAGTTGAAGACACAAACTCCGTGGCGCCGCTTGCGGCCGCTTTGCTACTTGAAGCCGGGCTTTCGTCTTTGAACTCCACAACTGCTTCGGCTGCGCCCGAGACCGGCGAAATCGTTCCGGTAGAGTCTTCCGTGTCAGCTAAGGCAGCTGCAGCTGGCGGAGCAGCCCCTTGGGCCTTTGAACAGGCATCCCACGCTGGACCCGAGCGCGTCCCGCTCGAACGGATCATCAGCCCGGCAGCGACGACCCTGACTTTGTCGACGACAGGGACAGCGAACTCGACCGGACAGTCCGATCCGCTTGACCATCCGCCGCACCATCGCATTGGGTCAAGCAGTCCGCCAGATTTTGGCAGCTTGAAATTGGCTTCTCCGGCGCCGGTAGAGATCGAAATTCCAAACGACGCTGTTCTTGAGATCAGAGGTCCAGTTTCCGGACAGTTCGTGAATGGATCGTTTTCCGGGACAACCATCTCTTTCCAAACGGGAACCGGTGAGCTCATTCTTGATCATTCAACACAGTTTTACGGTCTGATTGCAAGCTCCTCACCGGCTGCGCCGCTTTCGCCGAGTGACTTGATTGATTTGAAGGATCTCGCGTTCACATCGTCGATGACGGCATCAGTCCACTATAACAGTGCCTCAAACATCAGTACGGTTGACTTCGGCAACGGTTCTCAGACCGTAACGCTGCAGTTCTCCGGACAGGACTTGAACTGGATCTTCAAGAGTGACGGTAAGGGCGGCACGATCGTCGCGGATCCACCGACCACGAACCCGATCGTGCTGGAGAACCAACTGACGGGTACGCCGAAGACCGTCTGGTATGTCAATCCCGGCCAAGATTCGACCAAGCTTGAGGGATTCACCACCGCGATCAGCACCAACGTTGGCGATACGGTGCAGTTTAAGATCGACAATCTGACGGGCAGCCCCAGCTATCAGATCCAGATTTACCGTCTCGGATATTATGGGGGAGACGGGGCCCGTCTCATCACGACTATCCAGCATCAGGGTACGTCGGTGATCGCCCAACCCAATCCGATTACGAATGGTGCAACCGGGGAGGTCGACGCCGGCAACTGGAGCGTCACTGATTCATGGGCTATTCCCACCGGCACCGTATCCGGTGTTTTTGTCGCCAACGTTGTTCAAGGCACTCAAGTTTTCCAGATCCCATTTGTAGTCAAGGATCCCAATTCCACAAGCAACATCGTCTTTCAGACGTCTGATGAGACTTGGCAGGCTTACAACGGCTGGGGCGGCGCAAATCTTTACGGAGGAGATGGACCTTCAACTCCGCCTGCGGATAAAGATGGGAATGAACCCAATGCGGGTGCAGCATTTGCGGTCAGCTACAACCGCCCTATCATGACCCGGGATGGAGTAGGTACGTATGCGAATCAAGATGATAGTTTGTTTGCAGGCGAATACCCCGCAATCTACTGGCTGGAAGAAAACGGCTACGATGTAAGTTACATTTCCGGCATGGATACAGCCACCAATGGCGCGCTACTTCTCAATCACAAGGTGTTCATGGATGCCGGACACGACGAATACTGGACCGATAGCCAGGTCGCAAACGTCCAAGCCGCGAAAAATGCGGGCGTCAATCTCGTGTTCCTCAGCGGCAACGAGATCTTTTGGCAGACCCAGTTCACACCGAGCATAGACGGCAACAACACGGCCAATCGCACGCTCGTCTCCTACAAGGACAGTCACTATCAGCAGCTGATCAACCCCAGCGGGCAGGGGACTGGCACGTTTGAGGCCCCTACAAGTTGGGGCGGTGCAGCCATGCCGTCCAATGCGCTGACCGGGACCGTGTTCTCGGTTGACGAGAGCGGGAGTCTTGGGACGATCACGATCCCCTACAACATGACCCAGTTGCGGTTCTGGCGTAATACCAGTGTCGCGGCCACACAACCCGGCCAGACAGCTTCGCTGGAAAGCGGCCTTTTGGGATATGAATGGGACTCTTCTCCTGACAACGGCTTCATGCCTGCCGGCCTGATCCACCTCTCTTCGACGACGCTACAGACATCCGCGCTCAATACTGAGTTCGGGAACGTCGACACAAATGGTACCGCAACCCACAATCTAGTCGAGTACCGTGATCCCACCAGTGGCGCGCTGGTCTTCGGGGCGGGCACTGTCTTTTGGTCGTGGGGCCTGTCCAACCAGCACGACTCGTCGCCGGACGGCAATCAGACAAGCGCCGATCCGAACGTGCAGCAGGCAATGGTGAATTTGTTTGCGGACATGGGCGTCCAGCCGCAGACAATACAGGCCAGCCTTGTCATCGCGAGCGCATCGACGGATAAAACGCCGCCAGCGTCCAAGATTACCAACGTGTCATCCACGGCCGTACTTGAAGGCCAAACCGTGACCGTCAGCGGTACCGCGACCGACGTTGGCGGCGTGGTCGGCGGGGTCCAGATTTCGACCGACGGTGGAAAAACGTGGCACGTAACAAGCGGCCAGGTCGGCACGCAAACTGTCAATTGGAGCTATACGTTCAATGCCCCGGCGCCGGGGACATACAGCATCGAAACCCGAGCGGTCGATGACAGTCTGAATCTCGAGACACCGGCTGCCGGCGTGTCGTACTCGGTTTCAGCGTCCTCAGCTCTCAGCCTTTTTGGTTCCAGTACTACGCCGGCTACGGCGAACTTCAGTGACCCAAACGGCGTGGAAGTCGGTGTCCGGTTCACGTCAACGAACAACGGCCAAATCACAGGGATCCGGTTTTATAAGGGGTCTCTCAATACCGGCGCCCATGTGGTTGATCTTTGGACCGCCTCCGGCGCGCTGCTGGCGACCGCCACATCAACAAGCGAGACCCCCAGTGGCTGGCAGCAGGTCAACTTTTCGAGTCCTGTGACCATTAATGCAGGCGTGAGCTATGTTGCCTCCTACCACATGAGCAATGGCGACTACTCCGATACGCCTTTCTATTTTGACACCCTCCAAAAGTTTACGAACGGATCTCTTTCCGCAACGGCGACCGGTGGGTTTTACGCTTACTCCTCCAGCAGTATTTTTCCCAATACCGTTTCCACCTCGGGCGACAACTATTGGGTCGATGTCGTATTCCGGGACACCGGTGGGCCGGCGCCGCCGGTGCTCGTGACCCAGACCCCCAACCAGAATGCGCTGGTCGGCTCGGCCTTCTCGCTGAGCTTGCCCGCCGGCACCTTCAATGATCCTGCTGGCGGCGCGCTCACCTATTCGGCAACCGGCTTGAACGGAGCGGCGCTTCCCTCATGGCTGACGTTCAACGCGGCGACGCAAACATTCAGCGGCACGCCGACATCCGCCAATGTCGGCACCGTTGGCGTCCAGGTTTCGGCAACGGATCCTGCCAACCTCTCTGCCAGTGAGACGTTCAATATCGCCGTGACGACTACACCCACATCGGTCAGCCTGTTCACCGCCTCCAACACACCGACACTGATCGGTGCGAATGACGGCAAGGCGCTCGAACTCGGGGTGAAGTTCTCCTCCTCGGCCGCCGGCCAGATCACGGCGCTGAAATTCTACCGCAGCCCGGGCGACACCGGCCCGGATGTTCTCGACCTGTGGAGTTCAACCGGCACGCTGCTTGCCAGCACCACTTTCACCAACACCACCGCGAGCGGCTGGCAGACCGTCAGCCTGACGACGCCGTTTTCGATCGTCGCCAACACCACCTATGTCGCATCGTACCATACCAACGGCGTCTATGTCGCGACCAACAACTTCTTCACCAGCGCCGTCTCGAGCGGAACGCTGACCGCGCCGTCCTCCGCCTCGGTTTCCGGCGGCAATGGGGTCTATTCCTACGGCGGCACCAGCACCACTGGCATCTTTCCCACCAGCACCTTCAGTGCCGCCAACTACTACGCCGACGTGGTGTTCTCGAGTGCGACGCCGACCGAGACGCCGCCGGTGCTCGCGACCCAGACCCCCAACCAGAATGCGTTCGTCGGCTTGGCCTTTTCGCTGACCTTGCCCACCGGCACCTTCAACGATCCCGATGGCGGCGCGCTCACCTATTCGGCAACCGGCTTGA
>JAEWFG010000211.1 GCA_023388935.1 Pseudomonadota bacterium | reverse complement strand
CAATCGAGCGAACCGTCTCGCCAGCATCAGCCCGTGCCAAAGCGCGTTCGCGAATATCTTCCGAACAGGGGCGCGTCATCCATGCTGGCCTCCATACCCAGCATGGAGGTTGAATCAGAAATGGCTCCCTCTGGGAATCCCGATTCCGGTGAAAAACAACACGCTCTAGACCAGCGCCGCGCAATGCACGAAAGCTGGATTCTCGCTAGGGCGATCCAAGAATTGTTGCGGGCTGTTCGGCATGCGCTGGAAGAAGCTCACATAATCACAGCTCTACTTACAAAGACACATCAGATAAAATCGAACGATACGCTCGCGAACTTCCTAAGACCATTTCAGAGCAAGGCTGCTGGGCTTCGCTTTCCTGATTTGTTGGCGGCAGTCAACGATTTGCTCAATCCAAAGCTGGAATTTGCCGATTCCTACAGGTCGCTTCAAGCAGCGAGAAATTGCCTTGAGCACCGAGACGGCGTTGTCGGAGAGATTGATGCCAAGGGTAGTTCGGAGTTCACACTAAGTTTTCCGCGAGTCAAAATCTTCTACATGCGAGGCGGTGAGGAAATTGAGCTGGCTGCTGGGGACCGCGTGGAACCAGGTGACGATCGCGCTGAAGTCGAAATCCTTATGAGAATCGAGACTCGAAAGCGCTCTGTGCCCCTTGGTCAAAGATTGACGTTCACTCCCGCGGAGTTCAATGAAATTGCATTTGCCTGCAATCACTTTGGCCAAGTTCTTGCCGCTGGATTACCGAAGCCAGAGATTGAGGCCAACGGCAGCTAAGAAGGGGCATCAGCGTCGTAGCCCGGATGAGCGCAGCGAAATCCGGGACAGTATCCCCGCATATCGCTTCGCTCATGCGGGCTACGCTTCTTACACCTCCGTCGGCCGTCGCGTTCTATCAGCGCTCTGGCTTCCGTTCCGGCGGCAGTTCGAGGTGGCGCATGATCCGCGCCTCGCCGGAACGGCGCCGCGCCATGCGGCGAACCAAGTGCCAATCATCGAGTAGTACGCCGCTGTATCCACACCACGAAAACAAACCGGCTTCCGGTTTTCACATTGTCTTCAGAAATTCGACCAGCGCCCGCCGCTCCTGAGGCGTCAGAAGGCGCCCGATCACGCCGGCCTTTCCATCATTGAACTCGTGCCCGGTGTTGTAGTTGCCCCGCATCATCGTATCGAGCTCAAATCCGCCCTCCAGCTTGTCATGGCGATATCCGACATTGACCGGGTCATATTCGCGGTTGCCCAGGTAGAATTTCGCCGGCCGCTCATTGACCGGCGACAGCAGGGCATAGAGGTTCGGCACCGAGCCGTTGTGCAGGTACGGCGGCGTTGCCCATATCCCGTTGAGCGGACGCGCCTTGTAGCCCAGTGGCGCCTGGATGCCGTTATCCCGGTATCCGTTCAATTCGTCGCGCTCTTCCGGCGCAACCGGTGGTGTCTGGCTGTCATACCAATGCTTGATGGTCTTTTCGGTGACTTCACCGAGCGCCAAGCCGAAACTGTTGGAGGCAATATCGAGCTCCCGCGGAACCGTAACCTTGCGATCGAGCATATCCTGGGCCTGCGCCGGGTCGGTGCCGATATGCGTGATTGGTACGACCTCGACGCGGAGATAACGCTCGCCTGGATAGCGCTCTTCCTTCCGATTGTCCGGCAGCGACCAGCGGTCGGACTTCCAGAACTCGGCACTGCTCACCGGCGGCAGGTGGCAGCTCTGGCAATGTTCCTTGTAGAGTGCAGCACCTTGCTCGGCGAGCTTTTGATCGATCGGAGGAAGCTCGGAAGGCCATTTGGGCGACTTCAATCCGGTGAAGCCCGTGCTTTCATTCGGCTGCTTCCCGGCCAGCGATTTCTCGATCCTGTCCAGGTTCATGATTTCGACGCCTGAGTTGAAAAGCCCGCCCTGCGCGCTTGTCAGGTTGATCATCGCGGATACGCCCATGGCCTCACCGACGTTGCGCACCATGGGCTGTTCGATCGATGCGTTGTACTGGACCCAGTCGAACCACGAGGCATCCCAGATGCGCGGGAAATGCACGGGCGCCGATGTGGCGGCATAGTTGGCGGGAATCTTGAGGTCGACCGCAAAGACCTCGTTGCCGATGCGGTTCAACGCGTCGAGCCTGCCATACCCCTCGACCACGCTCTGCGGAGCAACCATGGTGTCGAGATCGGCGAGCCCCTTGCCCTGCGCCAGGATCTTGTCGAGCTGCGCAAGCAGCTGAGTCTTTTCCACTTCGCTTGGGTTGGGCCCGATCACCTTTTCGGCGAACCGATCGAAGCGGAAGGGAACGAAGCGCGTGAATGCCAGCGAGAGGCCAAGCGCGGTCCGGAACTTGCCGAGATCCGTGAGTGCCGGGCCGCCGTCGACCAGGAATTCCGTCCCCTGGTAGGTGAAGCGTCCGGTGTGGCATGCCGCGCAAGTCAACCCGATCCGCGTCATGTCATTGTAGGGGGCCCGTGGATTTTTCCAGGGTTGTGCGGTGGCGTCGACCATCGCCTTGCCGCGCGCCATGCCAACAGGCAATCCGAGCTTGGGATCGGTCGGATCAGGAATGAATCCAAAACGATCGAGATAAGCGGGGTCGCTCAGAAGTCCCACCGACGCCAGCGACATCTCCGGCTGTTCAAGGGCCATGAACCATTCGTAAGGGATGTGGAAAGTCGCTGTTCCCTGATCGGCGTGGTGAACCCATTCGCGCTGATCCGTCCAGTTCTGGTCGAGCCAGCGGGTCTTTTGGGCTGTTGGATACTCCGGCAGCTTCACCCTGATCCCGTCATAGACCTTGGAGGCATAGGGGTAGCCGATCACTCCCGCGATCACGACGACCGCGGCAACAGCGACCGAGAAGAGCAGGGCCAGCGAGGCGACGATTGAACTCGGTTTCCACGCCATTTTGTTCTCCCCGGCAGGTGGTTGAAGAACTCAGTCTGAATGGATCATGAGGCAGCCTCCGCCAGAGAGACGGCAAAGGATCGCAACGCGGCGATGCCCGGCAGGAAGAAGTATTCGCCGCCGCGTGTACTCACGAACGCCGGCAGATTGGGCAATCGACGTCGCGGCGCTCCGGCACGCGGGATCGTGAAGCTTCCGCTCCCGTCGTTGCCACCGATCATCGGGTCCTTGTCATTGCCGAGGCCAGCAAAGTCACCGTCATTGATCCAGACCTTCTGAACGAATTCGAATTGACGCGCGATGTCGGCATTCACCAGCAACATGATGGCGCCGCGCTCGGCGCCGTCATCGGCAGCAGCATCCGCAGGCAGGCGCGACCCATAGGGCAAACCCTGGCGCAGCAGCCGATGCCGATGGACGGATGCGCCATTCGGGCCCGTCAGCCCTGAGCGCGGATTGAGACGCCGCACGTGGGCTCCGATTGGGCAGTTCGTTCCTCGCAGATCGTCAGAATACGTGAATTGATTATTTCGCTGTAGATCCCCGGCGAGCGCCGGGTCGTCTTGCGTTGCTGCCAAGGCCAGCGGCGCACCACTTTGCCAGCGCCCCATCAGCTTCGCCGCGAGCAGCGCGGCGTCGGCGTCATCAGCGGCGGAGCGCCGGAGAAAATCCCGAAAAGCCCAGACGTGCTGGTGCAGCTTGCGCAACACCACGAAGCTGCCGTTGCTGCTGAGACTTGCCGGGCTGGGCAAGTCAGGGACGGCACCGGTCTCATCAGGCTGCCCGAGTACGAATTCACCGGCCTTCAGGGCTCGCCAACCGTCTGCGTCCGGAATGCCCGCGCCGGGCAAGGCGGGCTCTCCGCTGCCTTCGATGGCGGGTTGCGTAATTCCGTCACGATACCCGAAGTGCTCGACGGGGACGGGCCTGCCATCCGGCCCGGGCAGCAGTTTCGCGTCGATGGTGGCTGCCGCAGTCAAGCCGTTATCGCGAACATCGGACAGCAATGCCGTCGAAGCGGCATCACGATCCGCTGTTGTCATCGCACTGACCACGACAAGCGCGTGCACGCCGTTGTTGAACGGTGCGTCCCACTTCGTCGGAGCGCTGTCGCCGATATCACCGAGCCGATCAGCGCGCGCAGCCATTCCCTGCTGGAATTCCTGCGGAAAGCTCGACAGACTGGGCTGTGGCATTCCGATCGCCGACAGACCTTGCCACGAGAGGGCGACGTTGAAGGCCTGGGGAGGCGATGCGTCCAGGCCCGCCACGGTGGTGCATCGCCCGGCAACGTCACCGAACCATTGCCGCGCCCGAGCCGGGTCGCTCACAGCCAGCAGATGATAGTGCGCAACCGGGAAGCGATACGGCCGCATCGCCATGCCCTGGATATCGTTCCGATCCAGGGCGCCGGTGACGGATTGGGCGGCCATTCCCGTCAGCCAATCTGATCAAGGAACGTATCGAACTTGCCCTTCCAGTCCAGCGCCTTGTTGATGTCAGCGACGGTGGAATTCGGATAGGCGCAATAATAGCCGGTGATTTCGATGGCGCTTCCGAGAATGTAATCGCGCAGCTTTGGATAATCGCGCGCGCCCGGATACCCTTCGCAATGACCCCAGATCGCGTCGATTCCATCGGGAGCCCGCTCGGCGAAATCGCGCATATAATCTTCGACGTCGCCGTCAAAATTCGTTGCAAACAACAATCGCGTGTCATCATCGAAAATGACCCAGCGCACGATATGGATCGTCCCGAGAGAAGCGATTTTACCGCCGTTTGCGGCGGTCAGCCCCTGAAGTGTCTTGCGTAGCGCGTCGGCATGACCGGGAACGATCTTGGTAATTGCGGTCAGGGCGCTGATCTTACCCATGGTCAGTACAACGGACATGGCAATTCCTCCCTGTTGTCCGCCAGAACCGTTCCGAACGGCTCATTTGCGGCGTGGCTGCATATATTACCTCAATTGCTTCACGCCCGTATCTTATCACGTTTGCAACTACAATTTGTGAACGGTTTCACTGATCTCCATCCACAAATCACGGCCGCATTGAGTCGTGCGCGACTCTCTCCATCGCCGTTGCGAGGAGCTCGCGACAAAATTGCGAAGCAATTGCGCGCTGATGCGACGAAGCAATCCAGGCTGCCTCCGCGGAAAGATTCTTGATTGCTTCGCGGAGCCTGTCATCGGGCCGCGCTTTGCGCCAACCCGTTGGCTCGCGATGACGGAACGGTCGGCATCGTGGCCCGGATGAGCGAAGCGACATCCGGGACCACCACCTCGCATGTCGCTCCGCTCATGCGGGCTGCGACGCTGTCTCATTCACGTGGAGCCTCCTTTGGCGAATTTCTCGTTTAACTGGTCGGCCGACTTTGCGGATCACGAATCGCAAGTGACCGCGAAGGGCTGGTTCGACGCGCGCATCTCCGCGTACGGACGAAATATCTGCTTTGCTTCTACGACCCCGTAAGGCTCGGTCAGGAAATACGAGATGATCTCAAGCACGAACCTGTTTTCCAGAGAGGTCCTTCCGCTACTGGCCCGTTTGAGACCTTCCGGCCGGCGCTTAACATGTCCGCTCATCTGGGATCGCGGGAAGCTGTGACCGCAGCGCTCAACCGACGCGATTGACCGTGCGCCCCGAGGGCGCGAACTACCAGTGAGGGAGGATCTCACCCGGATAATTGTCGATTGGTCCGGAAGCTGGCAGGCGGCTCGGCCGGGTAACTGGCTGGGTCGGAGCCCTGCGA
>JAEWFG010000188.1 GCA_023388935.1 Pseudomonadota bacterium | reverse complement strand
TCAGCCCCGCATAAAGCCTTCGCACTCGCCTCCCGCCCAAGCGAGCGTGTCTTCCATCTTCTCGCCTCTGGCGTAACGAAGCACCATCTTTGTCAGCGTGCCTTGGGCATAGATCTGCTGGGCGATTTTTGGCGGCGCAGGAGAGGCCGCAATCGATAGCGTCTGGTGGTTGTAGGGGTTCGGATAGTGGTAGAGCGTTCCCTTGGGCGGCCCTACCTCGGCCCATGTCTTCAGCCTCGTCATGTTCGCATAGGCTGGCAGATCGTAGCCGCCGCTGGCGGAGACGAACTTCTCGATCGACGACGCCTGCGACAAATGCGTGAGCAGGCTCTTGGCTGCTTCCTTGTTCTTGGAGAATGCCCAGATCGCCCAGAAGAAAGGCACATAGGGCGCGAAGCGACCCTTTGGACCCGCCGCGAAGCCGTGGGTCCAGCATTGCTCGGCAACCTGTGGGGCGTCCCGCTTCGCCACCGCCCAGGCGCTCGGCGGGTTCATGATCAGCGCGCCGCGACCGGAGATCAGCCATTTGTTGTTCGAGGCGTCGTCCCAGGACGGTGCGTCGGGCGGCAGGAAGGCGATCAGCTTCTTGTAATATTCGAGCGCCTGACGAACCTGATCGGTCTTCACCGTGAGATCGCCCTTGGCATCGACGAGTTCGGCGCCGAACGACCGGAAGATCGCACCCGCCGTGTCGACGTTGTCGGGGGTGTCGCCGACGCCGATGCCGAACGGGAAGCCGCCCTTCTGGCAGGCTTCCGCCGCCTTCAGGAAAGTATCCATCGTCCAGTTGTCGGCTTTGGGTGCTGCGCCCGCAGGATACATTTCCTGGACGTCGATACCCGCGTATTTCTTCATCAGATCGATGCGAGAGCAGGGCCCCTTGATCTGGCTTCCCGGAGTCGCAGGGACCGCAAACCATTTGCCGGCTGCGTGCCCAAGATATTTCACGGTGTCGTTCACCTCACCGTTCTGCTTGATCGCAGACTCCACGACGTCATTCACCGGCTCGAAGTGTTCGGCATAAGCCTGCGGCCACCAACTGTACATCTGAAGAATGTCATGACCGGATTTGGCCTGCGCTTCAGCTGCAACGGTCAACTCGATCTTCCGGTTGTGGCTGGTGATGTAGTCGATCGATAGCTCAATCTTTTCCTTTGCGGCCCACTCGTTCACGAGGGCAGTTGATGTGTCGTTGGCGCCGGGCACCCAGTGATCCCAGAGGCCGATCGACAGCTTGCCGGCCGCATACGCGCCGCGCACATAGGGCGCTGTGATCAGCGCGGCGGACGACAGCGCGGTCGCGCTTACAAATTCTCGTCGCGAGAGCTTTCGTGACATTTGCTCACTCCATGCTGACCAATTGGTCTTGTTTCGGTGTGCGTCATGGACACCGCGCGGAAAAAGCGAGCGCGCAAGCCTATAGAAATAGGCTCAGGTGGGATCAGAATAGAATTGATTGCTCCGCTGCGTAAATGGGACCCATGCAGCGATTTATCGGGGAATTCAATGCGCAAAGTTGTATCAGAGCAAGTGGTGAAATTCGACAGCTACCTTGTCCCAACTCCGCCAATCTGCGAGCGAGGGAATGAAGGGCACTGGAGTTAGTTCCGTAGCCTGATGGCGTGATCGAGGCCGTTTGGTCGCACGCAGTGCGCGACCGGTCAGGCGCGGAGTGGCCAAGCTTACATAGCTTGAATACCGGAGCATCCACCGGTGATGTTGCGGCATTCTTCCGCGGGGAAGCGCGGTTCACGAAGATGAGGTCCGGGCACAGCCGCTTCGCGGTGGCTACGCGCTCATCAAGAACGGAATAAGCGACTTAAGGGACCGGCCCTGACACTGCTGACGTTCCGTCCAAAACTCACCTAACTTCGCCAAGGCAGTGCAGGAGTCCTCTGAACGGAATGCAGGAATCGAATGAGCGCGACAGGCACAGGACACCCGACCCGCGCATCCATATCAATAATTCGCATAAGGTATATTATGGAATATATTTATGTACAATTAGATCAGTGATTTAGACGGAATTCCTGCCACGGCGCCTTCGCTTGTGGTCCATTTTCCGGCCGTCCATCGAACGTCGCCTCGGCTCTTGTCGGCTACTGTGCATGGGGTTGTTTTTCACATTTTGAATCTGGCCCAGATATACAGCGCATGTGCCGAAAGCCGATATTGCCGTGACGTTGTCCGGCTGCAATAAGCGAGGCCCGCGAGATCGCAGATGACCTTCTGACCTGACGTCCGTATAGGTTTGCATCTCACAACAAGAACAATCCTTTTGAGGAAGCAGACCCATGAGCTTTTCCCGACGCACGCTTCTCAAGGCCACCGCCGCGACCGCCGTCTTTGGCGGCGTCAGCGCGCCTTATGTGGCCCGTGCCCAGGCCGCCGAGTTCTCCTACAAGTTCGCCAACAACCTGCCGGAGTCGCATCCGTTCGTGGCCCGCGCCCGTGAGATGGCGGCTGCGATCAAGACCGAGACCAACGGCCGGTTCGACTTGCAGGTCTTCCCGAATAGCCAGCTCGGTTCCGACACCGACATGCTGAGCCAGGTGCGCTCCGGCGGCGTCGAGTTCTTCACGCTGTCCGGCCTGATCCTGGCGACCCTGGTGCCGGCGGCCTCGATCAACGGCATCGGCTTCGCGTTCCCGGATTACCCCACGGTCTGGAAGGCCATGGACGGCGAGCTCGGCGCCTATGTGCGCGGCGAGATCAACAAGGCCGGCCTCGAGGTCATGGACAAGATCTGGGACAATGGCTTCCGCCAGACCACGTCCTCGACCAAGCCGATCAGCGGCCCGGACGACTTCAAGGGCTTCAAGATCCGCGTGCCGGTGTCGCCGCTGTGGACCTCGATGTTCAAGGCGTTCGATGCCTCGCCCGCCTCGATCAATTTCAGCGAGGTCTATTCGGCGCTTCAGACCAAGATCGTCGAGGGCCAGGAGAACCCGCTGGCGCTGATCTCGGCGGCGAAGCTCTACGAGGTACAGAAGTACTGCTCGCTGACCAACCACATGTGGGACGGCTTCTGGTTCCTGATGAACCGCCGCGCCTGGCAGGCGTTGCCGGACGACATCAAGACGATCGTCGCCAAGAACGTCAATGCGGCGGCCGTCAAGGAGCGCGAGGACACCGAGAAGCTCAATGCGACCGTCAAGCAGGAGCTGACTGGCAAGGGCCTCGTGTTCAACCAGCCCGAGGTCGGGCCGTTCCGCGACAAGCTGCGCGCGGCGGGCTTCTACAACGAGTGGAAGGGCAAGTACGGCGACAAGGCCTGGGACCTGCTCGAAAAGTCCGTCGGCAAGCTGTCGTAACGCGTAAGCAATAGGGGCCTTGCCATGGCTCATGTCGACATGACGCCAGCCGTGGCCGGCGAGGTGGCTGAGCCCCCTCGCCGCCGGCCTGTGCTTGGTTCCATCGAGCTTGCACTGAAATGGCTGGTCGAGATCCCGGCGGCGATCCTTGTCGTCGCCGAGGTCGCGATCCTGTTTGCAGGCGTCATCTCGCGCTACGTGCTGCATGCGCCGCTGGTCTGGTCGGACGAGCTCGCCTCGATGCTGTTCCTGTGGCTGGCGATGCTCGGCTCCGCCGTCGCATTCCGCCGCAGCGAGCACATGCGCATGACGGCGCTGGTCGCAAGCGCCGGGCCCAGGCTGCGGGCCTATCTCGACGTGGTCGGGACCTGTGCCGCGCTGGCGTTCCTGCTGCTGATCGTCCACCCGGCCTATGAATACGCCTACGAAGAAAGCTTCATCACCACGCCGGCGCTGCAAATTTCCAATACCTGGCGCGCCGCCGCGCTGCCCGTGGGCGTCTGCCTGATGGTGCTGTTTGCGCTGCTGCGGCTGTTCCGCGTCGGCGATCTCAAGACGCTGCTGGCGGCCGCCGCGACGGTGATCGTCCTGATCGCCCTGTTCTGGTTCGCGCAGCCGCTGCTCAAACCGCTCGGCAACTTGAACCTGATCATCTTCTTCGTCGGGGTGGTCGGCTTCTGCGTCTTCGCGGGCGTGCCGATCGCGTTCGCGTTTGGCCTTGCGATCTTCGGCTATCTGGCGCTGACCACGCGCACGCCGCTGATGGTGCTGGTCGGGCGCATGGACGAGGGCATGAGCCATCTGATCCTGCTCTCGGTACCGCTGTTCGTGTTCTTGGGCCTCCTGATCGAGATGACCGGGATGGCGCGGGCCATGGTGGCGTTCCTGGCGAGCCTGCTCGGCCATGTCCGCGGCGGCCTGCATTACGTGCTGGTCGGCGCCATGTACCTGGTCTCCGGTATTTCCGGCGCCAAGGCGGCTGACATGGCGGCGGTCGCGCCGGTACTGTTTCCAGAGATGAAGCAGCGCGGCGCCCGCCCCGGCGATCTCGTGGCGCTCCTGGCGGCGACCGGCGCCCAGACCGAGACCATACCGCCAAGCCTCGTGCTGATCACCATCGGCTCGGTGACCGGCGTTTCGATCTCGGCATTGTTCACCGGCGGTCTGCTGCCCGGCTTCGTGCTGGCGGTGACACTGTCTGGGCTGGTGTGGTGGCGCTATCGCGGCGAGGACCTCAGCCACGTCCAGCGCGCAACCTCGCGCGAGATCGCGCGGACGTTCCTGGTCTCCATCCCTGCCCTGGCCCTGCCCTTCGTGATCCGCTACGCCGTGGTCGAAGGCATCGCCACGGCCACCGAGGTCTCGACCATCGGCATCGTCTATGCGCTGGTCATCGGGCTCCTGATCTACCGCCAGTTCAACTGGCGACGGCTGCTGCCGATGCTGATCGAGACCGCCTCCCTGTCCGGAGCCATCCTGCTCATCATCGGCACCGCGACCGGCATGGCCTGGGGCCTGACCCAATCCGGCTTCTCGCGTTCGCTCGCGGCGTCCATGACCGGCCTACCCGGGGGGGCTGCGACCTTCATCGCGGTCTCGATCCTGGCCTTTGTCATCCTCGGCAGCGTGCTGGAAGGCATTCCGGCGATCGTGCTGTTCGGGCCGCTGCTGTTTCCGATCGCGCACCTTGTCGGGGTGCATGAGGTGCACTACGCCATGATCGTCATTCTGGCGATGGGTATCGGGCTATTCGCCCCGCCGTTCGGCGTCGGCTATTATGCGGCCTGCGCCATCGGACGGGTTGATCCGGCCGAGGGCATAAGGCCCATCTGGGGCTATCTGCTGGCGTTGCTGGTGGGATTGATCATCGTCGCGATCTTCCCGTGGATCTCGATTGGATTCCTGTAAGACGGGTGTCAAGGAGGGTGTCGATGAGTGTGCGGCAAAACCAGTACGATATCGGCCTCGACAAGACCCCCGCCAACTACGTGCCGCTGAGCCCGCTGAGCTTCCTTGCGCGTAGTGCCGCCGTCTATCCCGACCACGTCAGCACGGTCTATGAGGGGCGCAGCTTCACGTGGCGCGAGACGCATGAGCGCTGCAGGCGTTTTGCATCGTATCTTGCTGGCAAAGGCATCGGCGTCGGCGACACCGTCGCGGCGATGCTGCCGAACATCCCGGCGATGAACGAGGCGCATTTCGCAGTGCCGATGACCGGCGCCGTGCTCAACGCGCTCAACATCCGCCTCGATGCGCCATCGATCGCGTTTCAGCTCGATCATGGCGGGGCCAAGATCCTCCTGGTCGATCCGGAATTTTCGGCCGTCATCAGCGACGCGCTTGCGCAAATGAATGGGCCGAAGCCGTTCGTGGTCGACGTCGACGACGCCTCGTTCAAGGGCGGCAAGCGCATCGGCGAGATCGAGTACGAAGCCGCCGTTGCGCAGGGTGACCCGAATTTCGTGGCGATCCCGCCGAAGGACGAATGGGACGCGATCGCGCTGAGCTACACCTCTGGCACGACGGGCAATCCCAAGGGCGTCGTCACGCATCATCGCGGCGCTTATCTGAACGCCGTCAGCAATATCCTTGCCGGCAATCTCGGCCAGCACCCGGTCTATCTCTGGACACTGCCGATGTTCCATTGCAACGGCTGGTGCTTCCCCTGGACCATTGCGGCCGCCGCCGGCATCAATGTCTGCCTGCGCAAGGTCGAGCCGACCAGGATCTTCGAGCTGATCAAGCAGCACGGCGTCACCCACATGTGCGGCGCGCCGATCGTCTACAACGTACTGATTAACGCACCCGATGCTCCGAAAGGCAATGCGGCCCGCCGCGTCGTGGGCCTGATCGCCGGTGCTGCGCCGCCGGTCGCCGTTCTCGAAGGTGCGGAAAACATCGGCATCAAGCTCACCCATGTCTACGGCCTGACCGAGGTCTATGGCCCCGCCTCCGTCTGCGCCGAGCAGCCCGGCTGGGACGCACTTCCCGCCGCCGATCGTGCCCGAATGAAGCGCCGCCAGGGTGTGCCCTATCCGCTCGAGGAAGGCGTCACCGTCATCGATCCGCAGACCATGCAGGAAGTGCCGCGCGACGGCGAGACCATCGGCGAGGTCATGTTCCGCGGCAACATCGTGATGAAGGGCTATCTCAAGAACGAGAAGGCTACGAAGGAGGCGTTCGAAGGCGGCTGGTTTCACACCGGCGACCTCGGCGTGCTCGACGAGCACGGCTACGTCATCATCAAGGACCGCTCCAAGGACATCATCATCTCCGGCGGCGAGAACATCTCCTCCGTCGAGGTCGAGGACATCCTCTACAAGCATCCGGCTGTACTGTTCGCCGCCGTCGTCGCAAAGCCCGATCCGAAATGGGGCGAGGTGCCCTGCGCCTTCGTCGAATTGAAGGAAGGCGCCAGCGCGAGCGAAGCCGACATCATCGCCTTCTGCCGCAGCCACGTGTCGGGCTTCAAGACGCCGAAAGCGGTCGTGTTCGGGCCGATCCCGAAGACCTCGACCGGCAAGATCCAGAAATTCCTGCTGCGCAACCAGGCGGGCTCGGCCAAGGCGATCTCGACCTGAGTTTCAGTGCGTCTCCAGCCGCATGCCGTCATAGGCGGGCACGACGCCTGCGGGCAGCGATTGCCGGATCACCTCGTAGTCGACGTCGGCCGTCATGTTGGTGATGACGGCGCGCTTCGGCTTGAAGCGTTTGATCCAGGATAGCGCGTCGTTGATGCTGAAATGGCTCGAATGATTGGCATAGCGCAAGCCGTCCACGATCCAGAGGTCTAGATTTTCCAGCGCACCCCAGCTCTCGCGCGGGATGTCGTTGAGGTCGGGCGTGTAGGCGGCGTTGCCGATGCGATAACCGAGGGCTGGAATTTGGCCGTGCTGAACCAGGAAGGCTCGCAGCGTCACCGCGCCCCCCTTCCCTAAAATCGTTTGGCTCTCGGCCGCCTCGATTCCATGCCGCGTCAGGATCGGCGGATAATCACTGCCCTCCGGCGAGATGAAGCAATAGGAAAACCGCGCCATGATGTCCTTGGCGGTCGACTGGTTGAAATAGACCGGAATGCGCTTGCGCATGTGAAGGACGACCGAGCGCAGATCGTCCATGCCATGGGTCTGGTCGGCATGCTCGTGCGTCAGGAACACCGCATCGATGTGATCGACATCGGCATCGAAGAGCTGCTCGCGCAGGTCCGGCGAGGTGTCGATCACGATGCGCGTGGTGCCATGCTCGCCGGTATGCTCGACCAGCAGCGAGCAGCGGCGGCGGCGGTTCTTGGGATTGTCGGGATCGCAGGCGCCCCAGCCGAGCGCCGGGCGCGGCACGCCAGCGGAGGAGCCGCAGCCCAGGATCGTCAGCGTCAGCGTCATGCGACTCCCAATCTCAAGCTTTCACCTTGGAGAACAGGCGGAAGAAGTTTTCGGTGGTCTGGCGTGAGATCTCCTCGAGCGACACGCCGCGCGTTTCGGCGAGCACTTTTGCGACCTCGACCACATAGGCCGGTTCGTTGCGTTTGCCCCGGAACTTGCCCGGTGCAAGATAGGGCGAGTCTGTTTCAACCAGAATACGGTCAGACGGCAATTCGGCCGCCAGCGCACGCAAGGCATCCGACTTCTTGAAAGTCAGGATGCCCGTGAAGCCGATATAGAGCCCGAGCGCTACCGCCTTCAGCGCCAGCTCGCGCCCGCCGGTGTAACAATGCAGCACGGCGCGAAACGATCCCCTTGCCGTCTCCTCTTCCAGGATGCGGGCGCAGTCCTCGTCAGCCTCGCGTGTGTGGATCACCAGCGGCAGCCCGGTCGCCCGCGCAGCCGCGATGTGGGCGCGAAAGCCCCTCGCCTGCGCCCCCGGCGAACCGTTGTCGTAGAAATAGTCGAGCCCGGCCTCGCCAAGTGCAACGACCTTGGGATGCTCCGTCAGCGCGATGAGTTCGTCCTGCGAGATACCGTCTTCCTCATCCGCGTTGTGCGGATGGGTGCCGACCGAGCAATAGACGTCGTCGTAGCGCGCGGCGATCGCGAGCAGGTCTTTCAGACGCCGCACCCGCGTCGAGATCGTGACCATGCGGCCGATGCCGGCCGCACGCGCACGCGAGACGATCCTGTCGAGATCTTCCGCAAAGTCAGGAAAATCCAGGTGGCAGTGACTGTCGACCAGCATCGCGCAAGCGCCTCAGGCCGCCGGCTCGATGTAACGCGGGAACGCCGGCGTCGGCGCCGGCAGCGTCGTGCCGGGCCCAATCCGCCTGGCGCCCCCGAGCACGGCGAAGTTGCGTTCACCTTCGGGGATGCCGAGGCTGTCGAGCAGCAAGCCGGAGGCGGTCGGCATCACCGGCTGGGCCAG
This sequence comes from Pseudomonadota bacterium, assembly GCA_023388935.1. Taxonomy (GTDB): domain Bacteria; phylum Pseudomonadota; class Alphaproteobacteria; order Rhizobiales; family Xanthobacteraceae; genus Bradyrhizobium. The sequence continues at coordinate 6,038 of JAEWFG010000188.1, read as the reverse complement.
GATCGCGATCTGGCGCACGACTTCGGCGGTGACATAGAGCACCGTCTTCTGCCGCGCAGGATCAGTCTTGGCGAGCGCCCACGGCGCCTCGCCGGCGAAATAGCGGTTGGCTTCCGCGACCACGGCCCACACGGTGTTGAGCCAGTGATGGATCTGCTGCGTCCCCATCGCCTCGCGCGACGCGGCGATCATTCCGTCGGCTTGCGCCAAAATAGCCTTGTCGTTGTCGCTGAACTCGCCGGGCTCCGGCAGCACGCCGCCGAGCTGTTTGGCGATCATCGACAGCGAGCGCTGCGCGAGGTTGCCGAGATCGTTGGCGAGATCGGCATTGACGCGCGCGACGATGGCCTCGTGATTGTAATTGCCGTCCTGTCCGAACGGGACCTCGCGCAGGAAGAAATAGCGGATCTGGTCGACGCCGTACTGATCCGCGAGATTGAAGGGATCGACGACGTTACCGACCGACTTCGACATCTTCTCGCCCCTGTTGAACAGGAAGCCGTGGGCATAGACGCGCTTCTGCACAGGGATGCCGGCGGACATCAGGAACGCGGGCCAATACACCGCGTGGAAACGGATGATGTCCTTGCCGATGATGTGCACATCGGCCGGCCAGTAGCGCCAGTTCTTGTCGCTTTCATCGGGGAAGCCGACGCCAGTGATGTAGTTGGTGAGCGCATCGACCCAGACATACATCACGTGCTCTTCGTCGCCCGGGACCTTGACGCCCCAGTCGAAAGTCGTGCGCGAGATCGAGAGATCGCGCAGGCCACCCTTGACGAAGCTCACCACCTCGTTCTTGCGAGAGTCCGGACCGATGAAATCGGGATTGTCCGTGTAGAGCTTGAGCAACCTGTCCTGATAGGCCGACAGGCGGAAGAAATAGCTCTTCTCCTCGACCCATTCGACCGGCGTGCCCTGCGGACCGAGGCGCACGCCGTCGTCGTTCAGGCGCGTCTCGTCCTCGGCGTAATAGGCTTCGTCGCGAACGGAGTACCAGCCGGAATAGGTGTCGGCATAGATGTCGCCGTTCGCCTCCATGCGCCGCCAGATCTCCTGGCTGGAACGATGGTGCTGTTCTTCAGTGGTGCGGATGAAGCGATCGAACGACACGTTCAGGCGCTCATCCATCTCCTTGAAGCGGCCGGCATTGCGGGCCGCCAGCTCCGACGCGGTCAGGCCCTCGTTCTGCGCGGTCTGAACCATCTTCAGCCCGTGTTCGTCGGTGCCGGTGAGGAAGAACACGTCCTTGCCGTCGAGCCGCGCAAAGCGCGCCAGCACGTCCGTCGCGATCGCCTCATAGGCATGACCGATATGGGGACTGCCGTTGGGATAGGCGATCGCGGTCGTGATGTAGAAGACGTTGTCACGCGCAGGTGCTGCCGCCGGCGCCGTGGCTTGCGGAGCCGCGACGACCTTCGGCGCCCGCGGAGCCTTCGGCTTCGCAGTCTTCGGCGGGGTGGCGACCGGAGCCGGTGCGGCGGGAGGGGCAGCCACCCTCGCCTCTTTGACCGCTTTTTTCGCCGCGGCCTTGGCTGACTTCGCGGCGGCCTTTTTCTTCGAGGCCTTCTTGGCGACGACCTGCTTCTTCGCAGCCTTCTTTGCCGTCTTCGTTGCGGACTTCTTCACGCGTTTCTTGGCAGCGGCTTTCTTGGCCTTCTTGGCGGGTTTGGACGCACGCGTCTTTGCAGCCTTTTTCGTGACCTTCCTGACGGATTTCTTGGCAGCCTTCTTGCCGCTCTTGCGCTTGACGGTTTTCTTAGCTCGCGTTGCCACCACGAATTCCTTTACCGGCTCTCAAAATTTGGAAACGAACCTGCGCCTAGCGCGTTGCGTCCGCCAGCCAGCCGAACACCGAGAAAACCAAGGGCTTTCGCTCCAGATTGTAGGTTTCGGTGTCGCGCGCGGCGCGGACGATCTTTTCCCATACCTCGCTAAGGCGCGCAAGGCGCGGCAGGTTCTGGTTGGCGTTCGCTTCGTCCGAATGCAGGCGTTCCGCGATCCAGCGTTCAATGCCGTCAATGAAGGCTGCGAGCGCGACGCGGTCGCTGGTGCCGAGCGAATCGCCGAGCGTATGCAATTCGCGCGGATCGACCTGCGGCAAGCGTGCCAGCAGCGCCGCCGTGCGCTGCTGGAGTTTGAGGGCGTCACCGCCGAGCAGCGTCAGCGCCCGCGCGACGCTGCCCTCGGAGGCTTCCGCCGCCTCACGCAGCGCCGGTTCGTTCGGATCAAGATCGGCGGCCGTCGCCGCGGCACCGATGACCTCATCAGTTGCCAGCGGGCGCAGACGCAGCTTGCGGCAGCGCGACTGAATCGTGGCAAGCACGCGTGCGGGCGCGTGGCTCACCAGCAGGAACAGCGATTGCTGCGGCGGTTCTTCGAGAATTTTCAGCAGCGCGTTCGCGGCGTTTGGATTGAGCTCGTCGACGGTGTCGACGATACAGACGCGCCAGCCCTCGGCTGCTGCCGTGGAGCCGAAGAACGAGATCGTCTCGCGCGTCTCGTCCACCGTGATCACGGTACGCATCACGCCGCGGTCGTTGGCGGTGCGCTCCAGCGTCAACAGGCCGCCATGCGAGCTCGCCGCAACCTGCCGCGCCACGGCGTCGTCCGGATCGATTGCGAGGCTTTCGGCGCGCTGCACGAAAGGCGCCAGCGGCTGGCCGTGGGAGAGCACGAAGCGCGCCATGCGATAGGCGAGCGTCGCCTTGCCGATCCCTTGCGGCCCGCCGATCAGCCAGGCATGCGGAATGCGACCGCTGCGGTAGGCCGTCAGCAGCGCCGTCTCGGCCTCGCGGTGGCCGAACAGAAGGCTCGTCTCGCGCGGATGCGGAATTGCGGTTTCACGCTCGACCCGCCGTGGGCTCATGCTGAAATCACCGAGGCAGGCGTCGGAAGGAGACGATCGCGTAGCGCGTTCCAGACGCGCCCGGCGACCGTGTCAGGATCGGAATTGGCGTCGATCAGCACGCAGCGGTCGGGATCTTCTGCGGCGATCTGGCGATAGGCCTCCCGCAGCCCCTGATGGAAGCTGAGCTTCTCGCCCTCGAACCTGTCAGGCGTGTCGCTGCCGCGACGCGTTGCTGCACGCTGCAAGCCGATCTCCACCGGCAGATCGAGAATGATGGTCAGGTCCGGCTTGAGATCGCCGATCGTGACCCGCTGCATGGCGTTGATCAGGCCGGCCGGCACACGGCCGAGGCTGCCTTGATAGGCGCGGGTTGAGTCGGCGAAACGGTCGCACAAGACCCAGATGCCCCGAGTGAGCGCGGGCTCGATCACGGTGCGGACGTGGTCGTCGCGGGCGGCCGCGAACAGCAGCGTCTCGGCTTCGGGTCCGAGCAGCTTGCCCATGCCTGACAGCACCAGATGCCGCATGATCTCGGCGCCCGGCGATCCGCCTGGCTCGCGCGTGACGAGGGTGCGGAGCCTCGCCGCTTTGAGGCGATCGGCGAGCTTCTTGATCTGGGTCGACTTGCCCGTCCCCTCGCCGCCTTCAAAGGTAATGAACCGTCCGCGTCCGGATGGCCGCTGTGCCGCACTCATGATCAGAGCTTCTCAACGCCTGCGCGGAACACGCCGATCACGAGCTCGCTGGCTCCGTCGATCGCGCGCCGTACAGTCGAGCCGGTGCCGATTGCCTCACCGGCATAAACCGGCGTTTCCACCGCAATGTTGCCGCTGCGCCAGACCCTGACCACGCCGACCTGCTGGCCCTCCTGGATCGGCGCGCGCACCGGGCCGCTATAGACGACGCGCGCGATCAGCTTGTCGCCGCCATTCTTGTGCACCATCACCGTCACGGGCGTCTTGGCGACCAGCTTGACCGATCGGCTCTCGCCGCCGAACACCCTGGCGAAGCCGACGGGCTGATCGGCCGCGATCAGCGTTCGGGTCTCGAAATTGCGAAAACCCCATTCCAGCATCTTCTTGGCTTCGGTGGCGCGATCTTCGGGGTCTTCGAGCCCGTTGACGACGACGATCAGCCGCGTGCCGTTCTGCACGGCCGAGCCGACCATGCCGTAGCCGCCCTCTTTGGTGTAGCCGGTTTTCAGACCATCGGCGCCTTCCATCGAGTTGAGCAGCGGATTGCGGTTGGACTGGCGGATCTTGTTCCAGGTGAACTCCTTCTCGCCGAACAGTTTGTAGAATTCGGGGAAGTCCAGGATGATGTGCCGGGCGAGAATGCCGAGCTCGCGCACCGTCATCTTGTTGCCGGGGTCGGGCAAACCGTTGGAGTTGCCGAAGGTCGACTTCATCATGCCGAGTTCGCGGGCGCGCTTGGTCATGAAGTCGGCGGCAAAGATCTTCTCGTTGCCGGCGATGCCTTCGGCCAGCGCGATACAGGAGTCATTGCCGCTCTGGATGATCGCGCCGTGCAGGAGATCGTCGACCGAGACCTTGCTGTTGATCGCGGCGAACATGGTCGATGTGCCTGAGGGGGCCCCGCCCCTGCGCCAGGCGTTCTCGCTGATCCGGTACTCGTCGGTGAGCTTGATGTCGCCCTTCTTGACGGCGTTGAAGACGACTTCCGCCGTCATCAGCTTCATCATGCTGGAGGGCGCGCGCATCTCGTCGGCATTCTTCTCGAACAGCACGCTGCCGCTGGAGGCCTCGATCAGGATCGCGGTCGGGGCGTCGCCGTCGAAGCCGGCATCCTCCGTCTTCTTGGCGCCCTGGACGCTTTGGTTGGCGGCATAGAGCGACCCGCCCCAGCCGATCCCCGCCACCAGGGCCGCAGCAAGCAGCCCGCGCGCCAGCGCTCCGGCGGTGAGCCGGCTGCGACGAACCAAAGAAAGACGAAATTCCATGGCCAAGCCCTGAGAACGGCGTTCTAACAGCAGGAACCGGCGCAAACAACATGAGGCTGGCCGCCGGAACCCGAGATTGCACGATTCTCGCTGCGCCCCTATCGTGGCACCTTATATTTCTCGACCAAACCCCTGAAACAAGGCGGAAAAGCGATGTCTTCTTCCACGCGCGTGATCAAGGCAAACGGGGTCGATCTGTTCATCCGCGAGGCCGGCCAGGGTCCGCTGGTGGTGCTGTGCCATGGCTGGCCGGAACTCTCCTATTCCTGGCGCCACCAGATCCCGGCGCTCGCCGACGCCGGGTTTCACGTGGTCGCCCCGGACATGCGCGGCTATGGGCAGAGCGCCGCGCCGGCGGACGTCAACGCCTACTCAATCTTCGACACGGTCGGCGACGTGGTCGGCCTCGTGCAGGCGCTCGGCGAGACCAAGGCGATGGTTGTGGGCCACGACTGGGGCGCGCCAGTCGCCTGGCATGCGGCTCTGTTCCGGCCCGATATCTTCACGGCGGTTGCGGGCCTGAGCGTTCCGCCGCCGTTCCGCGGCCGAGGCAAGCCGCTCGACCTCCTGCGTCGGAACGGCTTCACCAACTTCTACTGGCAGTATTTCCAAACGCCCGGCGTTGCCGAGGCCGAGTTCGAGCATGACGTCGCCCGTACCATGCGCATCGTGCTCGGCGGGCGCGGGCTTGCCGATCCCAGCGCCGCCATGTTCGTGCAGGAGGGCAAGGGATTTCTCGGACACGCGACAGTCGAGGAGCCGTTGCCAGACTGGCTGAGCGAGGCTGACCTCGCCTATTTCACCGAAACCTTCCGCAAGTCCGGATTCCGCGGCGGGCTGAACTGGTATCGCAACCTCGACCGCAATTGGGAGCTGACGGCACCCTGGCAGGATGCGCAAATTCATCAGCCCTCGCTGTTCATTGCCGGCTCGAGAGACGCCGTCATCACCGGCCTGATCGGGGCCAAGCGAATCAACGAACTCGAACGCGTGCTGCCCAATCTCAGACGCAAGCTCTTCATCGAGGGCGCCGGCCATTGGGTGCAACAGGAGCGGCCCGACGAAGTCAACGCAGCGCTGGTCGGCTTCTTGCGCGAGGCGGCGGCGCGCTAGCCCGACTTTCCCAACTGGATCTCGTTTTTAGCGATTTTCGATGCCTGGTCGGACAAAAAGCTGAATCATTGCAAGGGACGTTGTGGCGAAAATCGTTGTAGTGAAGACCTACTA
>JAEWFG010000124.1 GCA_023388935.1 Pseudomonadota bacterium | reverse complement strand
GTGTAGAATGAGTCGAACAGGCGTTCAAAACTCTCCGGTTTCAGTCCCGGGCCAGAATCCTGCACGGCGACGATCACTCTGCCCGATGCATCGTTCCCAGTGCCGATCAGCAACCCGCGCGACCCTTCGCTGACACCGCTCATCGCTTGGACGGCGTTGGTGATCAAGTTAAGGATCACTTGCTGCAGTTGGACTCGATCTCCTTGAATGAGCGGCAAGCCCTCCGCGAGCTGTGTCTGCACAGAGACATTGTTTTTCATCACTTCGCCACGGGTCAGGGCAATGATCTCAACGACCGCTTCGTTGACGTCCAAGGCATCCTTCCGCGGGGGCTCCTTCTTGACGAGGGCACGGATGCGGCCGATGATCTCGGTCGCACGCTGTCCGTTTTCGACGGCACGACCAAGCGCCTCCCGGGCCTTGTCCAGATTTGGCGGGTCGGCACCCAGCCAGCGCGAGGCCGCCCCGGCATTGTTCATTCCCGCCCCGAGCGGCTGCATGACTTCATGCGTAATCGAGGCCGCCAGCTCTCCCATGGCGGTGACCCGTTGGATGTGGGCAAGATCCGCCTGCGTCTGACGCAAGGCCTCGTCGGCGCGCTTGCGCTTGAGCGCGGAAGCGAACAGGGCGGCCAGATCGACGAGCACGAAACCGGCGATCGCCACCGCCAGGGGGGTCCGATCGAGGGTCGCGACCGCGTGGGCCTCCTCCGTCGTGGCCTGAGCGGTACAGATTGCCGCCCGCATCCCGGTGTAGTGCATGCCGGAAATGGCGACGCCCATGACGATGGCGGCGGCGAGCTTCTGCCCAGGGTCCGGGGTTCCGAACGCCAGCCAAAGCGCCGCCGTCGCCGCGCCGATCGCGACGATCACGGAAAGCGCGAACCACAGGGGGTCGTAGCTCAATTCGACGGGCCCCCGCATGGCCGCCATGCCGGTGTAGTGCATGGCGAGGATGGCGAACCCCATGAAGACGCCGCTGAGGACGAGGCGGGGGCGCCATGCGCCGGGGCGACTGATGACGTAGAAGCTGCCGCTTGTGCCAATGATCGCCAGCACGAGGGAAAGGACAGTCAAGCCGACATCGTAGGACACCGGCATCGGCAGCTCGAACGCGATCATGGCGACGAAGTGCATCGACCATATGCCGGCTCCCATGGTGAGCGCGGCCGCCGCCAGCCAGATGCGGTGCGTGGGTCCTTGGGCCAGCGTAGGTCCTTGGGCCAGCGCCACGCGTCCACCGAGATCCAGGGCCGTGTAAGACGCGAAGCCAGCGACCAGGATGGACAGGGCGACGAGATACGGATCGTATGTTGGGGTAATTACCATCGGCGTCGTCCCGATTTCGGAACAGAAACGCACATTCCCCGATGCCAGCTTGTACGGTGCGCCGCGCAAGGGCAATTGTCAAGGTTCGATGGGCCACCACCCGCAGCCAGAACCCCGCGCAGCAGTGGCTGGACGCCTGAAGCCGGCATTTGGGTGGCGATCGGCTGTGCTCGTATCATGAATGCGCGCACCTCGTCGTCTGTCGGATGGCAGTCCGGCTCCTTATGCCGGGAACGGCGGCGAACGTAGCCGCAGGCAGTCGATGCGACGCAGGATCTTGGCGAACAGGACCCGCGGCACTGCCACCTCGGCCGGTGCAGACATATCATTGGCAATCGATGTTGAAGACGATCGCGCCGCCCCTGCGATCACGCACCCGCTCAGATGCCCGATCGAATGTCGGTTGAGGGTCCCCGATTTTGTTGCAAAAGTCGGTTGAGTAAGGCCTCGAACGATGATTCCGTTGTGTTGACGTGATTCTCGGCGAGGTCGATCCATGATGGGCCGTCTGAAGAGTGATCAAGGTCAACTGTTCTACGAGTTTCGTCTTGGCGATGCGGTCCCCGAAGATCATTTGGTGCGAAAGATCGATGCTGCTCTCGATCTGTCGTGGCTTCGTGGCGAGCTTCCGTCCCATTATGCGTCCATGGGTCGTCCGTCGATCGACCCGGAACTGATGATCCGGATGCTGGTGGTTGGGTATGTCTTTGCGATCCGCCCGGAGCGATTGATCTGCCGCGAAGTACAGGTGAACCTCGCCTATCGCTGGTTCTGCAAGCTCGGCATCGAAGATGCTATTCCCGACCATTCGGCGTTCTCGCGTGCCCGCAACGAGCGTTTTCCGCGAGGGAGATGTTTTTCGCTATCTGTTTGAGCGGGTCGTCGGGGCGTGTATTGCGGCCGGCCTGGTTGGTGGTGAAGGCTTTGCAGTTGATGCGAGCCTGATTGCGGCCGACGCCAACAAGCGGCGCTCGATCGCGGGTCAGGATTGGCGCAAGGATCGCGATCCGGCGAGGTCCAGCCGCGCCGTGAAAGAGTATCTGGCGACTCTCGAAGACACGACATGGGGTGCCGCTACGGAGGTTGTGCCGAAGTTCGTCTCGCCATCCGATCCCGCGGCCCAGTGGACCGGCGCACACAAAGGGCCGGCATTCTTCGCCTACTCTGACAACTATCTCATCGACATGAAGTTCGGCGTCATCTTGGACGTCGAGGCGTCTCGTGCCATTCGGCAAGCCGAAGTCGGTACCGCAAAGACAATGATCGAACGAACAGAGGAACGTTTTGGCCTCAAGCCGGAGCGGCTCGCGGCCGATACCGCCTATGGATCGGCTCCGATGCTGAACTTGCTGGTCGAGAAGAACATCGCGCCACACATCCCGGTTATCGACAAGTCAAAGCGCGAGGATGGCACCTTCTCGCGCAACGACTTTCGATATGATCCGGCCGGCGACGTGTACCACTGCCCAGGCGGAAAGCGGCTCGGGACGAGCGCTACAGCACACGAGGGCAAGACGCTTCTGTACCGCGCAAGCAAGCTCGACTGCGATCTATGCCCACTCAAACCGCAGTGCTGCCCAAAGGAGCCCTCACGCAAGATCCCGCGCGACGTCCATGAGCACGTCCGAGACGTTGCACGCTCCTTCGCTGGCACCGAGGCCTTTGAGCAGTCGCGACGTGAGCGAAAGAAGATTGAGATGCGGTTCGCGCACCGAAGCGCATCCTGAAGCTCGGCCGACTGCGACTGCGTGGCCCACGAGGCGCCCAGGATGAGTTTGTTCTGGCCGCCATCGCTCAGAACCTGCGGCGGCTTGCGAGCCTGGTCGCACGGCCGCCACCGGCACAAGCTGTGTGCACCGCGTAGAGTTGGAGTTGCGTAGAGGAGCATCAGGGCCGGCGGATCAAAGCCCGTCGTCCTTAGCGAGATGGCCGAACGATCCATCGATAACAGCCGACTTTTGCAACACAATCGGCCCAAGAGGCGACGTAACGCGTCCGGGTCAGCTCGGATCGAGTGGCGGGTCGAGGAACTTTGCTTCGTGCCACCACCAGACTTGAGTGTGCAAGAACAGCTTGATCGTTACCCACGTAACGCAATGGTAATGTCTTTCCCTCTCTTCGGTCCGGCATCCGGTCGGCGACGTGGCGCATGACAAATCCACTGCGTCATGGTCAAGGACGGCAGCGCGTTGGCACGCGCAACCACGATTGGTCCAAGGGCGGCGACTGGAGTTTCTGCAGATGCGGCTGGTGGCATTCCTCGCTACGGCATCACGCGGCGCGGCGGCAATAGCGATCGTCTATCGACTCTATGGCGAGAGGTGATTTCCCTCGCCTAGCGTTGCAAGGTCAACTGCGCGTGCTTTACCCACAACAACGGACATCAGCGGTGGCGGATGCGATGTCCGTTACGTGCCATGGACAGAAGTCCTCTTCATTCGATGACAAAACGCGAAAACTTCGTCAGGTGCACCGGTGAAAAAGACGCTTTTGCGCCCTGAAAATTTGGCCAAACTATTTGCCGAATTTCTTGCCGTGATATTTTCTGGAGGAATTGGCCTTGCTGCCGATACCACGGGAATATCGTTGATTCTATTTCCAGAAATTGCGGCGTTAGCGTTCGATGTATTTTCCCGTCCTAGAGGAAAATGGGCAACTCAACCTCTCAGGCTAATCATTACCCCGACCATAACCGCGGCGCTAGGTGTGATCGTCACTCGTCATTGGGAATATGGCGCAATCGCTGTAACAGCTATTACTCTTCTTAGTCTTGTTACCATCAAATTGCTGCGGTCGAATATTGGGGCAGCGATCTCTGCGGGCGTGCTCCCAATGGCTCTCGGGACGACAAGTTGGGTCTATCCCATCGCCATTTTCTCAGGACTTGTTGTGCTTGCCGCTACACTGACCCTTTGGAAGCAATTCGGTCCTCATATTTACTTGTCTGAAGGAAAAAAAGAGAGTCAAATTATTGACGCTGCCGAAACGCCACCCAAAGATAAATTTTGGATCTTCGCGTTGACGGGATTTGTATTGGTTTCTGGGGCGGCGGCACAAGCAACTGATTTACGATTTCTCTTGTTTCCTCCCCTTATTGTCGTGGCCTACGAATTGTTTGGCCACCCGGAACTTCCGGGCTGGATGTCGCGGCCGGTACTGTTTCCTCTCGTATGCTTCCTGACAGCCTCGGTTGGCATGTTTGCCAACTCTACACTTCACGTAGGTTTTTTGGGAGTTTCGTTCACGATGGTTTGTTCGATTGCGATCTTGAGGGCGTTTAAAGTCCATATGCCACCTGCGTTGGCAGTCGGCTTGATACCGTTTGTGATTGTCCATCCCACCTTCTGGTATCCAATATCGGTGTCTCTAGGCGCTTCCGCTTTGATCGCGTCCGCTGGCGTATACACGTCCATCGAACGCAGGCAGCGGGTGGGGTAAAGCCGCAAACCACGAGCGCGAAGGCCAAGGGAAGGCCAAGGGCGACGAAACCGTTGAGCCGCAGGGCAGCTACCGGTCCGGCTGGCGCTGAGCCCCGGTGAGGCTCACGACGTTCGACTTGCCGGAAGCTGTCTCCTTTGAAATCCGGGTCAATGTTGCTTGCCGACCGTGGCTATGACGCCGACTGGATCAGAGAGCTTGCAATGAAGAAGGGTGCGTGGGCAAACATCCCGCCGAAGAGCAATCGCAGCGATCCGATTTGCTTCAGCCCGTATCTCTACCGCGCTCGCAACCAGGTCGAGCGGTTCTTCAACCGGATCAAACAATGCCGTCGGGTGGCGATGCGCTACGACAAGCTGGCAGCGAACTACCTTGCTTTCGTTCAGCTTGCCTCGATCAGGCTATGGCTTCGCGTTAAGGAGTCCGCGTCCTAACACTACTTTGGCAGATTATGCGATTTTCGGGAGTTTTTAGGATTCCCGAATCGATTTTTCAATGATTCATGGGTGGTCGGCTCTTGGAGGGCTGACCATGACGGAATGGGAAGACGAGCTCGAACGC
>JAEWFG010000091.1 GCA_023388935.1 Pseudomonadota bacterium | reverse complement strand
CATCAACGCCAGGAAGCCGGCGGCTCAGCGGAATTTGAAGAAGGCCATGCGCGGCTTCGTCGACCACTGCATTTCGCTGGATATGGTCAAGATCGATTCGCTGGCCGGCTTGAAGTTGGCGAAGATGAAGAATACCGGCGGCTTCCACACCTGGACCGAGGAGGAGATTGGCCGATACCGGAGAGACACCTGCCGAGCACAAAGGCGCGGCTTGCGCTAGAGCTACTGTTGCAGACCGGATACGCCAGATCCGACATCGTCAGGATGGGCCGCCAGCATGTGAAGAGCGGCAAACTCTCGATGCGGCGTCAGAAGACAAACGTTCAGTTCGATATTCCGTTGCTGCCGGGAACTGACGGATGAACTGAAGCTCCACCACCTCGGACAATCTCGCATATCTGACGACGGAGCAGGGGAAACAGTTTACCGCGGCCGGCTTCGGCAACTGGTTCGCAGATCGGTGCCGCGAAGCAGGCGTTCCCGGACGGGCTCACAGCCTGCGCAAGGCCGCTGCAGTTCACCACGCGCTCAATGGTGCGACGGCGCCTGAGTTAATGGCCTGGTTCGGCTGGAAGACGATCGGCGAAGCGCAGCGATATGTCGAAGAAGCCAACCGCATCAGGCTTGCCGAGAGCGCGGGCGAGAAGGTCAGAACAGGAACAGGAATTGGCAAACCGAAGAACCAGTTTGCCAAAAGTAAGCGTAAGTCATTGAAACATCGAAAGGCGAAAACGTGAGTGGCGATCCCGGCAGGACTCGAACCGGCAGCCAGATTGTTATGGGGGGCAGTTCTAACCATTGAAGCCGCAGGGAGGGGTATTCGCTCCACCGGCTGAGTCCAGCCTGGGTGGCAAAGTCCAAACTTTTATGGCGTCCAACACAGCCCACGGCGCGCCAGAAGTAGATCGTTGCGAGCTGCTCCCCCTGAACACCTTCAGCGCAACGATCTTGTTGCAGGCGTCGATCATCTGGTCCGCCGGTGTGGTGTCGGTGGTGCAGAGTGGCCCAAGCTGGTTGCGCGCCTGCGCGAAGCCGGGCGCGGACCACAGCGCGGCGGTGAGCAGGCAGAGCGCGACGAGCAGACGGCGCATGGCGGTGGTCCCGTAAGAGGATGAGCGCTTGTTTGTTGTCCTGTGGTGCACCGGGGTTCACGGCTCGAAGTTGCAGCCGAACGCGCTATTTCCCCAGTGGGCAGAATTTGCTAGGAGACAAAACCCGATCCGGTTGCCCACCGCGTCCCACCGATGAAAAACGACGAAATCCTGAGCCAAATCACGGAGTTCTGCCGCAAGGCGGACATGGCGGAATCGACCTTTGGCCGGCGCGCGGTGAACGACGGCAAGCTCGTCCACCGCCTGCGTGAGGGCAAGCGCATCACGATCGACACGCTGGACCGGATTCAGGCCTACATGGCCGCGTCCACCCCCGGTGGCCTGCCGCCCCCACGGGGGCTGCAGGTCCCGCCCGAGAAGCGCGATCCGCGGAGCAATTTCCGCTTCTTCGAGAACCGGCAGAAATACCTGTTGTTCGTACACACCTGCAGCGAGAAGCGGGTGGTCGCAGAACGCGTCGCCCTGGAGCTTGCCAGCATCCATCCCCGGCCGCCGGCGTTACGCGTGTTCGACGCTGGCGTCGGCGACGGCTCGGTGCTTGCGCGCGTGCTGCGTTCGATGCATCAGCGCTTTCCGCACATGCCATTCTACGTCGCAGGCAAGGAGCTGAGCCTGGAAGACGTCCGGCTCACGCTGGACAAGGTGCCGGACCGGCTGTTCGAACATCCGTCGTCGGTGTTCGTTTTCACCAACATGCATTACGCCGAGGCGCCCTGGTTGACGCCCGCCTCGCCAGCGGCTGCGGCGGCCACCGTCTGGCACGAGGTGCCTCTGCGCGGCGATTCAGCAGGCGATTTCGAAGCGCAGATCGCCGACTTGAAACCCTTCCTGGAGCAGAACTGGCGGGCTGCCGTCAGTCCGCGCACGGGCATGCCGCTCTATGAGCGGCCGGTGGTGCTGGTGCTTTACCGCGAGGACCACCGATTCCTGCTCGATTCGACCATTCCGCGGCCGGGCCAGACCGAGGCCAATTTCGACCTGATCATCGCCTCGCAGCCCTATCGGGCCAAATCCTCGGTCAATTTCCGTGCAAAGCGCATCATTGCGCCCTTGGCGCGGGCGCTTCGGGCCGGGGGCCGCCTGATCGGAATCCACTCCCACGGCCAGGATCCGGGCATGGAAATGATCCAGGCGATCTGGCCTGGAGAAAATCCTTTCTCGGTCAGCCGTCATGAGCTATTGCGCGCGGTGAAGTACGAGCTCGGATCGTTGGGCCGCGACTTAAATTTTAATGCCTACGCGGATAACCGCTCGATCTTCAGGTATGATATGGAAGCGCTGCCCAACGAGGTAACGGGTACCATCGGAACCTCGACAGCCTTTGCAGCGTGGAATGCGGCGGTGTATGTCGCTCAGATTGAGGACGACCGGTTGGCAGAAATGACTCAAAACGGCCGCACTCTGGATGCCGCCAGGGACGTCCTGCGAAAGTACAATGGGCTCTGGTTTTTCGACGAATCCTACGTCATCTCGCGCCGGCGTGATTGACATCATCCAAGGTTAACATCGCAAACGCCCGCCGGCTTAGCGGCGGAACAAGGGGTTACTGATGCGCGCGTCTTATCTCTTCACCAGCGAGTCCGTGTCCGAGGGCCATCCCGACAAGGTCTGCGACCGGATCTCCGACGAGATCGTCGATCTGTTCTACCGCGAAGGGCCGAAAGCCGGCATCGATCCCTGGCAGATACGCGCCGCCTGCGAGACGCTCGCGACCACCAACAAGGTGGTGATCGCGGGTGAGACCCGCGGTCCGAAGTCCGTCACCAACGAGCAGATCGAAAGCGTCGTGCGTGCCGCGATCAAGGACATCGGCTACGAGCAGGAAGGCTTCCACTGGGAGAAGGCAGACATCGAGATTTTGCTGCATCCGCAATCCGCGGACATCGCGCAAGGCGTCGACGCGCTCCAGCCGGGCGAGGTCAAGGAAGAGGGCGCAGGCGACCAGGGCATCATGTTCGGTTACGCCACAAACGAAACGCCCGATCTGATGCCGGCGCCGATCTTCTACGCTCACAAGATTCTGCGGCTGATTTCCGAAGCCCGTCACTCCGGCAAGGAGAAGGTGCTCGGCCCGGACTCCAAGAGCCAGGTCACCGTGCAGTACGAGAACGGCAAGCCGGTCAGCGTGCGCGAGATCGTGGTGTCGCATCAGCATCTGGTCGAGGACATTTCGTCCAAGCAAATTCGCGACATCGTCGAGCCCTATGTGCGCGAGGCGCTGCCGAAGGACTGGATCACGCCGAAGACGATCTGGCACATCAACCCGACCGGTAAGTTCTACATCGGCGGTCCCGACGGTGACTCCGGCCTGACCGGTCGCAAGATCATCGTCGACACCTATGGCGGTGCGGCTCCGCACGGCGGCGGCGCATTCTCCGGCAAGGACCCGACCAAGGTTGATCGTTCGGCTGCGTACGCGGCGCGCTACGTCGCCAAGAACATCGTCGCGGCCGGCCTCGCCGATCGCTGCACGCTCCAGCTCGCCTACGCCATCGGCGTGGCGCGTCCGCTGTCGATCTACATCGACACTCACGGCACGGGTAAGGTGTCGGAGGACCAGCTCGAGAAGGCGGCCGCCAAGGCGATGGACCTCACCCCGCGCGGCATTCGCACCCATCTCGACCTCAACCGCCCAATCTACGCGCGCACCTCGGCCTACGGTCATTTCGGCCGCACGCCGGACAACGAGGGCGGCTTCTCCTGGGAGAAGACCGATCTCGTTGAGCCGCTCAAGCGCGCGCTTTGATTACCGACGTCATTCCGGGGCGCCGCGACAGCGGCGAACCCGGAATCTCGACCCGCTGGATTCCGGGGGCGCTCGTTTCACGAGCGCTCCGGAATGACGAGTTAAACAAACAGGAACCTCCGCAATGAACGCGAAGCCCGGCTTCACCGATTACATCGTCAAGGACATTTCGCTCGCCGATTTCGGCCGCAAGGAGATCTCGCTCGCCGAGACCGAGATGCCCGGCCTGATGGCCACCCGCGAGGAGTTCGGCCCGAAGCAGCCGCTGAAGGGCGCGCGCATCGCCGGCTCCCTGCACATGACGATCCAGACCGCGGTGCTGATCGAGACGCTGGCCGCGCTCGGCGCCGACATCCGCTGGGTGTCCTGCAACATCTATTCGACGCAGGATCACGCCGCTGCCGCGATCGCGGCTGCAGGCATCCCCGTCTTCGCCGTCAAGGGCGAGACGCTGACGGAATACTGGGACTACACCGCGAAGCTGTTTGACTGGCATGGCGGCGGCACGCCGAACATGATCCTCGACGACGGCGGCGACGCCACCATGCTGGTGCATGCCGGCGTCCGCGCCGAGAACGGCGACACCGCCTTCCTCGACAAGCCGGGCTCCGAGGAAGAAGAGATCTTCTACGCGCTGGTCAAGCGTCTCCTCAAGGAGAAGCCGAAAGGCTACTTCGGCGAGATCGCCAAGAACATCAAGGGCGTCTCGGAAGAGACCACTACGGGCGTGCACCGCCTCTACGAGATGGCGAACAAGGGCACGCTGCTGTTCCCCGCCATCAACGTCAACGACAGCGTCACCAAGTCGAAGTTCGACAACCTCTATGGTTGCCGTGAATCGCTCGTCGACGGCATCCGCCGCGGCACCGACGTGATGCTGTCGGGCAAGGTCGCGATGGTCGCGGGCTTCGGTGACGTTGGCAAGGGCTCGGCCGCGTCGCTGCGCCAGGCGGGCTGCCGCGTGATGGTCTCGGAAATCGATCCGATCTGCGCGCTCCAGGCCGCGATGGAAGGCTACGAGGTCGTGACCATGGAGGAAGCCGCACCCCGTGCCGACATCTTCGTCACCGCGACCGGCAACAAGGACATCCTGACCATCGAGCACATGCGCGCGATGAAGGACCGTGCCATCGTCTGCAACATTGGCCACTTCGACAACGAGATTCAGGTCGCGTCGCTGCGCAATCTGAAGTGGACCAATATCAAGCCGCAGGTCGACGAGATCGAGTTCCCCGACAAGCACCGCATCATCCTGCTGTCGGAAGGCCGCCTCGTGAACCTCGGCAACGCGATGGGCCATCCGTCCTTCGTGATGTCGGCGTCCTTCACCAACCAGACGCTGGCGCAGATCGAGCTCTGGGCCAATAACAAGGATGGCAAGTACGGGAAGAAGGTCTACGTGCTGCCGAAGACGCTCGACGAGAAGGTCGCGCGCCTGCACCTCGCCAAGATCGGCGTCAAGCTCACCGAGCTGCGCAAGGACCAGGCCGACTACATTGGCGTCAAGCAGGAAGGTCCGTACAAGAGCGATCACTACCGCTACTGAGATCATCAACTCGATCGATCATAGACGCAAAGCTCCGGAGCGATCCGGGGCTTTGTTGTTTTTGCGGCGGCCTTGCCAGTGTTGTTGCGGTTGAGTCGAGGAGGATTGCCAGTTGACGAAAGGCACCGCCGATTGGACAATCCTTTCCGGCGGAGGGAATCATGCAGCAAGAACATTTCGACGTGCTGATCGTCGGGGCCGGCCTGTCCGGCATCGGCGCGGGCTATCATTTGCAAAGCAAGTGCCCGGGCAAGAGCTACGTGATTCTCGAGGGGCGCGATTGCATCGGCGGCACCTGGGACCTGTTTCGCTATCCCGGCATCCGCTCCGACAGCGACATGTTCACGCTGGGCTATTCGTTCAAGCCGTGGACCGATCCGAAGGCGATCGCGGACGGGCCGCAAATCCTGAACTATGTGCGCGAGACCGCCGCCGAGAACGGCATCGAGAAACACATCCGCTTCCGCCATCGCGTCAAGCGCTCGGCGTGGTCGACGCCGGACGCACGCTGGACCGTCGAGGCGGAGCGCATTACGGGCGAAGGCGCGACCGAGATCGTGCGCTTCACCTGCAATTTCCTGTTCATGTGCGCCGGTTACTACAAATACGAGGAAGGCTATACGCCCGAGTTCAAGGGCGCAGCCGACTTCAATGGCCGCATCGTGCACCCGCAGAAGTGGACCGACGACATCGACTACGCGGGCAAGCGCGTGGTGGTGATCGGCTCGGGGGCGACGGCGGTGACGCTGGTGCCGGAACTCGCCAAGAAGGCGGCAGATGTCATCATGCTGCAGCGCTCGCCGACCTATGTGGTGTCGCGGCCGGCGCAGGACTCCGTCGCCAACAAGCTGCGCCGCAATCTGCCGGCGCGGCTCGCCTACCATCTGATCCGCTGGCGCAACGTGCTGTGGGGGATGTATTTCTTCCAGCTTAGCCGCCGCAAGCCGGCGCGCGTCAAGCAGTTGATCCTCAGCGGCGTCAGGATGGCGCTCGGGTCGGACTACGACGTCGCCACCCATTTCACGCCGCGCTACAATCCCTGGGACCAGCGGCTCTGTCTCGTGCCCGACGGTGATCTGTTCAAGGCGATCCGCGACAAGCGCGCCACCGTCGTCACCAGCGAGATCGACACCTTCACCAGGGATGGAATCCGCCTCAAGAACGGCAGCGAGCTCGTGGCCGATATCATCGTCACCGCGACCGGGCTGGTGCTCCAGGTCGTCGGCGGCCTCGAGATCAGCGTCGACGGCCGCGCCGTCGATTTCGCCAACACGCTGACTTACAAGGGCATGATGTATGCCGACGTGCCGAATATGGCGTCGGCCTTCGGCTACACCAACGCGTCCTGGACGCTGAAATGCGATCTCACCTGTGAATATGTCTGCCGGCTCATCAACTACATGGACCGGCACAATTTTCGCCAGTGCATGCCGCACAATGACGATCCGACGATCACCGCACAGCCTTCGCTCGATTTCACCTCCAGCTACGTTCAGCGTTCGGTCGCGAAGATGCCGAAGCAGGGATCGAAACAACCGTGGCGGCTGTACCAGAACTACGCCCTCGACATCGTCTCCTTGCGCTTCGGGCGGATCGACGACGGCGTGATGCAGTATTCCTGATCGCGCCGTCGCCCGCAATTATGCCTTGCGCGTTGTGAGCGCGAGCGCAAGATCGATCGCGAGCGCAAGCACCGCGGCGCCGCCACCAAGTGCGAACAGGACCAGATAGTCGCCGCCGGTCTGCGCATAGATCCAGGAGAAGCCGTAAGCGGCGGCGGTCTGGAACAGCGCAAAGCTGGTGGTGGCGTGGCTCCATGTCGCACGCTGCTGCTCGGTAGCGTGCGGGACGAGCTCGTGAATGCGTCCGAGCACCAGCGGCACGATGCCGGGCGTGAAGCCGCCGACCACGACGCTCGACACGATCAGCGAAAGGGGCGCGGTGCTGACGGTCGGGAGCAGCACGGCGGCCGCCTCGATCAGGAAGGCGGCGCGCAGCGCCGGTCCGAAGCCGGACCGGTCGCCGAGATGGCCGGTCACGAGCGGGCCGACGATCGCACCGAGGCCATACAGCACCCAGTAGCGCGATCCCGCGGCAAGGCCCTGGCCGAGGCCGCGCGCCACGAAGTCGACGATGAAGACCATATGCGGCACCAGCGCCACAGCGTTGAGGCCGTATTGGACCAGCAGCGCACGGGCGGCGAGCGGGGCTTGATGGTGCTTCGCTGGATGCGAAGGCGCAGCGTCACTCTTTGCTTCGGCAGGCCAGTTCCACCAGCTCACGAGCGTGAGCACGGCTGAGAGTACGCCGAGGCCGTACCAGCTTTGTTGCAAGCCCTGCTGAAGCAACAGCGGCACCAGCGTGCCCGATGCCGCGACGCCCAAACCAACGCCGGCAAAGATCACGCCGCCGACGATGCCGCGCCTGGCGGGCGAGGTGTGCGGCAGGATAACCGAGGCCGCCAGCACCATGATGATGCCGCCGGTAAGGCCGGACAGGAAGCGCCATGCGAAGAACCAGGTGAACGACACCGGCGATGAGCTGGCGAAGAAGGAGAGGGTGGCGAGCAGCATCATCGCGCGCAGTGTTGGGACCGCGCCAAAGCGGGTGGCTGTCGCCCGAGCGGCGAGCGCGCCGGCGAGATAGCCCGCAAGGTTCGCCGCGCCGAGATAAACGACGTCGGACGCACTGAACCACTTCGCTGCGATCAGGGCCGGGATCAGCGGCGTGTAGGAAAAGCGGGCGAGGCCGAGGCCAACCAGCGATGCCGACAAGCCCGCCACGGCGTATCGCCAAGTCTGCTGCGAAGAAGCTTGCTGTGAAGACGTCTTCCTCGGTTGTGAGGCCGATCCCGGCCGCTGATGCGGCCGGCTCTCGATTTGTTGCTTCGTATCTGCATTGGTCATGTCATCCTCCTGCGCGCGATGGCGCATGGATCATCCTGCCCGGGCTGCGCGGCGGCGCCGGAATTCCAGCGCGGGCAGGCCGCCCCAGCCCCAATTGTCGGTGTCGACTTCCTCGATTACGACGAAGGTGGAATCGAGCGGCTTGCCGAGCACGTCGAGAAGGAGCTGGCTCGATCCCTTAATCAGCGCGGCCTTCTCCTTCGCGGTCAGCGACGCCGCTCCCGGTGTCGTTCCCTCGCGGGTCACTTGAATGGTGACGACGGGCATCTCGTCGCTCCCTGGCGCTCAGTGGCCGGCGCTCTGGCCGCCGTCGACATGAAGGATCTCGCCTGTGACGAAGCTCGCCTGCTCGAGGTAGAGCACGGCACCGACGATGTCGGAGATCTCGCCCATGTGGCCGACCGGGTGCAGCGCGCCGAGCTGGGCGTGCGTCGCCACGGGGTGCATCGGCGACTTGATGATGCCGGGCGAAACCGCGTTCACGCGGATGCCGCGCTTGGCGTATTCGATTGCGAGCGACTTCGTTGCGGCGCTGAGGCCGCCCTTGCTCAGCGAGGCCAGCACCGAGGGGACGTTCGAATTGGCCTGCTCGACCAGGGTGGTCGTGATCTGGACGACGTGGCCCGAGCCCTGCTTCTCCATTTCGGCGATGGCGAGCTGTGTCAGGCGGAAGAAGCCGGCGACGTTGATGCCCATCACTGTGGCGTAGTCCTCAGCGGTGTACTGCGTGAACGGCTTTGCGACAAAGATACCGGCATTGCTGACCAGCGTGTCGACGGGCCGAACCGGGCGACCGCTTGCGAGACCACGCGCTCGGCGGTCTTCCAGTCGGCAATGTCGCCGGGGACCGCGAGCACGTCGTCGTCTCCAGACGGCTTGATGGAGCGCGCCGTTGCGACGACACGGTAGTTGCGATCGCGAAAACCCTGGACCAGGGCGGCGCCGATGCCCTGCGAAGCACCGGTGATGATGGCGACCTTTTGCTCGATACCCATGATGGGCTCCTGTTGTTGATCCGTGCCAGCAGCGGCTGGCCTGTGCTGAGTTACGCCGCGGCGGCCCTACTGCGAATACGCGCTGTCCGGCAGACACTCTTTCGCGACGCGAATGAATGCCGGATCGGCGCCCCGCGGCAGTTGTCGCGGCCGGGGCGAAGGCCTAGCTTGCCACCGAAATCTCTGGGGTGGCGGGAAGGCATGGATCGTCTGGATGCAATGAAAGTATTCGTCCTTGCGGTGGACGAGGGCAGCCTTGCGGCCGCCGGGCGCAAGCTCGGTCGTTCACCGGCGGCGGTGAGCCGGGCCATCGCTTTCCTGGAGCAGCGGGTCGGCGCCGAGTTGCTGCACCGGACGACGCGCTCGATCAAGCTCAGCGAGGAGGGCGAGCGCTATGTCGCGATCTGCCGCCGCGTGCTCACCGAACTCGAGGAGGCCGACGACATCGCGGTCGGACCACGCACGGCGCCCCGTGGCCTGCTTACGATCACCGCGCCTGTGGTCTCGGGCGAGATGGTACTGCGGCCGATCCTCGATGCGTTTCTCGACGCCTATCCGACGGTGTCGGCAAAGCTGTTGCTGTCCGACCGGTCCGTCATCCTGATCGAGGAGGGCGTCGATATCGCGCTGCGGATCGCTCCCCTCGCGGACTCGGCAATGGTGGCGACGCGGATTGGTGAGGTCCGCCGTGTTGTGGTGACGGCTCCGCGCTATCTCAAGCAGCACCCGCGGATCGAGGAGCCCGGCGATCTCGCCAAACATCAGGTCGTGGCGATGGCCCATCTTCCCAATTCGTGGGCGTTCAAGCCGTCGAAAAACTCGTCGGTGCCCCGCACGGTCCAGTTCACTCCGCGCCTCACCGTCAGTAGCACCTACGCCGCCGTGGCGTCCGCCGTCGCCGGGCGCGGCGTGGCGCGGATGTACTCGTATCAGGTGGCTGAGCAGGTGGCGCGCGGCGAGCTTAAGATCGTGCTGGCCGGCGACGAGGATCCGGAGATGCCGGTTCACCTGGTCTGTCCGCAGGGCCGGCTCTCCGTGCCGAAGGTGCGCGCCTTCACCGACTTCGCGGTTCCACGGCTGAAGAAGCAGTTCGCGCTCCTGAAGAAGAGCCTCGGCCCCCCGCTGACCTCGACGAGGGGCTGATCCGGCTCGTTTTGGCCAGTTTTGGGTCCTAAAATCCATTCCTGGCTCTCCCAGCATGATTGCAACCCACCGGCGAATATCTTGCCGCTGGGGCGGGGGCGGGCTACACGACACCCGGGCTGGCTCACTTGGGATTGGGGATATGCTGAAACAGCTTTTTGCGCCGCAACTTGTTGTTCTCTATGTGCTTGCGGCATCGACGCTTTACGTTCACTTCCGCGGCAAGCAGCGACTGCGCTTCGCGCGCCAGCTCGGCGATCATTCGACCTATCTCGCACCCTACAACGTGCTGATGTATGCGGGCTCGGCGGTGCCGAACAAGCCAGTGATCTCGGTCGATCAGTTTCCCGAGCTCAAGCCGCTCAGCGAAAACTGGGAGACCATCCGCGACGAGGCGGTGCGCCTGTTCGACGAGGGTTTCATTCGCGCAGCCGCCAAGAACAACGACTGGGGCTTCTACTCGTTCTTCAAGAGCGGCTGGAAGCGCTTTTATCTGAAATGGTACGATGACTTCCTGCCCTCGGCACGCACGCTGTGCCCGAAGACGGTGGAGCTCCTGAACTCGATTCCGAGCGTCCATGGCGCGATGTTCGCGATGCTGCCGCCGGGTGGCAAGCTCGGCGCCCATCGCGATCCCTTCGCCGGCTCACTGCGCTATCACCTTGGCCTCGTCACGCCGAACTCGAACAAGTGCCGCATCCTGGTCGACGGCGTCGAGTGCGTCTGGCGCGACGGCGAGGCCTTCATGTTCGACGAGACCTTCATCCACAGCGCCGAGAACGCGACCGACATCAACCGCATCATCCTGTTCTGCGACGTCGAGCGTCCGATGAAGTTTGGCTTCATGACCGCGATCAACCGCTGGGTCAGCCATCACATCGTCAAGGCGTCGGCGACCCAGAACGTCGATGGCGAGAGTGTCGGCGTGCTCAACAAGGTGTTCGGCAAGTTCTACGAGATCCATCTCGGCAGCCGCAAGGTCAAGGAGTGGAACCGCAACGTCTACTACACGCTGAAATATTCGCTGACGGCGCTGATCCTTGGCCTGATCGTGATGTCGGCGCTGCGCTAATTCGCCGCACGATCTCTTAATCAAAAAGCCCCGGAGCGTACTCCGGGGCTTTGTGTTTGCGGACCATGCCATGATGTTAAGCCGGCCGCACGTTGGTACGGATGATCCTCCCCACGTGCTGGCCGCGCAGCGCCGCCGTGAGCCGGCCGGGAACGAGGCCATTGACGACTTGCACACGCGCGATGTGTCGCGCGTTCGCCATGACCTCCAGCAGCGCGCGATCGAACGGCAGCGTGCCCTTGAGCCTTCCAAGCTCGGCAGCGCTGGTTTCCTTCAGCAGCTCCGCCTTCTTGCCATCGGCGCCATTGGGATCGCTGGTGTAGACGCCGTCCACGTCCTCCACGATGGTGAGGCCCGCGGCCCCGAGCGCGTCGGCGAGCAGGAAGGCGCCGGTGTCGGCCCGATGCAGCGGGATGCGTGACGTCGGGAATTCGTGATGGTGGTACGGCGGAAAGGCGCTGCCGACGACCGCCCGGGCCGCCGAGAGGTGAATGGCGAGCTGGCTCGCGATGGTGGGGTGCTCGATATAGGACACGCCCTCCGGCGCAAGCAGGCTCGCCAGGATGTGGCCGTTCTGGCCGGCCTCGCTGGCGGCGAGCGGCGCGAGCGAGCCAACCGGCAGTCCGAGGTCGAGACCGACGCTGTAGAGGTGGCGCGCGCGGATGCCGGCGCCGGTCAAAATCAGCAGGCGATGCTCTGATAGCAGCGACCGCAGTTCGTCGACGAGCGGGAGGATCGCCTCGTGACCGCGATCCATGACGCGTCCGCCGATCTTGACGACCTGCACCCAGGGCAGGAGCTTGATCGGGCGGCTGCCGGCGATGGGGTGGGTGAGATCGCTGTCTAGGAGGGTCTGGCGCGCGAGCGGCGAGACGACGTGCTTGATCTGGTTGGTGACAGTCACGGCGAAGGTCTCCTCAGCTCGCGGTGATGATGGTGCCGACATGCTCGCCCGCGAGCGCGCGGGTGAGATTGCCGGGAACGAGGCCATTCACGATCTGCACCTCGCGGACGTGGCGCGACGCAGTAAGGAGATCGAGCACCGGGAATTCGAGGATCGAATCCTGAAGGCCCTTGGCCTTCATTTCGGCCACCGAGATTTTCGGGATGAAGGTGGCGTTCTTCGCCGTCTTCGGGTTCGCGGTGTAGAGGCCGTTCTCGTCCTTCACATAGATCATCGCCTTGCAGCCGAACTGTTCGGCGACGAGGAAGCACCCGGCGTCGGTGCGGTAGGGCGGGATCACGCCCTCGGCCGCGGGCCGCATCCACAGGCTATAGGGCGGCATGCCGCTGAAGATGACCGCGTTTACCTCGGCGAGGAACAGCGGCACGGACGAGAGCCCGGCGCTGGAAACGGCGGAAATGCCGTGCTTGGCAAGGAGCTGCCCGAGCATCGCGGCGTTCTGGTCGGCAACGGAGGCGCCGAGCTGCGACAGCGCGCCGGCCGGTAGGCGAAGCCCGGCCGCGATCGAATAGAGATGGCGCGCGGGTGCCGGCGCCGGTTCCGATCAGGAGCTTGTGGGTCTTGCGCGCGGAAACGATCTCCTCGACCAGCGGATAGACCGCGGCGCGACCGCGATCAATCACGCTCTGTCCGCCGATCTTGATGACGGTCGCGTCCGGCAGGATGCGGAAGTCCGAAGCTGCCTCCGCCGCCGCCTGAAGCTGCGGGTCGGTGAGCGAGCGCTGCATGAGCAACGATTCACTCGGTGATGGCGTTCGGCATCCGAGACGACCTCTCGTTTTCTGGTGCAGCCTCTGCGCCGGACCCTTCGGCCCCAACCGCGAAATCTTGCTGCACGCTTCGGTCCATGGCAACAAGGTTGGCGCGATTTCGCGACCAAATATGGAGCAGGCAATGGCCCCGTTGCCACTTGCGAACGCCGAGATAGTGCCATTCTTCCGCGAGTGGCTGGAAACCTTCGCAGGTTATGTCCGCGAGGTCGACTACGCTTCGGCGCGGCCGCTCTTCCATCCGGATGTGCTTGCGTTTGGCACGCACAACGATGTCATCCCGGGCCTGGATCAATGGGTCTCGACGCAATGGAACAACGTCTGGCCAAAGACGACCGACTTCCGCTTCATCCTCGAGCAGACCGCAATCCTGGCGTCCCCCGACGGCACGATGGCGACGGTGATCGCGCCGTGGACGAGCGCGGGCTATCATCCGGATGGCACCCCTTTTCCGCGTCCCGGCCGGGCCACCATGGTGTTTTCAGGGAATGCCGATGGCTGGCTGTGTGTGCATTCGCATATGTCGCTCAACCGCGGTGTGCCGCAGACGAGTCACGCCAATCGGTCGGTAAAGGCCTGGTAGAGCGAGGTTGCATGACCGCTTAGCTTCCGGCCTTGCCGACCGACGAAAGTTCTATGCGCCATTTGCGGTTTGCCGGAACCCTCGGGCGCGCAAGATAGTTTGTAGTCAAACGACCCGGTCAGGGTTCAAACCGAACGGGGGGCGCGCCAGAAGGAGACGCTCCCATGACAACGCCCGGCCTCGACGCCGCCCAACTGACTCCATCCGAGCATCAGCTCCAACTTCGTCGTGCCGTCATCGCCTCCACGGTGGGGACGGCGATCGAATGGTATGATTTCTTCCTCTACAGCACGGTTACGGGTCTGGTCTTCGCAAAGCTGTTCTTCCCGCACTCCGATCCCTGGGTTGGCACGCTCGAGGCATTTGCCATCTATGCGGTCGGCTTCGTCGCGCGTCCGATCGGGGCCGCGATCTTCGGGCATTACGGCGATCGTATCGGCCGTAAATCGACGCTGATTGCGACCTTGCTGCTGATGGGACTGGCGACCGCGGCGGTCGCCGTGGTGCCGACCTATTCGAGCGTCGGCATCTGGGGCGCGGTAATCCTGACCGTGCTGCGCTTCATCCAGGGTGTTGGTGTCGGCGGCGAATGGGGCGGCTCGGTGCTGATGTCGATGGAATGGGCGCGCAACGACCGGTCTCGCGGATTGATCGCGTCCTGGCCGCAATTCGGCGTGCCCTGCGGCCTGTTCCTTGCCAACCTCGCCGTGCTGGCATTCAGCCAGATGTCGGGCGAGCGGTTCCTGGCCTGGGGCTGGCGCATACCGTTCGCGCTCAGCCTCATCCTGGTCGGCGTCGGTCTTTACATCCGGCTCGGCATCTTCGAAACGCCGGTGTTCTCCAAACTGCTGGCCGAGCGTCGGCTCGACCGTACGCCGATGCTGACGGTGATCAGGCAGCATCCGAAGGAAATCCTGCTCTCGGCCTTCGCGCGCATGGCCGAGCAGGCGCCGTTCTACATCTTCACCGCGTTCATATTTTCCTACGGCATCGGCTCACTGCATGTGTCGCGCGACTTCCTGCTGACCGCGGTGCTTGTGGCCTCGGTGGTGTCGTTCGTGTCGATTCCGGTTTGCGGTCATCTGTCCGATTTGATCGGCCGCAAAAACATGTACATGGCCGGCGCACTCGTCACCGGTGTCTTCGGCTTCATCTACTACGCGATGCTCAATACCGGGTTGGAGACGGTCATCTTCCTTGCAATCGTCCTGTCGCTGATCCCGCATGACATGATGTACGGTCCGCAAGCTGCCCTGATCGCCGAGAGCTTTACCGGACGCCTGCGCTACAGCGGCGCATCGCTCGGCTATCAGTTTGCGTCCGTGATCGCCGGTGGCCCGGCGCCGCTGATCGCAGCCTGGTTGTTCGGCACGTTCCATACGTCGACCGCCATCGCGGTCTATATTGCGGCGTGCTCGGTCATCTCGCTGGTCGCGACCGCGCTGATGACCGACTACACCGGCAAGGATATCAATGCCGTGGGCGCGCACGGTTCGCACGCCTGAGACCGGGAAGGCCCATCGCCCCGGACGCTAGGTCCGGGGCTTTGGCATTTTCCATGAATGCGAAGTCGGCTTATTCCGGCTGACCGATCGAGACCTTCAGCGTGCCGACGCCGTCGACGCCGCATTCGAGCTTGTCGCCGGGCTGGAGCTGCGACACGCCGGCCGGCGTGCCCGTCATGATGATGTCGCCGGCGGCGAGCTTCACCTGCTGCGAGAGCTGCCAGATGATTTCAGGCACGTTCCAGATCAGCTCGGTGAGGTCGCCCTTCTGCGCTTCCTTGCCGTTGACCGTCAGCCAGATCTTGCCCTTGGAGGGATGGCCGATCTTCGATGCCGGCTGCACCGCGGAGCAAGGGGCGGAGCCATCGAACGACTTTCCGATCTCCCAGGGACGCTCCTTCTTGCGCGAGGCGATCTGAAGGTCGCGGCGGGTGAGGTCGATGCCGACGGAGTAGCCGTAGACGTGGTCGAGCGCCTTGTCGGCGGGGATGTTGAGGCCGCCGCTCTTCATCGCGACGATCAGCTCGACCTCGTGATGCAGGTCCTTGGTCAGCGGCGGATAGGGAATGGTGGCGCCGTCGGGCACCAGCATGTCGGCATGCTTGGCGAAGAAGAAGGGCGGGGCACGCTCGTCATTGCCCATCTCGCGGATGTGTTCGAGATAGTTGCGGCCGACGCACCAGATGCGGCGCACCGGATAGCGGCCGCTCTCGCCGACGACGGGAAGCGAAGCCTGGGGCGGAAGCGGGATGACGTAGGAGGCGGCATTCATGAAGCGGTCTCGCTGCTCTTGAGGTGAGAGGAATGCTAGGCGGTTGCACTGACCGGCGCCAGCCCCAGGGAGCCGGTGTCGTGATGTTGAAGACGGAAGAACGAGGCGTAGCGGCCGGAGCGGCGCAAGAGTTCGTCATGCCGGCCCTGCTCGACGATCTCGCCGCCCTCGACCACCAGGATCGCGTCCGCATGCATGATGGTGTGCAGGCGATGCGCGATCACGATGGTGGTGCGGTTCTGGCAGAGATGCTCGATCGCCTCCTGCACCTGCCGCTCGGATTCCGAGTCGAGCGCGGCGGTGGCTTCATCGAGCAGGATGATCGGCGCGTTCTTGATCAGCGCGCGCGCCACCGCGATGCGCTGGCGCTGGCCGCCCGAGAGTTGCGTGCCGTGCTCGCCGACCGGCGTGTCGTATCCGAGCGGGAAGCTCATGATAAAGTCGTGCGCGCAGGCCGCATTCGCGGCCTTGATGATCTCGTCCTCGGTCGCACCGGGCCGGCCGAAGGCGATATTGCTGCGGATGGTGTCGCGGAACAGATAGACGTCCTGGCCGACATAGGCGGTCTGTGCCCGCAGCGACTTGCGCGAGACCGAGCCGATCGACTGGCCATCGATCACGATATCTCCCTGCGTCACCTCGTAGAAGCGCAGCAGCAGCCCCAGCACGGTCGACTTGCCGCCGCCGGAGGGACCGACCAGCGCGGTAACCTTGCCGGGCTCGGCGGTGAAGCTCATGCGGTTGAGCACGGTCTCGCTGGCACGATAGGAGAAGCTGACATCGCGCAGCTCGATCCGCGCCTCGGACAGTTCTAGCGCCGGCTTGTCGTCGTCGGAATGTTCGCTGGCCGGGCTGTCGACGACTTCGAGCAGCATGCGCGCGCCGACGAGCTGGCTGTTGAGGTCGATGTTGAGCCGCGCCAGCCGCTTGGCCGGCTCGGTCGCCATCAGGAAGGCAGTCATGAAGGAAAAGAACGCACCGGGCGTCGCGCCGAGCGCGACCACGCTATAGCCGCCGTAAAGCAAGCAGCCGGCAACCGCGAAGCCGCCGAGCATTTCCATCAGCGGGTTGGAGCGGTTGGCGACACGGGCCATCTTGTTGGCATTGCGCTCGACGATCGCGATGTTCTCGTCTATGCGGCTCTGCATGGTGTCTTCGAGCGTGAACGCCTTGACCGTGCGGATGCCCTGCAGCGATTCCTGCATGGTCTCGAGGATGTCGGCGGTGCCGGTGAACTGGTTGTAGGCGAGGCCCTTGATGCGCTTGACCAGCTTGCGCAGCACCAGCATCGCCGGCGGCACCGCGACGAGGCCGATGAACGACATCAGCGGGTCCTGCCACACCATGACGCCGATCATGGCGAGCAGCATCAACAGGTCGCGCCCGATCGCGTTGACCAGCATGTTGAGGACGTCGGTAATGGATTTGGCGCCGGCCGTCAGGCGCGCCAGGAATTCAGACGAATGCCGCTCGGAGAAGAAGCCGACGCTTTCGCGCATCAGCTTGGCGAAGAGCTGGCGCTGGTTGGTCGCGAGAATGGCGTTGCTGATCTTGGTCAGGATCACCATGTGGCCGTAAGTCGCCACGCCCTTGATGAACAGCAGTACCACCGTGACGCCCGACAGCATCGCGATGCCCGGGATGTTCTTGTCGACATAGGCCTGGTTGATGACCTGGCCGAGCACGTAGGTCGCGCATGCGGTTGCGCCGGCGGCGACCGCCATCAGCGCGAAGGCGACGAGATAGCGCCGCCAGTAGATGACCCCTTGTTCCATGACCAGGCGGCGAATCAGGATCGCTGCAGCGTAGGGATCGTCGGTGATTTTCTTTGGAAACTGGGCCATCCGTAGTCCATTGACGGCACAGGGAAAAGCCTGCCCGCGCGTCAGGGATCGAATGGCCTCTGTGCCCGCTAAAGCGGGGCTTTTCAAGCCCAATTAAGGGCTTGCGCCCGGATGGAATCTAGGCCGAGACGGCGTGGCGGAGGTCGCCGTGGCGGTCGTGGAACAGCTTGTGCTCCCACGCCAGCGCGTGTGCGGCGATGGTCTCGAGGTCGTCATATTGCGGCTTCCAGTCGAGCAGGCGGCGGATGCGGCTGGTGTCGGCGACCATGGTCATGATGTCGCCGGGCCGGCGCGGCGCGTATTGCACGGCGAAACTGCGCCCCGAAACCCGGCGCACGGCGTCGATGATTTCCAGCACGGAATAGCCGCGGCCATAGCCGCAGTTGAGCGTGGTCGAGGCCCCGCCGCGGCGCAGGTAGGCGAGCGCCGAGCGATGCGCCTGCGAAAGGTCTGTGACGTGGATGAAGTCGCGGATGCAGCTTCCATCCTGCGTCGGATAGTCGGTGCCGAACACGTCGATCTTGGCGCGCTGGCCGGTCGCGGCCTCGACCGCAATCTTGAGCAGATGCGTGGCACCGAGGGTGGCAAGGCCGATGCGTGCCTGCGGGTCCGCGCCGGCGACGTTGAAATAGCGCAAGGTCACATACCGCATGCCGTAGGCGGAGGCGACGTCATGCAGCATGATCTCGGTCATCAGCTTCGACGAGCCATAGGGCGACAGCGGCCGCGTCGCCGCATGCTCTGGCACCGGCACCTGGTCCGGATTGCCATAGACGGCGGCGGTCGAGGAGAAGATGAAGCGATCAATGCCGCGCCTGACTGCGACGTTGAGCAGGTTGCGCGCGGTCATGAAGTTGTTGCGGTAGTAGCCGAGCGGATCGCGCATCGAATCCGGCACGACGACTGAGCCGGCGAAATGAATGATGCTCTCGATATTGTGCTGGGCGATCACGCCCTCGATCAGGTTCTCGTCGCCGGCATCGCCAATGAACAGCGGCACGCCTTCCGGCAAATAGGCGGAAAAACCGGTGGAGAGATCGTCGATCACCACGACGTCCTCGCCGGCTTCCGCCAGCGCCAGGACCGTGTGACTTCCGATATAACCAGCGCCGCCGGTGACTAGCACAGTCATGGTCTCACCCGTCTCCGATCAACACGATGCTAACGGTTGCCCGGTGAAGAGGGGGTTTCGGCGGCCCTGAACTGGTCACTATGCTTAATGTTGCGTATAGGGAGGCTCCGTAACGGAGCACGAAAGTGGCGAATTCCCCTGTCGATCTCGATGTGATCGTGCCAAATCTGCACAGGCGTTATTCCGGGGTCACCGCGACCAACCGGATGGTGGCGCCGCGGCTGGCAAGGCTGTTTCGCGCTGCATGGTTCGGCTCGGACGCGCCGGAGGGCATTGCGCGCCTCAGCGTTGCCGATGTCCTCAAGCTATGGCGCCGCAAGGCGCCGCTGATCTGGCATGCGCGCCGCAACAACGAGATGATCGCAGGCGTAGTGCTCCGTGCGCTCGGCTGGCCGCTCAAGCTCGTGTTCACCTCCGCCGCGCAGCGGCATCACAGCTGGATCACGCGCTGGCTGATCCGGCGGATGGACGCGATCATCGCAACCTCTGACATCTCGGCCTCGTTCCTGAAGGTGAAGGCGACCGTGATCCCGCATGGCGTCGATACCGACGTCTATGCGCCGCCGAAAGACCGCGCCGCGGCCTTCGCCGAGAGTGGTTTGCCGGGCCGCTATGCGATCGGCTGCTTCGGTCGCGTGCGCGCGCAGAAGGGCACGGATGTGTTCGTCGATGCGATGTGCCGATTGCTGCCGCGCTATCCGGATTTCACGGCCGTCATCGTCGGTCAGGTTACGCCGGAGCAAACGCCTTTTGCCAACGACCTGAAGAAGCGGATCGAGGCTGCCGGCCTGCAGTCGCGCATCGTCATCACCGGCGAGCTGCCGATCGAAGCGGTGCAGCGCTGGTATCAGCGGCTGACGATCTACGCCTTCACCTCACGCAACGAGGGCTTTGGCCTGACGCTGATCGAGGCGATGACGGCCGGCAGCGCGCTCGTCGCCGCGCGCGCCGGCGCGGCCGAGCTCGTGGTCGAGGATGGCGTGACCGGCGTGTTGATGCCGCCAGGCGACGCCGATGCGCTGGCTGCGGCGCTCGAGCCGCTGATGCGCGATGTGGCTGCCGCAACCGCGATGGGCGAGCGTGGGCGGGCACGGGTGCTCGAACGCTTCAGCCTGGATGCGGAAGCGGCGCGGATCGGGGAGGTCTATCGGTCGCTGCTCTGAACGGCCTTCGAGACCGCAGACAAGAATCTCGAAAACACCCCGTGCAAAGTAGCCGGTGACAGCCAAATCAATGGCTTGACCGCCAGCGCAACGATTTACGGATTTTACGAAATGCATTTGACGCGTCGGGCAAAACACCGCTAGACATTCATCATCGCAAAAAGTCGTCGGCCGTGTATCCCGCGTTTTCGAGCGGTAGTTGCGGTCGGGCCAAATGGTGAGGAAAAAAAGCTCGGGATAAGCGTGCCTGATCCGATCCGCGCTCTGAGTCGAGGATTGGGAGCGTGCAGACCTTGCGGTCAACGGGCAGCTGGCCGGCGTTCGACGTATCGTAAATCTGACTAAACGAGAGAACTCGTACGACTGGCACACCCTAAGGTGGCGCAAATTTAGTTCCCGTCTTGGGAATTCTTAAATTGTTCCCATATTGGGAACATGATATGGCAATGAACGTAATAGCAAGAAAGGCACTTAAAGCCTTTTGGGAGCGATACCCTCAAGCGGAGACACCCTTGGGAACTTGGTATGAAATCGTTTCCAAGGGTGACTGGACTGGCCCAGCAGACCTGAAGAAGGCGTTTGGAAACAACGTGGACTTTGTTGGAGACAATAGAGCCATCTTCGACATAGGCGACAACAAGTATCGCCTTGTGGTTCATTTCTCCTACAAATTCAAAAGAGCCCTCATCAAGTTTGTCGGCACGCACGAAGACTATGACGAAATAAACGCGGAGACCGTGTGATGATGGACGTCAAGCCTCTCCACACTGAACAGGATTACGATTGGGCTATCCGCGAAGTATCCCGCTATTTCGAGGCCGAGCCGACTCCTGGCACGCCTGACGGTGATCGCTTCGAGGTTTTGTCTTCACTCATCAAGGAGTACGAAGACAATCACTTCGCGACCACTTGCGGCGATCCAATCGACGTCCTCCATTTCGCAATCGAGTCCATGGGGCGGTCGCAGGCAGAATTGGCGGCTCTGATTGGACGCAATCGGGCGTCCGAAATTTTGAATCGCGTTCGCCCACTAACGCTGGAAATGATCCGGACCATTAGCAAGGAATGGAACATTCCGATTCACGCTTTGACAGCTCAATATAAGCTGGCGCGTGCATATGCTTGATCCTACCGCCCCGCTTCTGCGTATCCCTCTCTAGGGATACGAGCCGTGCTCGAAGGCGAGGGCTAGCGCTCCCGCGCCCCCACCTCACTCAGCACCCGCTGCGCGATCGCCGCCACCTCGGAGGCAGCGATATCCCGCATGCAGCGGTGATCGTTCATCCGGCAGATCGTGCTCTGGCAGGGCTGGCACGACAGCACGCTCTTGTTCTGGACCACGGTTGCGGCAAGCCCATTGAGTGGTGCCCAGAGGTAGGGGCTGGTCGGGCCGAAGATGCCCATGGTGGGCGTCCCCAGGGCGGCCGCAATGTGCATAAGGCCCGGATCGTTGGAGATGGCGACGCCCGCCGCGACCATGGCCGGCACGCCGTTGCGCCAATCGTTTCCGGTGAGGTCATGGCAAAGGGGAAGTCACCGGGCTTGACCTTGATCAGCGGCTTGTGACGCCGACGGCGGAGCCGCCACTCAAAATGGCGACTGATATTCTTTGTCGTCAGCCCGGAACGGTTCCGCTCTGTCGTGGCAGAGAGGCCCGGCTGGCCAGAAATGTGAAAAGACTCAAATTGAGAGGGACCGCAAAAACTCCCCCGGCGCGGGGTAGAGCGGTGGACTTCGCGTTGGCGGTTGGCTGGACCTGACCGGGGCTTGGTTCCCGCGGATTTGAGTTACGTTGGGTTGGATAGGCTTGCAGGAGCAGCATTCGGTCCAGACCGTCTCGCGTTCGCGCATCGGCCGCACGTGCAGCGAATAGCCCGTCGTCGACGTCTTGCCATGGTCCTGCTATGGATAGGATGCCGTTCTACCGCCACGACCGCAGATCGAGACCCGAAAAGTGGAAGGCGCATACGAACATGCACCTCAAGAAAACAGCGAGCGGCACGCTGACAAGTGCGGTGATGTTGGCGGCCATCGGTTTTGGAACGATCGCAAGCGCTGACGCCCAGGTCGGGCAAGCCGGACCTCCGGCTGTCGGGGTGATGGAAGCAGTCAAGCGGCCCATCATTCAATCCAGCGAGTTTCTGGGACGTGTCGAAGCGACCAATCGCGTCAACGTTGTCGCGCGCGTCACCGCCTTTCTGGAGCAGCGCCATTTTGTGGAAGGTGCCGAGGTCAAGACTGGCGATCTGCTCTACACGCTCGAGCGCGGTCCCTTTGAGGCCGACCTCAAGTCGAAGCAGGCGCAGGTTGCGCAGTTGCAGGCAACTTTGGTCAACGCCAAGCTGACAACCGAGCGGGCAAGGACGCTGCTGGGCGGACCGGCCGGTCAACAATCCACCTATGACGCTGCAGTTGCCAACCAGCAGAGCCTGGAAGCGCAAGTGCAGGCGGCGCAGGCGCAGGTCGACCTATCGCAGATCAATCTCGACTACACCGAAATTCGTTCGCCGATCGACGGCATGATTGGACGCACCGCAGTCACTGAAGGCAATGTGGTCAGCCCGAGTTCTGGCGTGCTCACGACCATCGTCAGTCAGGACCCAATGTATGTCACGTTTCCGGTGTCTGTCCGCGAAGCGCTGGATCTGCGCGAACGCTACGCCCCACGGGGTGGCTTCAACGCAGTTGTCATTCGCCTTAGGCTAACGGACGGCCGCCTGTATGATCCGGTCGGCAAGCTCAATTTTGTCAACAACACGATCGCGCAGAGCACCGACACGATTACGGTGCGCGGCACGATTCCCAATCCGCCCTTGTCGCATCTGTCGGGCGACCGCCTGGTCGTGCGCGAGCTTACCGACGGTGAGTTCGTCACTGTGTTGCTCGAAGGCGTGCAGCCGGTCGATGTCGTGGCGATCCCGCGCTCGGCGGTGCTTTCGGATCAGCAGGGTGAGTATGTTTTTGTCCTCGGCGCCGACAACAAAGCCGAGCAGCGGCGAATTCAGCTCGGGCAATCAACAGCGACGATTGCATCCGTGACAAGTGGGCTTTCGCCAAGTGAAAAGGTTATCGTCGAGGGCTTACAACGGGTGCAGAGCGGCCGGCCGGTGACGCCGGGACCCGCGAATAAGCTGCTGCAGTCGAGCATGAACGCGAGCGTGGACAGCGGCGGCGACCAGAAAAGCGGCGGCGGGCTCGGGCCGAAACCGACGGGCACAACTCCATGATTTCGTCGGTCTTCGTTGATCGCCCACGCTTGGCCATTGTGATCGCTTTTGTCATCACAATAGCGGGAGCGCTTGCGCTTTTGCAGATTCCGGTGGCGCAGTTCCCGGACATCGTGCCGCCGCAGGTCACCGTCACCGCCAACTTTCCGGGCGCATCCGCTGAGGTGGTGGAAACGAGCGTCGCCCAGCCGCTCGAAGCCCAGGTCGTTGGCGTCGACAAGATGCTCTACATGAAGTCGACAAGCGGCAAT
The DNA here is from genome assembly GCA_023388935.1 of Pseudomonadota bacterium. Classification (GTDB taxonomy): domain Bacteria; phylum Pseudomonadota; class Alphaproteobacteria; order Rhizobiales; family Xanthobacteraceae; genus Bradyrhizobium. The sequence continues at coordinate 19,390 of JAEWFG010000091.1, read as the reverse complement.
GACGGCACCTATACGCTGACTGTCTCGTTTGCGCTTGGCACCAATCCCGACATCAACACGGTGAATGTCAATAACCGCGTGCAGAGCGCTCTTGCGCAACTTCCGACCGAGGTGCAGGCGCAAGGTCTGACGGTACAGAAGCGCTCCTCGGCGGTGCTGCAGTTTATCGTGCTGTACAGCAAGAACGGCGAGCAGGATCCACTCTTCATCACCAACTACGCCATTATCAACGTTCTCGATGCGATTTCTCGCACGCCCGGCGTCGGCCAGGCGACGCTGTTCGCCAGGCTGAATTACTCCATGCGCATCTGGTTTGATACGCAGCGCCTTACCAGCCTCAATCTGGCGCCGTCGGACGTGATCGCAGCGATTCGCGCACAGAGCGTGCAGGCAGCGGTCGGTCGCATCGGGGCCCGCCCGATCAGCGACGATCAGCAGTTCCAGTTCAACGTGCAGACGCAAGGTCGATTGACCACCTCGACGCAGTTTGGCGATATCGTGCTGCGCGCGAATCCGGACGGCTCGGTGTTGCGGATCAAGGACGTCGCCCGCGTCGAGATCGGCGCGCAAAATATGGACAGCGAGGCGCGGATCGACGGGCAGGCCGGCGTACCCATGGGGATCTATCTTTCCCCGGGCGCAAATGCAGTGACGACGGCGAGAGCCGTGCAGGCGACGCTCGCCGGATTGTCGGAGCGGTTTCCGCCCGGATTGTCCTACCTCGTGCAATATGATTCTACGACCTTTGTCACGGATACCATCAAGGAAGTGCTGAAGACCTTGGGCGAGGCCTTCGTGCTCGTCGTATTCGTGGTTTTCGTGTTCCTCGGCAATTTGCGCGCGACCATAATTCCGGCGGTCGCGGTTCCCGTCAGCTTGATCGGCGCCTTCGCGGTCCTCCTGGCGCTCGGCTATTCGGCCAACACGGTCTCTCTGCTCGCGATGGTGCTCGCGATCGGCATCGTGGTTGATGATGCGATCGTCGTTGTCGAGAATGTCGAACGCGTGATGGAGGAGGAGCCGGATCTTTCGCCCGCCGAGGCGACCAAAAAAGCGATGGCGCAGATCACCGCGCCGATCATTGCGATCACGCTGGTGCTCTTGTCGGTGTTCGTGCCGATCGCGTTCATCCCGGGAATCTCGGGCACGTTGTTTCGCCAGTTCGCGGTCACGATCAGCGCGGCTATGGTGATCTCGGCGCTGAACGCGCTCACGTTGTCGCCGGCGCTCTGTGCGGTGTTCCTGCGCCATACCGGGCCGCGGCGCGGCATCATGGGGCGCGTGCTTGGCGGGATCGATTGGGTTCGCGACGGCTATGCCGGCATCGTGCGCCGCCTGCTGCGCTTGGCGCTGTTGTCGCTTGCCGCGGTGCTGGTGTTCGCGGGCGGAATTTTTGGCGTGTCGCGCATCACACCAACCGGGTTCTTGCCCGAGGAGGATCAAGGCGCGTTTTTCATTTCCGTACAACTGCCCGACGCAGCGTCGGTCGCGCGTACCAGTGAAGTGACCAAGCAGGTCGAGACGTTACTCAAGCAGATTCCAGCAATCGAACACGTGCTTTCGATTATCGGCTTTTCGCTGCTCGATGGTGGCAATCAGCCGAATTCGGCGTTCGTCGTCGCGCGAATGAAGCCATTCGCGGATCGCAAGGCGGCCGCAGATTCGGTGCAGGCGACGATCCGGCGGACGTACAACGCGGGCGCACAAATCCGCCAGGCCAACATTCTGCCATTCAATCTGCCGCCGATTATCGGTCTATCGACCTCCGGCGGGTTCGAATATCAACTTGAAGCGCTCGAGGGACAGGATCCCGCGGCCGTCGGTAGCGTGGTGAGTGGCTTGATCAGCGTAGCGAACCGCGATCCGCGGCTGACGCGCGTGTTCTCGACCTTCACCGCGACCAATCCCTCGATCTTCCTTGATATCGACCGTGCAAAGGCCCAGGCCCTTGGCCTCAACATGAGCGACGTGTTCACGGCGTTGCAGGCGACCCTCGGCGGCTTCTATGTCAACAACTTCAACCTGTTCGGACGTACCTGGCAGGTCAATGTACAGGGTGAGGCGGCCAATCGTGGTGACATTTCAGACATCTGGCAAATCTACGTTCGCAACAGCACCGGCGAAATGGTGCCAATTCGCTCCATCGCGAACATCAGGATTGTGACCGGGCCGCAGGTGATCACGCGTTACAATAACTACCGCGCTGTCACCATCAACGGCGGACCTGCCGCCGGTGTTTCCTCGGGCACGGCGATTGCTGCGATGGCAGAAATCTCCAAGTCCACTTTGCCGGCGGGCTATTCCTTCGAATGGACCGGCACCGCCTATCAGGAGCAGGCAGCGTCTGGCCAAACTGGCATCATCCTCGGACTAGCAGTGCTGTTCGCATATCTCTTCCTGGTGGCGCTCTACGAGAGCTGGACGATTCCTATCCCCGTCTTGCTGGCCGTCGTGGTGGGAGTTCTCGGCTCTTACACGGCGATCAAGATCTCCGGGCTTAATCTCGACCTCTATGGCCAGATCGGGCTCGTCGTGCTGATCGCGCTCGCTGCCAAGAACGGGATTCTGATCGTGGAGTTCGCAAAGGAGCAGCGCGAAGCCGGTCGATCAGTGGAAGATGCGGCGGTGCTCGGATCACAAATGCGGTTCCGAGCCGTGATGATGACCTCGATCGCATTCATTCTCGGCCTGGTCCCGCTGGTTGTCGCAACCGGAGCAGCCGAACTGAGTCGCCGCGCGGTCGGCACCGCGGTGTTCGGCGGGATGCTTGCGGCAAGCTCGATCGGCGTTTTCCTGGTGCCGTTGCTGTACGTGACCTTTCAGCGATGGCGAGAGGCGGCGAAGCACCGCTTTGGCAAATCCCGCCAGACGCCGCATCCCCCGGCGGTCCGATAAGCACTGACTATAGGCGCTTGACGTCAGCTCTTTGGTCCCAAAGTCGGCACGCACCGAAGCTGGCTTGATAGTCGCTTCCGAGACTGGAGCGGGCCAGACCAGGCATACCCGTGGCGTTAATGGGCTCGCTCCCCAAGCACCCGCTGCGCGATCTCCACCACCTCGCTCGCCGCGATATCCCGCATGCAGCGGTGATCGTTCATCCGGCAGATCGTGCTTTGGCAGGGCTGGCACGACAGCACGCACTTGTTCTGGACCACGGTCGCAGCAAGGCCATTGAGCGGCGCCCAGAGGTAGGGGCTGGTCGGGCCGAAGATGCCCATGGTGGGCGTCCCCAGGGCGGCCGCGATGTGCATCAGGCCCGAATCGTTGGAAATGGCGACGCCGGCCGCGGCCATGGCCAGCACGCCGTTGCGCAAATCGTTGCCGGTGAGGTCCCGGACCCCCGGGCCGCCCGCCGCGACGATTTCCTGGGCGAGGCCCTTTTCCGCGGGGCCGCCGACCACCCAAACCTCCAGCCCCCGCTCGACCAGCAGCCGGGCGGCCTCCGGATAGTAGGTCCAGCGCTTGGAGACGCCGACCGAGCCGGGGGCGAGCGCCACGGCGGCCCCGGCGCTCAGGCCGTTGGCTTGCCGCCAGCGCGCGATCTCCTCGGCCGGGACGCGCAGTTGCGGCACCGGCCATTCCGGGGGCAGAGGCGCGCCGTCGGGCCGGGCGAGGGCGGCGTTCTTATCGATGAAGCGGGGTAGCCGCTTCTCGCCCCAGCGCCAATGGTTGATCAGGCCGAACCGGAACTCGCCAACGAAGCCGACCCGTTCGGGGATGCCGGCCAGCGCCGGCGCGATGGCCGCCTTCCAGGTCCGGGGCAGTACCAGGGCAGTGCCATAGTTCCGCTCGCGCAGGAGCTTCGCCAGGCCGAACTGGCGGCTCACGGCGAGCCGGCTACGAGGCAGGTCCCAGACGATCCCCTGGCGCACGCCGGGCATGTAGTCGACCAGCGGGGCGCACAGGGACGTGGTCAGGAGATCGACCGGCCGATTCGGCCAACGCTCCTTCAGCACCCGGACGACGGTGTGATTCCGGACGAAATCGCCGATCCACATGTAAGGAATGATCAGGATCGGGCTTGTGTCGCTCCGATCTGCATTTCCGCCAAATTGCGAATCTTTGTTCATTCGTTAATGGGGCCGGTGCGCTGATATGGCGGTTCGGTTAGCCGCTCCGGGCCGGCACGTAAAGCCGGGACCGCGCCGATCCCAAAACCGCTTACACTTTGGTGGATCATGCGCTACGGCAGGACCGGGCCTCAAGAAATTGGGCAGGGTAGGTAGAATGTTGCTGGTGACCGGCGGGGCCGGTTTTATCGGATCGAATGTGGTCGCCGCGCTGAACGAGGCGGGCCGCAGCGACGTGGTCGTGTGTGACCTGCTCGGCACCGAAGGCAAGTGGCGCAACCTCGCCAAGCGGCAGCTTGCGGATATCGTTCCTCCGGCCGAACTTCTCGACTGGCTGAATGGCCGCAAGCTCGATGCCGTGATCCATCTCGGGGCGATTTCCGAGACCACCGCGACCGACGGCGACCTCGTGATCGAGACCAATTTCCGCCTCTCCATGCGCCTGCTCGACTGGTGCACGGCAAATGCAGTGCAATTCATCTACGCCTCGTCCGCTGCGACCTACGGCGACGGCGCGGAAGGCTTTGACGACGACGAATCGCTGCCTGCACTGAAAAAACTGCGGCCGATGAACCTCTACGGCTGGAGCAAGCACCTGTTCGATCTCGCCGTCGCCGAACGCGTTGCGCGCGGCGAGAAGCTGCCGCCGCAATGGGCGGGCCTGAAATTCTTCAACGTGTTCGGCCCCAACGAGTACCACAAGGGCTCGATGATGAGCGTGCTGGCGCGCCGTTTCGACGATTTGAGGGCGGGCCGCGTCGTGCAATTGTTCAAGTCGCACCGCGAGGGCGTCGCCGACGGCGACCAGCGCCGCGATTTCATCTATGTCGATGACGTCGTGCGCGTGGTCACGTGGCTGCTCGCAACGCCATCGGTGTCCGGTATCTTCAACGTCGGAACCGGCAAGGCGCGCAGCTTCAAAGACCTGATGCTTGCGGCCTATGCCGCGCTCGGCGCGAGGCCCAACATCGAATATGTCGACATGCCCGAATCGATTCGCGGCAGCTATCAATACTTCACCCAGAGCGAGGTCGATCGCCTCCACCGCGCCGGCTACAACGGTGGCTTCACGGCGCTCGAGGACGCGGTGAAGGCCTATGTCGGGGACTATCTCGACCGGCCCGACCGCTTCCGCTGAGGCCCCAGGATCATGCCGACGCCCATTCTCAACTTCGATGCCCTTGCACAGGCGATCAGCCGCTGCACGGTGCTCTGTATCGGCGACATCATGCTGGACGAGTTCGTCTATGGCGAGGTCTCGCGGATCTCGCCGGAAGCGCCAGCGCCGGTGATCGCCGCCCAGCGCAGCGAGGTCCATGTCGGCGGCGCCGGCAACGTCGCCCGCAACGTCGCCTCCCTCGGCGCCCGCTGCATCTTCGTCGGCCTCGTCGGCGAGGACGATGCGGGCAAGCGGCTCACAGCCGCGCTCGGTGAGCAAATCGGCGTCGAAAGCGTGCTGGTGTGCGATCCGTCGCGGCCGACCACGCGAAAAGTCCGCTTCGTCTCCGAGCATTTTTCCACGCATATGCTGCGCGCGGATTGGGAGCAGGCGGTGCCGGCCGCCGACGATGTCGAGACCAGGTTGATCGAGGCGATCGTGCCGCAGATCGCGCGCGCCGACATCGTGCTGCTGTCCGACTACGCCAAGGGCGTGCTGACGGCGCGCGTGCTCCGGCACACGATCGACGCCGCGCGAAAACTCGGCAAGCCCGTGATCGTCGATCCCAAGAGCCCGAACTGGGCGATCTATCGCGGCGCGACCCTGCTCACGCCCAACCGCAAGGAGTTTTCGGAGGCCACGCGAAGCCGCGCCGACACCACGCAGAGCATCGTCGATGCCAGCGAAGACGTGATGCGGCTCGCCGATTGCGAGGCGATCCTTGTCAAGCAAGGCGAGAACGGCATGACGCTGGTGCCGCGCAATAGCGAGGCCGTTCATGCTCCGGCTTTCCCCGTGAAGGTGCGCGACGTCTCCGGCGCCGGTGACACCGTTGCCGCCGCGCTTGCGATATCGCTCGCGGCGGGCGCGGACTGGGATACAGCCCTGCGCATGGCGAATGCGGCGGCTGCCGTCGCGGTCAGCAAGCAGGGCACCGCCAGCGTGAGCGCGGCCGAGCTGCGACGAAAGATCCTGCCGCATGCCTATCTCGCGGCTGAGGAGAAGATTGTGCTCAAGCCGGGCGCGCTGGAGGCGCAGCTCGCCGAATGGAAGAGGCAGGGCCAGCGCGTCGGCTTCACCAACGGCTGTTTCGACATCCTGCATCCGGGCCACGTCAAGGTGCTGACTGCGGCGCGCGCGGCCTGCGACCGACTGGTCGTGGGGCTCAACAGCGACGCCTCAGTGCGGCGGCTTAAGGGCGCCGATCGTCCGGTCCAGGACGAGGGCGCGCGCGCCGAGGTGCTGGCGGCGCTCGAAGCCGTCGATCTCGTCGTCATCTTCGAAGAGGACACGCCGATCGACCTGATCACCCGGATCAAGCCGAGCGTGCTGGTCAAAGGCGGTGACTACACCCGCGAGCGGGTGGTTGGCCACGAGGTGGTCGAAGCCGCGGGCGGAACGGTCGTGCTGGTCGACATCCTCCAGGGCTTCAGCACGACGGCACTGGTCGATCGCGCGCGGGGAGGGGCCAAGTGACGGCACTTGCCCGCGAGACGATCGGCCAGATGCTGGGGCGGCGTTTGCGCAGCCCGGCAGCATGGTGCGAGACGGCCGATCTGTTTGCGATCCTGACTGCGGCCTCGTTGCCCTGGTCGACCTCGCTCACCGCGATCTTCAACGTGATGTTCCTGATCTGCATGGTGCCGTTCCTCGATATCAAGGCATTCCTGCAATCGCTGAAGCGTCCGATCGCTGCAGCTCCGATCGCGCTGGTGCTGCTCGCGCTGGTGGGCACGCTGTGGTCGGATGCGGCCTGGGGCGCGCGATTCTATGCGGTAAATCCGACCGTCAAGTTACTCGTGTTACCTGTCCTGCTCTATCACTTCGAGCGCTCGCGGCGCGGTCACTGGATCTTCATCGCCTTCCTGGTGTCATGCGCGCTGCTGTCGGTGATGTCGTGGCTGGTCGCTTTTTATCCCGGCCTGTCGATCAAGCCGGATAATTTCGAGCGCGGCATCTTCGTCAAGAACTACATCGACCAGAGCCAGGAATTCACGTTGTGCGCGGTCGCGCTAGCGTATCCCGTGTTGAAGCTGCTGCGTGAGAAGCGGTACTGGCTCGCCGGGCTGCTTACGGCGCTTGCGCTGAGCTTCTTCGTCAACATGGCCTTTGTGGTGGTCTCGCGCACCGCGCTCGTCACTGTTCCGATCATGCTCGGCGTGTTCGCGCTGCTTCACCTCACGTGGCGCAACATCGCGATCATTGCTGCGGCTCTGGTCGTCGGCGCCCTTTTCACCTGGCAGACCTCGCCGCAACTGCGCAAGACCGCCGACACCTTCATGAGTGACTACACGGGCTACAAGGAACGGGGCGAGCCGACCTCGCTCGGCCTGCGGCTCGAATTCTGGCGGAAGTCTCTCGGCTTCTTCGCGGAGGCCCCGGTCAAGGGGCACGGCACGGGTTCGACCCGCCGATTGTTCGAGCAGGTCAAGACCGGCAGCGGCTATAAGGCCTCAGCCGAGGTGATCGGCAATCCGCATAACCAAACGTTGAACGTCGCGGTCCAATGGGGCATCGTCGGTGTCGTCATTCTTTATGCGATCTGGCTCCTGCATCTGCGCCTGTTTCGCGGCGACGGACTTGCCAATTGGATCGGGTTGCTGGTCGTGGTGCAGAACATCTTCACGTCGCTCTTCAATTCCCATCTGTTCGACTTCCATGAGGGCTGGATGTACGTCATCGGCGTCGGCGTCGCCGGCGGCATGGTGATCCGGGCACAACAGGCCGGGGCGAAGGTGGGGGAAGCCGGTTCCTGAACGGCCGCGCGACTGGCAAGTCTCGCCGAGATGGGCTATCAGCGCGATCAGGTTGCATCTAACGGGATTTTCATCGGTCGGCGGATGACGCGTCTTTCGCATCTCACTTTGCGCAATTTCCTGATCGCGCTCCACGACCTGCTGGCGACCACGGCGGCGCTGTTCGCCGCCTTCTATCTGCGCTTCGAGGGCGGTGAGGGTTTCTTCGACCGTTTGCCGCTCCTGTTCCAGATCCTGCCCTACTTCCTCGCCTTCAGCGTGGTCGTGTTCTTCATCTTCAACCTGACCACGACGAAATGGCGCTTCATCTCGCTTCCCGACGCGCTGAATATCATCCGCGTCGCGACCGTGCTGACGGTTGCCCTCCTCGTGCTCGACTACGTCTTCGTCGCTCCCAATGTTCGCGGCGTCTTCTTTCTCGGCAAGGTGACCATCGTCCTCTATTGGTTCTTCGAGATCACCTTCCTCAGCGCGGCGCGCCTGGCGTACCGCTATTTCCGCTATACGCGGGTGCGGCGGCACGCGCGGACCGAGGATGCCGCGCCGACGCTGCTGATCGGCCGTGCCGCGGATGCCGAGGTGCTCTTGCGCGGCATCGAGAGCGGGGCGATCAAGCGAATCTGGCCGGTCGGCGTGTTGTCGCCGTCGGGCTCCGATCGCGGCCAGTTCATCCGCAACGTACCAGTGGTGGGCGAAATCGACGACTTCGAGGACGTCCTCGCCGACTTCGCCAAGCGCAACAAGCCGATCGCGCGCCTTGTGATGACGCCGTCGGCATTCGAGCCGGAGGCGCGTCCGGAATCGATCCTGATGCGGGCGCGCAAGCTCGGCGTGATCGTCAACCGCATGCCTTCGCTGGAGAGTGGCGACACGCCGCGCCTCACGGCGGTGGCGGTCGAGGACCTCCTGCTGCGGCCGAGCGAGAAGATCGACTATGCGCGTCTCGAAGCCCTGATCAGGGGTAAGGCAGTGATCGTCACCGGAGGCGGCGGCTCGATCGGGTCCGAGATCTGCGAGCGCGTGGTCGCCTTTGGCGCCGCGCGCCTCCTGATCGTGGAAAATTCCGAGCCGGCGCTCTATGCGGTCACGGAAGCGCTGGCAACTCACGGTACTGCGGCTACGATCGAAGGGCGGATCGCCGACATCCGCGACCGCGAGCGTATCATGCGCCTGATCGCAGAGTTCAAGCCGGACATTGTGTTCCACGCAGCGGCGCTCAAGCACGTGCCGATCCTCGAACGCGACTGGAGCGAGGGTGTCAAGACCAACATCTTCGGCTCGATCAACGTCGCCGACGCTGCGCTTGCCGCGGGCGCCGAGGCCATGGTGATGATCTCGACCGACAAGGCGATCGAGCCGGTGTCGATGCTCGGCCTGACCAAGCGCTTCGCCGAGATGTACTGTCAGGCGCTCGACCATGATCTTGCGGCAGGGAGCGGCGCCGCCAAGCCACAGATGCGGCTTATCTCGGTCCGGTTCGGCAATGTGCTCGCGTCGAACGGCTCAGTGGTGCCGAAGTTCAAGGCCCAGATCGAGGCCGGTGGTCCCGTGACGGTCACGCATCCCGACATGGTCCGCTATTTCATGACCATTCGCGAGGCCTGCGACCTCGTGATCACGGCGGCAACGCACGCGCTTGGAACGGTGCGCTCGGACGTCTCGGTCTACGTGCTCAACATGGGCCAGCCGGTGAAGATCGTCGATCTCGCCGAGCGCATGATCCGCCTCTCCGGCCTCCAGCCCGGCTACGACATCGAGATCGTGTTCACGGGCATGCGGCCGGGCGAGCGACTGCACGAGATCCTGTTCGCATCCGAGGAGCCGACCCGCGAGATCGGAGTCGCCGGCATCATGGCTGCGCAGCCGAACGAGCCGCCGATGCAGACGCTGCGCAAGTGGGTTGCGGCGCTGGAGCAGGCGATTGCGCGCGATGACCGGGCCACGATCAGGACGATCCTGAAGGATGCGGTCCCGGAATTCGGATCGACTGCGGCCTGACCATGCAGCCTCAAGGCAAGATCGTCGTCGCGAGCCAGCACTATCCGCCCGACCCAAGCACGACAGCGGCGATCATGGCCGAGATCGCGTGCCGTCTCGCCGCCGAGCACGAGGTCGTAGTGCTGTCGGGCTCGCCCGGCGCGCTGCCGGCTTCGCAGGCCGGCCCCGGCCGGCCGCGCGTCGTTACGATCAGGAACCGGATGGCGGGAAAGGCCGCGCTGGTGCGGCGCGGCGCGTCCGAACTGCTGTTCGCGGCCCGCATTTTCTTTGCGTTGATACGGGAGCTAAGGCGAGGGGACGTCGTGCTCACCGTCACCGCGCCGTTCATGCTGCCTTACGCGGTCGCGGCGGTGGCAAGGCTCAAGGGCGCGCGCTCGGCGCTGATCATGCACGACCTCTTTCCCGACGTGCTGGTGACAGCGGGCCTCCTGAAGCCCGGATCGATCGTGACCAGGACGATGCGCGCCGCCAACACCCTGATGTTTCGCGCGCTCAGTGCCGTCATCACCATCGGCCGCGATGCGGAGGGGCCGCTGCTGAGCTATTCCGGGATGACGCGGAACAAAATCCGCTTCATCCCGAACTGGGCGACACTCGTACCCGGGCCACGACCGGTGACACCGGACAATCCGTTCCGCAAGGCGCTCTCCGCGCGTTTTGTCGTCGGCCTGTCGGGCAATCTCGGCTTCACCCATGATCCGGAGATTGTGTTCGAGGCGGCGCGCCTGCTCAAGGACGAGCCGGACATTCACTTCCTGCTCTCCGGCTGGGGTATTGGCTTCAAGCGACTGAAGCAGTTGCAGGGGGCCGCGAACCTGCCCAATGTCTCCTTCGTGGCTCGCGTCGAGGACGCTAAGCTCGAGGCGTTTTTGGCGGCCGCCAATCTGTGGATCATTCCGTACCGCAAGGACGCTGCGGGGGTGTCGGTGCCGAGCCGGTTCTACAATCTGCTGGCGGTCGGCCGTCCCGTGGTGCTGGTCTCCGAGCCGGAGGCCGAGGCCGCGCTGACGGTGGTTGAGAACGGGCTCGGCTGGGTCGTGACACCGGGCTGCGCCGATCGGCTCGCAGAGGCGATCCGTGCGGCATCCCGCTCCGACGACGGCGCCATGGCGGAGCGCGCGGTAAAGGTGGCATTGCGATTCGACCGGACCGTCGCTATGAACGCCTATGCCGGCCTGATCGACGAGTTGTTACGCAACCCGGACCTCGCGGAGCAACGATGAGCGAGCACAAACCGGTCGTGCTGGTGACGGGAGCGAGCGGCTTTGTCGGCCGTCATGTCGCCCCCGCACTGGCGAGCGAGGGATGGTCGGTCCGACGCGCGGTCCGCAGCCCGGAGGGCACCGACGACGAGGTCGTCATCCAAACAATCGGTCCCGAAACTGACTGGCAGGCGGCGCTCGAAGGCATTGATGCGGTCGTCCATCTCGCCGCCCGCGTACATCGCAAGTACGAGGAGCATGCGGTTCAGCTTTACCGCAACGTCAACATCGCCGGCACGCTGCACCTGGCGAGCTGCGCGGCGGCGGCCGGCGTGCGACAGTTCATCTTCGTCAGCACCGTTCTCGTGCACGGCCGCAGCAACGAGGGCCGTGCGCCGTTCAGCGAAGACGACATCCTGACGCCGCGCGGCCTCTATGGCATGTCCAAGGCCGCGGCCGAGGCGGGCTTGAGGACGCTTGCGCGCGACAGCGACATGAAGATCTCAGTGATCAGGCCCCCGCTGGTCTATGGTGCGGGCGCCAAGGGCAATTTCGCGCTGCTGTCGCGTGCTGTGAACCTGGGGGTGCCGCTACCCTTTGGCTCGATCCGCAATCACCGCGCCTTCCTTGCCGTGCAGAACCTGTCGTCGTTCATCCTGCGACGGCTCGCTCATCCCGATCCCGCGAGCAATTTCGAGGTATTTCTGGTGGCCGACAGGGAACAGGTCTCGACGCCCGAGTTCATCGAGCGGCTGGCCAAGGCATCCGGCAAGAGCTCGCGGCTGTTCAAAATGCCGCCGGAGCTGCTCGGCACGTTCCTCGGCATGATCGGCCGACAGGATACGTTTGATAGCCTGCTTGGCTCGCTCGAGCTCGACGTCTCCAAGGCGATCGCAACCGGCTGGCGGCCGCAGGTCTCCCTCGACGAGGGGCTGCGGCTCGCGCTGTCTAATCAGGACGCCTGAGAGCGGGAGAAGCGCCGCAGGACGAATCCGACCGCGATCGCGCCTCCGACAAGCGCGAGCGATGTCGCCGCCATCGATCCGGTGCGAACGGTGAGGATGGCGAGCCCTGCGAGTACGAGATTGAGCAGGAAGACATCGCAGATCACGCGGCGGACGGTGAAACCATGGTCGGTGGCGCGCTGGTAGAAATGCGTGCGGTGCGCCGACCAGAACGGCTCGCGCCGGGCGATGCGGCGGAACAGCGTGATGGTGGAATCCGCGAGGTAATAGGCCGGCAGCAACAGCGCTGCCGCCGCCTGCCCGCGCCAGGCGAGCTCCAGCAGGCACCAGCCGAGCAGGAGGCCGATAGGCAAGCTGCCGACATCGCCCAGGAACACTTTTGCGACGGGACGGTTGAACGGCGCAAAACCGAGCATGGCGCCGCACAGTGCTGTGGCGATCAGCGCGGCCGGCCAGGACAAGTCACCGAGCCATCCGAGCAGCAGCAGCGCCGCAGTCACCGGCACCACTTCCGCCGCCGTCATCAGGTCGAGCCCGTCCATGAAGTTGACGAGGTTCACGAACCAGACGCCGGCGACGAGGATCAGGCCGCGCTCCAGCGCGAGCGGCAGCGCCGGCACGATGCGCTCGGTCTCGGGCGCGGTGAACACGACCGCGCCGACGGCGGCGGCTTGCAGCACGAGCCGCACGAGCACCGGAAGCGACATGATGTCGTCGGCGAATCCGACCAGCGCGATCACGACCGTTCCAATGACCAGCGCTGGCGGGATCGCGACGTTTGCCCAGGCCGCCCACACTGAAGCGACCAGCAGCGTCGCGGCGATCACCGCGATGCCGGCGCCTTGTGGAGTTGGAATGCGATGAGAGGAACGCGCATTCGGCCGCGCCAGCGCATAGCGCTGGAGCAAGGGGCGGCTAGTCCAGGTGATGATGGCCGACATCAGCGCGGCGATCGCAACGGCAAGCAACGAGGGCAGGGCGGCCATGGCATCGACGGTCGGGGTCACTCCGGCACTCCAATCGGAACGGATCCCTGCGCCGCTTTCTCCGCGCTGAGGATCCAGACGAGGCCACCGAACGCGCCTACGATGAAGGATACCGCGCCGAACAGCAGCGAAACGTTGACGCCCTCATTGGGCGCGAGCCCGGCGAAGCCGAAGGCCAGCCCCATGGTTGCCTCGCGCACGCCCCAGCCGGCGATCGAGATCGGCATCATGGTGATCAGCATGACCGGCGGGACGAGCAGGAAGACCTGGGTGAACGTGACCGGCGCGGCGATCGACTGCACCACGCACCAGGCGATGACGACGGCGAGCACGTGAACGAGGAGCGACAGGATCGCCACGATCGGTCCGCGGGTGCGATTGAAGATCACGCGGTTGGCGATCACAGCGCAGGCGTGAAGATGGTGGGTCGCCCACCAGGTCTTGAGCCACGACCATTTCAGCGCGCCGAAGATCAGGAAGCCGATGCCGCCTGCGAGCGCCGCGAGGTCGACGAGCAGTAGCGCCGAACGTCCGTGCGGATCGGTGATGAGCTCGTAACTCCAGGGCAGGCTCGCGACGATGATGATCGCGAGCGCGATCAGTCCGATCGCGCGATCGACGAAGATCGAGTAGGTAGCCGCACGCCATCCGGCGCCGGCACGAGCGACCAGCCATAGCCGGACCGCATCGCCGCCGATTGCGGACGGCAGGGTCTGGTTGAAGAACGTGCCGATCACGTTGTAGCGCATCGCACGGCCGAGCTCGAGCGGAGCGCCGCATTCGGCACTGATCTCGCGCCATCGCAGCACGCCGATGAAGATTTGCAGAAATGTGACCGCAGTCGCCATGGCGATCCAGAACAGGCTCGTCGCAGTGAAGCGCGAAAATAGTTCGGACAGATCGACCTTGCGCAGCGCCAGATAGAGTAGCGCCGCGGAAATCAGGATCTTGGCCGTTGACAGCAGGATTCGGCGCATCTCGCCCGCATGAACAGGGTTTGCGAAGATTTGAGGCAACCCGACGCGAGGCGCCGAATTCGGCCGCTTTGGTATGGTTTTGACGCCAATCTTGCAATAGCCCTTATAAGGCGACTCTATGCAGAGCCGTTATGTTATGAGGAGCGGGGGGCTATTGCGACCTCCTCGATGCGGCGGCTAAACAGGCACTACGGGCGAAGGATCGGGCTAAGGATTCCTTGGGAACAGGATGACGGATCAGTCGATTTTGGTTACGGGGGCGGCCGGCTTCATCGGCTTTCACGTCGCCCGGCAGCTTCTGGCTGAAGGCCAGCCTGTCGTCGGGCTCGACAATCTCAACAACTATTACGACCCGGCGTTGAAGCAGGCGCGCCTGGAGCTGTTGCGGAACGATTCCCGCTTCTCCTTCGTCGGGGCCGATCTTGCCGACCGCGAGGCGATCGCGGCGCTGTTTGCGCGACATAGATTTGCCAAGGTCGTGCATCTCGCAGCCCAGGCCGGTGTGCGCTATTCGATCGAGCAGCCGCAGGCTTACGCCGATTCCAATCTCCAGGGCTTTCTCAACGTGCTAGAGGGCTGCCGCAACAACGGCTGTCGTCATCTCGTCTACGCTTCGTCATCCTCCGTTTATGGCGCCAACACTAAACTGCCATTTGCCGTGCATGACCGGACCGACCATCCCGTGAGCTTCTACGCTGCGACCAAGAAGGCGAATGAATTGATGGCGCAGTCCTACAGCCATCTGTACCGGCTGCCGGTCACGGGCCTGCGCTTTTTTACCATCTACGGCCCGTGGGGACGGCCCGATATGGCCATGTTCCTGTTCGTGAACGCCATCATGGCGGGCCGGCCGATTCGGCTCTTTAACCAAGGCCGGATGCGTCGCGACTTCACCTACATTGACGACGTAACCCGTGTAGTGTCCAAGCTGATCGATCGGCTGCCCGCGGATGACCCGGCTGCCGCAAATGCGCCGTCTAAGGTCTACAATGTCGGCAACCATCATCCTGAAGAGCTGATGCATGTCGTCGGACTTCTGGAGCAGGAGCTGGGTCGGACGGCGATCAAAGAATTGCTGCCGATGCAGCCCGGAGACGTTTTGGAAACGTTCGCGGATGTCGAGGATCTGATGCGCGACACCGGCTTTGCGCCGTCAACGCCGATTGCGCACGGTGTCCGTAACTTTGTCACCTGGTATCGAGACTACTACAAGGTTTGAAATGACGATAAACAAACGCATTATTCCCCTGATCATGTGCGGCGGTGCCGGCACGCGGCTGTGGCCGGCGTCGCGCGAGGTGCGCCCCAAGCAATTCCTGCCGCTGTTCGGCACGCGTTCGACCTTCCAGGACACGCTGCTGCGCGTCTCCGATCCGTCGCTGTTCGATCGTCCGATCGTCATCACCAATGCGTCCTATCGCTTCATGGTGCTGGAGCAACTCGCCGAGATCGGCATCGAGGCCGACGTGATCCTCGAGCCGATGCGGCGCGACTCCGGCCCTGCGATCGCCGCCGGTGCGGTGTTTGCGCAGAACCGTGACAGCGAGGCGATCGTGCTGGCGCTCGCCGCCGACCATGTGGTGCAGGACAATGCCGCTTTCGTCGCCGCGTGCCGCGAGGGCCTTGCCGCCGCGAGCGCCGGGCGCATCGTCACGTTCGGTGTCAAGCCGGAGCGGCCGGCGACAGAATACGGCTATATCAGCCCGGGCGAGGTGATCTCCGGCGAAGTACACGCAGTCGCGCGCTTCGTCGAGAAGCCGGACGCGGTGAAGGCGGCCGACTATGTCAATTCGGGTTATCTCTGGAACAGCGGCAACTTCATGTTCCCGGCTGCCGTCCTGCTCGACGAATACCGCAAGGTGGATGCGGCGAGCGTGGAGGCGGTTTCCAATGCTGTCACCAATGCCGGCCGCGACCTCGGCTTCGTGACGCTGGATCCGCAGGCTTTCGGCGCAGCGAAGGCGATCTCGATCGACTATGCGGTGATGGAGAAGACCTCGCGCGCAGCCGTCGTGCCGGTGTCGTGCGGCTGGTCCGACGTCGGCTCCTGGCACGCGGTGTGGGAATTGTCGCAGAAGGACGCGCAAGGCAACGCCGCGCACGGCACTGCGGTGTTCGAGGATTCCCGCAACTGCAACGTCACCACCGACCAGGCGCTAGTCGCGCTTGAAGGCGTCGACGATCTGGTCGTGGTCGCTACGGCGGATGCGGTTCTCGTCTCGCGCCAGCAGGATGCCAACGGCCTGAAGCGCCTGGTCACCAAGCTCAAGGCAGTCGCACCGAAGGTCACCGAGGAGCATCTCAAGGTGCATCGGCCCTGGGGCAGCTACCAGTCCGTCGACAATGGCGAGCGCCACCAGGTCAAGCGCATCGTGGTGAAGCCGGGCGGGCGGCTGTCGCTTCAGAAGCACCATCATCGTGCCGAGCACTGGATCGTGGTCCGCGGCGCTGCCCGGGTCACCGTCAACGAGACCGTGAAGACGGTGCACGAAAACGAGTCGATCTACATTCCCATGGGCGCCGTCCATCGGATGGAGAATCCCGGCAAGATCATGCTGGAACTCATCGAGGTCCAGACTGGAAGCTATCTCGGGGAAGACGACATCATCCGGATTGAAGACGACTACCAAAGGTCGTAACCAGCAGGCTCCGAATCACGCGCCCCGGGCCGAAAGAGCAGTATCTTTCAGCGGCTTAGGCCCGGGAAATGTGTAACTTTTTGAATCAAATCGTGTCCGGTCAACCAGATCGGCATTCGCCATAAATGTGGCGTCCGTGCTAGAAGCGGGCTCGGGGATTTGCGTTGAATCGGGGTTTTATCAGATGAGTTCCAAAGGCTCTGCACCGGCAAAGGCCGGCTTGCGCGTCGGTGTCGTCGGCGCGGGCGTGATGGGCAGCAATCATGCGCGCGTGCTTAGCGGCCTGCCCGGCGTCAGCCTCGTCGGCGTTGTCGATCCTTCGCCGGCGCATCGCACGCGCGCGACGGAGCTTGCAAATTGCGCGAGCTTCGAGACGCTCGACCAGCTCTTCGCCGCAGGCGTCGATGCCGTCACCATTGCGGCGCCGACCCATCTGCATCACGAGATCGCGCTCGCCTGCATCGCCAGGAGCATCCACGTCCTGGTCGAGAAGCCGATCGCCTCCACGGTCGAGGAGGGGCGCGAGATCGTCGCCGCCGCGCAAAAGGCCGGCGTGACGCTGATGATCGGCCATGTCGAGCGCTTCAATCCGGCCGTCGCTGCCGTGAAGCAGGCGATTGCGGGCGAGGACATCCTGTCGATCGCGATCACGCGCGTCGGCCCGTTCCCGCCGCGCATGTCCAATGTCGGCGTCGTCATCGACCTCGCCGTGCATGACATCGACCTGATCCGCTGGTTCACCGAATCCGACATCGTTGAGGTGCAGCCGCAATTGTCGAGTGCTGTCGCCGAGCGCGAGGACATCGCGCTCTTGCAGTTCCGCACTGCCAGCGGCGTGCTCGCCCACATCAACACCAACTGGCTGACGCCGTTCAAGGCGCGCAGCGTCACTGTCGCGACCCGCGGCAAATACGTGATGGGCGATCTGTTGACGCGCCAAGTCACCGAGTGCTTCGGCTTTAAACCGGACGGCAGCTATTCGATGCGGCATCCGCCGGTCGGCCATGACGAGCCGCTCCGCGCCGAGTTGATCGCGTTCCTCAAGGCCGTGCGCCACGGCGAGACGCCGGCGGTGACCGGCGACGAGGGCGTTGCCAGCCTCGAGATCGCCACGCGATGTCTTGAAACGTCGTCGCGGCCGGCGGTCACGTCGCCCGCCCGCAAAGAGCCGCGCCGCGTCGCCGGCTGATCCTTCTCCATGTCGACCGCTCAGAACTCGCAAGGCGCCATGAACCAGCATCTGCGTTCCGAACCCATTCCCTTCATCGACGTCGGCGCGCAGCGCCGCCGGCTCGGCGCCTCGCTCGATGCCGCCGTCAAGCGCGTTCTCGACCATTGCCAGTTCGTCAATGGGCCTGAGGTCACCGAGCTCGAGGCGCAGCTTGCGGCCTATTGCGGTGCCAAGCACGTCGTGGCCTGCGCCAGCGGCACCGATGCGATCCTGATGGTCCTGATGGCGAAGAACGTCGGGCCCGGCGATGCCGTGCTGTGTCCGTCGTTCACCTTCATCGCAACGGCTTCACCGGTGGCGCGGACCGGCGCGACGCCGGTCTATGTCGACGTGGATGAGGCGACCTTCAACATGAGTCCGGAGTCCCTGAAGCGCGGCATCGCGACCGCGCGCAAGGCCGGCCTTAAGCCGGTCGCGGTCATTCCGGTCGACCTGTTCGGACAGCCCGCCGATCACGACGCCATCGCGGACATCGCGAAGGCCGAAGGCCTGTTCGTGCTTGATGATGCCGCACAGGGTTTTGGCGCGAGCTACAAGGGCCGCAAGCTCGGTACGCTTGCACTCGCCACCGCGACCAGCTTCTTCCCGGCCAAGCCGCTCGGCTGCTTCGGCGACGGCGGCGCAATCTTCACGGACAACGACGAACTCGCCGCGACACTGCGCAGCATCCGCGTGCACGGGCAGGGCGTGGACAAATACGACAACGTCCGCCTGGGCCTGACCGGCCGGCTCGACACCATGCAGGCCGCGATCCTGATCGAGAAGCTGAAGATTTTCGACGACGAGATCGCCGCCCGCAACAGGGTTGCTGAGCGCTATGCGCGAGGGCTTGGCAATGTAGTTACCGTGCCGCGTCTTAGCCCCGGCAATACCTCGGTCTGGGCGCAGTACACGATCCGCCTGCCCAAAGGCACCGACCGCGACGGTTTTGCCGCCGCGCTGAAGGCCCAGGGCGTGCCGACCGCAATCTATTACGGCAAATCGATGCATCAGCAGACCGCCTACAAGCAGTATCCGGTCGCAGAGGGCGGCCTGCCGGGCTGCGAGAGCCTGTCGCAGGACGTTATCAGCCTGCCGATGCACCCCTATCTGACCGAAGCCGATCAGGAGCGAATCATCGCCGCAGTGCGCGGCGCGATCTCGGGCTGATTTCGCCGTTTCGTTGCACGGCTGCATCGGGGGCACCTCTCCCGCTTGCGGGAGAGGTCGGCGCAAAGCGCCGGGTGAGGGCTTTTTCCGCTTGGGATTGTCCCGTTGCGGAGACACCCTCCCGCAAGCGGGCTACGGGATGCCCGAAAGTGATTCCCAGCGATTTCTGAATGTGATTCAAAGCTTTGACCGGTTTGGTGGGAGCTTTGAATGTCATTTGGCGATATTCGGGTTGCGGAGCGGGCTGACTGGTTGATC
>JAEWFG010000056.1 GCA_023388935.1 Pseudomonadota bacterium | reverse complement strand
GCTCTGCGCAGCAGCGTTGCACGCTGCAGCGCGTCCGAGACACGAGAGCGGCGCATGTCTCTGCGACTAACCGCTCCAATCCTTTTGTATTGACGCGCTTCGCTCCCTCCGCTTCCGTTCGCGGCGAAAGACAATCCGGAGGAAGCCATCATGTCCCAAGGCAAACGCATCGTTCTCGCCGCACGTCCCGTCGGCGAGCCCAAGCCGTCCGATTTCCGCATTGAGGAATTCGCAGTCCCGACGCCCGCGGCGGGTGAAGTCCTGCTGCGCACGATCTGGCTCTCGCTCGATCCTTATATGCGCGGGCGCATGAGTGAGGGGCCGTCCTATGCTGCGCCGGTGCCGCTCGGCGGCGTGATGGAAGGCGAGGCGGTCAGCGAGGTCGCAGCCTCGAACAATCCGGACTTCGCCAAGGGCGACATCGTGCGCATCCGTTCGGGCTGGCAGACGCACGCCATCTCCAACGGCAAGGGCCTGATCAAGGTCGATCCGAAGTTCGGGCCGATCTCGACGTCGATCGGTGTGCTCGGCATGCCAGGCATGACCGCCTATACGGGCCTGCTCGACATCGGCAAGCCGCAGCCCGGCGAGACTGTTGTCGTCGCCGGAGCCTCCGGTGCCGTTGGCTCGGCCGTGGGCCAGATCGCCAAGATCAAGGGTGCACGCGCGGTCGGCATCGCCGGCGGCAAGGACAAGTGCGACTACGTGGTGAAAGAGCTGGGCTTCGATGCCTGCATCGATCATCGCGATCCCGATCTCGCGGCGAAGCTGAAGGACGCCTGCCCGAAGGGCATCGACGTCTATTTCGAGAATGTCGGCGGCGCAGTGTTCGAGGCGGTGTTCCCGCTGCTCAATCCGTTCGCGCGCGTCCCGGTTTGCGGCCTGATCGCGCACTACAACGACACCGAGGCCAAGCCGCCGAAATGGGCGGCGTCCATGATGCGCGCGACGCTGACCAAGCGGCTGACCTTCCGCGGCTTCATCGTCTCCGACTTCGCCAGCCGCCATGGCGACTTCCTGCACGACATGTCGGCCTGGGTCCGCGACGGCAAGGTGAAGTACAAGGAGTTCGTCACCGAGGGTCTGGAGAGCGCACCCGGCGCGTTCATGGGGCTCCTGAAGGGGGCCAATTTCGGCAAGCAGCTGGTGCGGGTCGGGCCGGACAAGGCCTGAAAACCTTTTCAAGCGAAGTGGATACCGGATCGCGTCAAGAAAACGCGTCAAAGAGAAAGCTAAAGTTCCGTTCCTCCATCGGAACGGAACTTTAGCTGCGTCAGCGCCACAGCCCGAGCGCCGATGGTTAAGAAAGAGTCATCGCGCGTTAGTGCTCGCCGCCCATCTGGGCGAAGAGTTCTTCGATATCGACATCGACCTGGCCCGCTGCACGGACGTGGCGCACCTCGACGCTGTCGGGCTGGAAGCGGTATTCCACGAGGCCGACTTCCTTGATCGCGATGCGGTCCTGGCGTTGGTCGTTGATCTTGAAGCCTGCCGACGGCGCCCAGACGTGGCGGGTGTGGCGATAGGTGAAGTCGCGCCGCTGGTGCACGTGCCCGCTGGCGATGAGGCGCAGATCGACATCCGCAAACATCTCGATCAGCCGCGCCCGCGCCGGCTGCGGCACGTAGCGGATCGCGGTCTCCGGCGTTTCGGGATCGTCGGGCAGGTCGAGAAACGCCGGCTTGTGCAGGAACAACGCGACCGGCCTGCCGTTGGCGCGCGCGATCTCCTGGGACAGCCAGTCGAACTGCTCGGCCTCGAAGGCGAGCCCGGAATTCATCACCAGCGAGTTGAGGCCGATGAAGCACCAGCCCGCGGCCTCGAACGACCAATGGTCTTCGCCGATGATGTCGCAGAACTGCCGGCGGTGCGTCTCCGCAACCGGCGGCTTGGGCGCGGGCCCGACCGCGGTCGGATTGTCGCCGATGTCGTGATTGCCGGGAAGGTAGCGGCACGCGACGGGCAGGGCATCGTGCAGGCTTCTGGCGAATGCGACGTCGTCGGGGCCGGTCGGCCCGTCGAATGAAACGTCACCGGTGTTGACGACGAGATCGGGCCTGCCGGCGTCGATATGCTCACTGACCCGGTGGAAATTCGCGATCAGGCCGGGGAAACGCTGGCCAAGATGGGTGTCGGAAATCTGGGTCAGGCGAAATTCGGACATGGGCTGATCATAGCCCG
Source organism: Pseudomonadota bacterium (assembly GCA_023388935.1). Taxonomy (GTDB): domain Bacteria; phylum Pseudomonadota; class Alphaproteobacteria; order Rhizobiales; family Xanthobacteraceae; genus Bradyrhizobium. The sequence continues at coordinate 2,739 of JAEWFG010000056.1, read as the reverse complement.
GACAGGCGTCGAAACGATGACATCAAAACACGTGGTAGCGGATCATGCAGGTCTCGCCTTGCGCCCCGAAGGGGACGAAAAATCGCTTTAACTATTGGCAGTTGGCCGCCCCATTTGGAACGCCGGTTCAAGTCGTTGATTGTCAGGGGCAACGGTGACGGCTAATGGACGGTCCGGCGGCCCCTGCCGGTTGGGAAAGTTCCGATGTCCGTTCAAATGGTCTTGCTGCCGGTCTTCGTCCAGATCGGGCTTACCTTCGCGTTCCTGATCGGCATGGTCCTGGCGCGCCGGCAGACGCTGGTCTCGGGCGAGACCAGAATCCGCGACATTGCGCTCGGCGAGCCGAACTGGCCAAAGGGTGCCACACAGATTGCCAATTGCTACCGGAACCAGTTCGAGTTGCCGGTGCTGTTCTACATCCTGATCGCGCTAACGCTCCCCTTACGCCACGCCGATCTCTTCATCGTGCTGATGTCCTGGGTGTTCGTGGTGACGCGGTTCGCCCATGCCGGCGTGTTCGTCTCCTCGAACGATCTCGGCCGGCGCTCGACGGTCTGGCTCGCCGGCGTCCTCGTGCTGCTGGCGATGTGGATCTACTTCGCGCTGAAGATTTTGTTGCTGATCTGAAAGAGTCAAATGACCCCCGCTGCCCGGCTGTCCGCAGCCATCGAACTGATCGACATCATCGAAAGAGACCGCGTGCCTGCGGCCAAGGCGCTGAAGGAGTGGGGCACCGCGCACCGCTTTGCAGGTTCCGGCGACCGCGCCGCCATTGCCGGCCTCGTCTGGGACGTGCTGCGCCGCTATGCCTCGAGCGCGTTCCTGATGGACGCCGATACCGCGCGGGCGCGGCTGATCGGCATGCTCCGCCTCGAGCGCAACATGGACGTGGCGACCATGGCAGCCTTGTTCGACGGCAGCCGCTTTGCACCGGCGCCGCTGACCGAGGCCGAGCAGGCCGCGCTCGCCTCACGTTCCCTCGAGGATGCGCCGGCTCCGATTGCCGGTGACTATCCCGAATGGCTCGATTCCCATCTGGCCAAAGTGTTCGGCGAGGACCGCGCGGCGGAGGCGGCCGCGATGGCGAGCAGGGCGCCTTTGGACTTGCGGGTCAACACGCTAAAATCCAATCGCGACAAGGTGCTGCGCGCGTTGGCTCATCTTCATGCGAAACCGACGCCGTGGTCGGCAACCGGCCTGCGCATCGAGCTTTCGGCCGATGCGCGCAACCCCGGCATCCAGGCCGAAGAGGATTTCATCAAGGGTGGCGTTGAAGTGCAGGATGAGGGATCGCAGCTTGCGGCCGCCTTCACCGCGGCAAAACCCGGCGAGCAGGTGATCGACCTCTGCGCCGGCGCCGGCGGCAAGACGCTGGCGCTCGCTGCGCTGATGCAGGGCAAGGGCCGGCTGATTGCGACCGACAGCGACAAGCGCCAGCTCGCGCCGATCCATGAGCGGCTGTCGCGCGCCGGCGTCCACAATGCCGATGTCCGCACCCCCAAGGGCGAGGCCGATCCGCTGGCCGATATCCGCAGCACAGCCGATCTCGTCGTGATCGATGCGCCCTGTACGGGAACCGGAACCTGGCGCCGCAATCCCGACGCCAAATGGCGCATGCGTCCCGGCGCGCTGGAGATCCGCCTCAGGGACCAGGCCGAGGTGCTGGAGCGCGCCGTGCCGCTGGTGAAGGCCGGCGGCCGCATCGCCTACATCACCTGCTCGGTGCTGCAGGAGGAGAACGGTGAGCAGGTGAGGGCGTTCGTCGCGCGCCATCCCGAGTTCTCGGTCGTGCCGCCGGAGCAGACCGCGAGCGTGCTCTGGGAGAAGGCCGAGGCGTTTGCGCAAGCCGCGCTGCAATCGGCCGAAGGCTGGCTGATGACGCCGCGCCGCACCGGCACCGATGGTTTCTTCGTCTCGGTGCTGAAGAAGGCGAGCTAACTCCGCGCCGTCATTCCGGGGCGCGCGTAGCGCGAGCCCGGAATCCATTGTGCCGCAGAGACCGACGCGCGATGGATTCCGGGCTCGCCCTGCGGGCGCCCCGGAATGACAGCTATAGGCGCCCCAAAACAAAAGCCCCGCGGACCGCATCCCGGTCGCGGGGCCTGTTAGCTTTGCACTCTGCCGGTACGTCCGCGGTCAGAGCGCCCTGGCGCGGCGTTTAGCCGACGCGGAGATTGTCAGCGGAGGACTTGCCGCTGCGACGGTCGGCGACGATGTCGAACGAGACCTTCTGACCCTCGTTGAGGGTCGAGAGGCCAGCGCGCTCAACCGCGCTGATGTGCACGAACACGTCCTTGTCGCCGTCGTCCGGCTGGATGAAACCGAAGCCCTTTTGATTGTTGAACCACTTCACGGTGCCCATAGCCATGGGGATTTCCTTCATTAGAGAAGATACGCACGTGGACCGGTACGCTTCAATGCGCCCATAGTCCTGATGAGTCGATGTTTTGGAAAAATCATCTGAAGCGTGCGCGCCCGTCGGAAACGAGGCGAAGCGGCCCAGTCGTTCGGCCAAGTATCGATGATCACAATCTAGCGAAATAATGGGGCTTCTTCAAGGCACCACCCGTCGCCCGGGATGTCGCGCGACCTTGCTATTTAGCGATGCAAATTGCAGCACGTAGAGCGCGTGGCTTTATGGCGGTGGTCCTCATTCGCTTGGCGCTGCTTGGCCTAGGGTCTGTTGGGATTCAGGATTCTCATTCTGGCTTGGCTGTGATTCAAGCTTGGGATGGACCG
>JAEWFG010000288.1 GCA_023388935.1 Pseudomonadota bacterium | reverse complement strand
GATCTTAGACGGCATGTTCAGCGCTTCAATGACACCCCACGCAAATGCCTGGACTTCAAGACACCCGCCGAGGCATTCTCTGAACTCAGATCAACCGTTGCACTTCAAACGTGAATCCATCCCCCGCGTTCGCGGGGCATGACGAGAGAACTAATCCTGTGGCTCGGACGCCGCATCACCCTGCGCATCGATGCGCAGCCAGCCTGAGGGCGCGAGGCGCTGCTGTGGCAGGAATCGGGCCTTGTAGTCCATCTTCTTGGAGCCCTCGATCCAGTAGCCGAGATAGACGTAAGGCAGGCCCTGACGCCGCGCGCGGGCGATGTGGTCGAGGATCATGAAGGTGCCCATCGAGCGGCTAACCTGGCTCGGCTCGAAGAACGAATAGACCATCGACAGGCCGTCACTGAGCACATCGGTCAGCGCCACCGCGATCAGTTCCTCGCCGCGGCCGGTAATGCCGCTGTCGGGGCCGCGCTTGCGGTACTCGATGACGCGGGTTTCGACATGGCTGTCCTCGACCATCATGGCGTAGTCCAGCACGGTCATGTCGGCCATGCCGCCATGACGGTGGCGGGCGTCGAGATAGGCGCGAAACACCGAATATTGCTCGGAGGTCGGCACCGCGCTGCGCTGCTCGCCGATGATGTCGGCGTTGCGCGCCAGCACCTTGCGGAAATTGCGGGAAGGGCGGAACTCGTTGGCGATGACCCGGACCGAGACGCAGGCGCGACATTGGTCGCAAGCCGGCCGATAGGCGATCGACTGGCTGCGGCGGAAGCCGCCATGGGTCAGGAGGTCGTTGAGGTCACCCGCACGCTCGCCCACGAGGTGCGTGAACACCTTGCGCTCATGCCGGCCCGGCAGATACGGGCAAGGCGAGGGCGCCGTGAGGTAAAATTGGGGGGTATCGCGCGAGTGCTGGGTCAAGGGACGTCGTGGGCCTCCGAAGTGGGGATCAGCATCGCGCTACGGATGCCCCCGGTCAATCGTTCTGCTCCGCAGGTCAGATCAGCAGTCAGCTTAGTCGATCCCAGTTAGTAGGTCGTTGCCTGTGGGACAGGTGCGCGGACTGAGTTATTGATCACGACCGTTCCCAGCACGAAATCGTGCAGCAGGCGCCGCCGGCCATTGAACAGGCCGACCAGCACGACAAAGGGTGACAGGAACGACACCGTCACCCAGAACAGCACGGCGTGGGTCGCGCCGAGCACGAAATAGCCGGGCGCGCCGTACCAGGTGCGCAACTCCAGATCCATCACCCGCATGCCGATCGTCGCCGATGACGGACCGCCGATGCAGGCACCGTAATAGACGATGGCCCACACCACCGACGCAGGCCAGGCCAGCCAGAAGAGCGCCCAACCGATGCCGAGCGTGATCACGCCGAACACCGCGATGAAGAGGTAGCCGAGGATCACCGGCACCGAAATCACGATGATGTCGATCAGGAAGGCGAACACCCGCCGTGTCGCGACGCCGCGGAACAGTTCCGGGTGCAGATAGGGGTCGTAGGCGTGCGGCTGCGCTCCGCTATCATTGCGCCAGGCGCCTGAACTACCCGAGTCATACGACATGTCCGTCCTCCCAGGGGAAACCCTCGTGGCACGACATGGGAACAGGCCATCCCCGTGCCAAGGGCGCCGGGATTAACAATCGCAAATATTCCGGCAATTCGGGGGCGGAGGAGATCGCGTACGCCTTACCCCTGCGCCCTGAGCTTTTCCGCCGCCTTCGGCGCGAAATAGCTGAGCACACCATCGGCGCCGGCGCGCTTGAACGCCAGCAGGCTCTCCATCATGGCGCGCTCGCCGTCGAGCCAGCCGTTGTTCGCGGCGGCTGCGATCATCGCGTATTCGCCGGAGACCTGATAGGCGAAGGTCGGCATCGCAAACGTGTCCTTCACCCGGCGGACCACGTCGAGATAGGGCATGCCGGGCTTCACCATCACCATGTCGGCGCCCTCTGCGATGTCGAGCTCGACCTCGCGCAGCGCTTCGTCGGTGTTGGCGCTGTCCATCTGGTAGGTGCGCTTGTCGCCGGTCAGCGTCTTGGCGGAGCCAATGGCGTCGCGGAACGGACCGTAGAAGGCGGAAGCGTATTTTGCCGCATAGGCCATGATCTGCACGTCGAGCAGACCGGTGCGGTCCAGCCCCTCGCGGATCGCGGCGACGCGGCCATCCATCATGTCGGAGGGCGCGATGATGTCGCAGCCGGCCTCGGCCTGCACCAGCGCCTGACGCACCAGCACGGCAACCGTCTCGTCGTTCAAGATCTTGCCGTCGGAAATCAGGCCGTCATGGCCGTGGCTGGTGAAGGGATCGAGCGCGACGTCGCAGAGGACGCCGATCTCCGGAAACTCCTTCTTGATCGCGCGCACCGCCTGACAGACCAGGTTGTTCGGGTTAGTCGCTTCCGAGCCCTCCTCGTCGCGCAGGGACGGGTCGGTGTAGGGAAACAGCGCGATGCAAGGGATGGTCAGCTTCATCGCGCGTTCAGCCTCGCGTACAGCCTGATCGACGCTGAGCCGGTCGACGCCCGGCATCGAGGCGATCTGTTCGCGCTTGTTGTTGCCGTCGATCAGGAACAGCGGCCAGATCAGATCGTCCGTCGTGAGCACGTTCTCGCGCACCATGCGCCGCGCCCACTCGGCCTTGCGGTTGCGGCGCGGGCGGACGGTCAGATCGAGGGCAGGGGAGGCTGCTGCGCCATCCCGGCGCGAAACCTCGCGCAATTCGATCGGACGTCCGTATTTGATCGCCATTACACTCTTCCTCCGGCTGGAATTATTCTTATACCAGTTCGCATGGTTCCCGTCACCGCGGCTTGACCTGCCGCAAGGGATGGCAGCCGATTGATTTTGCAGGGCGAAGCAGCCAGAAGGGGGCCATGTCCGAGATCTCCACCCGCGATGCGGCCCGCGACAGCGCCAATGCCCGAGACAAGGCGACGTCAGTCGCTGCGATCTCGTCGGAGCGCCCGGAGTCCGACGACAATGTCTGGACGCGTCGGCTCGTGCTGTTCCTGCGCGTGATGGCGGTGCTGTCGATCCTCAAGGGTCTCTATCACTGGGCGCAGGTCACCGGCTTCGTCGGCGGCGAGGACGAGGCGTTCGAGAACCAGTCGATGGCCTGGCAGGCCGCCACCGTCTACTTCGCCGTGATCGAACTCGTCGCCGCGGTCGGCCTGTGGCTGGCCACGCCCTGGGGCGCGGTGGTGTGGCTCACGACCGTGGTGTCGATGGCGGTAATCGAGCTGATGTTCCCGGGCATCTATGGCGGCAGCCTGATCGTGGTCGGGGTCGAAGTCTTCATGCTCGCCGCCTATCTCGCGCTCGCCTGGATGGCCGCGCGGGAACGGCCGCCGTAGCGGTTCGGGTTGTTCGGATGTGCGTGCCCCGGACGCAGCGCAGCACGGAGTGGTGCGCTGCTGAGCCGGGGCCCATCTCTCCGCGATCTCGTTTGTGGCCTCTGGGTCCCGGCTCTTCGCTCCGCTTCGCTTGTCCGGGACACGAGAGCGGAGCTGGCGGAAGTTGTGCGCGCTTGGTTGACCGATCGTTGCGTAAAATTCGCTCTAACTTTTCGCTAACCAGCGTGTTTCGCCACAGCCGTTACGCGTGCGTTTCGAAACGGGGCGGGGCTGTTCTGGAATGCGACAATCGGGGCGGACGGAGGGTGAACAGGACCTTGCGAGGGTCAACAGACGGTTGCGAAAAGTGCTTGTGGCACAGGCTTAATACGCAATTCACTGTCTTAAATTCATGATCTCTTTATTGTCTTGTTTAAGCTGATCTTCAAACGGGCCCCTTAAGTTGCACCTATCAGGCGAGACACAAGTTTCGTCGAATAAGTGTCGATAAAAACGACAACAGGGGAAGTGTCATGATGAAAGCCGTCGCAACTGCGGCAGATACCGCAGAGCGCGTTTCCGGCCAGCAGGGCTCGGTGCAGACGCTCTATCTGGAAGCTTTGACTCTGGTGGAGCGGCTGCATCGCCGGCTGCTCGACGTCATCAAGGATGAATTCGATCGCCGCGGTCGTGCGGACATCAACTCGGTGCAGGCGCTCCTGCTCTATAACATCGGCGACAAGGAGCTGACCGCGGGCGAGCTTCGCACGCGCGGTTACTATCTCGGCTCCAACGTCTCCTACAATTTGAAGAAGCTCGTCGAACTCGGCTTCCTCGATCATCAGCGCTCGCGCGTTGATCGCCGCTCGGTGCGCATTCGCCTGACCCCGCAGGGTCAGGAAGTGCGCCGTATCGTCGACACGCTCTATCAGAAGCACGTCAAGACGGTCGAGCAGGTCGGCGGCATCTCGGGCGAGGAGTTCTCCACGCTCAACAAGTCGCTGCACCGCCTCGAGCGGTTCTGGACCGACCAGATCCTGTATCGGCTCTGAGTTTTACGAGGGACCAAGGCCAAGCCGGCCCGCAACAAGACCGGCAAGCCTCCCGAACGTGCCTAACTTCCCCAAGCGCGCCGGCCCGGCTCTGCCCGGACCGGTGCGTTTTTTCATTTCGCGGCTGCGAAAAAATTGGCCCCGCCGGGTGGAACCTGTTCCCCGCACCGCCGTTGTCTGTCCGGATCGGAGGATGCGATGCTGGTCGAGCGCGGGCTTCAGGCAACGAACATCGAACTCGTAAGCGATGCCTATGCCATCGCTGCGAATTACCTCCGCCGCTCCGGCGCCATTCCCGACACGCTCGTTACCAATGAGCGCCTGCTCGAGATCATCATCAAGCTGCTTCAGCACGGCGAGTTCAACAAGATCAGGCTCGCCAACAAGGCGATCTCGCGATTCGAGGCACAGTCCGAGGCCCGCGCGGTTGCCTGATCAAGACTCCCAAAATTCGCAAGAAAATCGGCAAGAACCAGAGGGTGCCATGGAAGCTGCCATCGACCGCATCATGCAGACCTATGACCTACTCGCCAACCGCACCGCGGCGGCCAGCGAGGAGGCGCGGGCCAAGGTCACGATCTACCTGAACACGTTGATGGAAGCCGGCGAGAAGGACCCCCACAGGTTGACAGTCTTCGGCCTGACCTATCTGCGCCAGCTCGACGGCAGCGTTGACCCCGTGAAGGCGGGGTATACCGGGCTGTAGGCCCGGTTATGCGATCAGGAGGCCTTACTCATGCGAGGCATAGCCTCGCTAAGTGCCATTATATTTGAATATTTGAGGATAAGACCAAAGTAGGTCGCCGAAAAGTTTGACGACGTCATAGCGCGCGTTAAAGTTGAAGAAATTCATTCTATTTGGGTCGGTAATGCTCAAGGCCCTTGGTGCATTTCGCGCGCCTAATGTGGCTTAGAGTGTGATCGACCAGCCTCGATTCGCTGATTGGCCGGTCGGTTTGGAGCCGAGATGGGTTCTTATCTTTCGCTTTTTGAGGCGATGCCCGTCGATATTCGAGACATGGCCTCTGCTATTGTTGAAAGTCGTTCATTCCAGCGCTTGGGTAAGGTCTCATTCCTGGGCGCAATCGATCGCATGTCTACAGGACCGAAGAACAGTAACAACTCCTCGTCTGGGTCGCGCTTGGATCATTCGCTCGGCGTCGCTGAAATAATGTGTTCGATATGCGACCACATGAGCCTCTCGGCGGGTGAACTGCGGATCGCTGTGGCGAACGCACTTCTACATGATGTTGGACATGGCCCGTATTCGCACTCGTCGGAGCCGTTTTTCTCTGCTGTGTTCGGCCTAAACCACCACATAGCCCTTCAGACTATTATCGAGAACGAAGATAGCGAGGTTTCGCGTCTCCTGAAACGTTTCGGGCTTTGGATAGATTACCGACGATTTGTCCGAGATCCTTGGTCGATACCGGCTGTTTATCGCCTGTACTACGGCTCGATCAATGTTGACACGATTGAGGGAATTATACGGGCAGCTGAGTTCTTCAATATTGATACGTCTTTAGATCGCTCTGCGCTGATCGGTTCGCTGGCCCGTGAGCACGTGCGGGTCCGCCAGCTCGACCTGTTTTGGGATCTTAAGAGTTGTGTCTATAACGAGCATATTTTCGCAGCTCACTACGCGACGTACGATGAGGCATTCACTCGCACCCTCAATCTGCTGAAACCGAGAATTCGGGGCGATCATTTCTTCCTTAATGACGAGGAGTTTGAAGCTGAGCTTGGTCGTGAGTTCGAGGATGTGCTTGCGGGCCAGCGAGAGGAGGCGCCCAACGTGCAACGTGTTCGAACCTTTAAGATCGACAAAAGGGCTGCACCTAGACAGTTCAACAAATTGAACGATCGGTACAATGAGGTGAAGGGGAGAAATGAAGGTAGAAAACATAATAGATAGAAGCAGAGAATTCGCAGAAAACAAGATAAGGAAGCTGGAGAAGGCGCTCAACGCTGCAGACATTCCTCATTGCGCGGTCGTAGCAAATGGGTCGTACCCTAGAAGGGAAGCGTCAGCGCAGTCCGATTTTGATTATTTCATCCTACACCCAACTGGAGCTTCCGAAAGAGATCGTAAACGAGCTGACATCGGTGTTCGGGCAATAGTTAAGAGGACAATCGGCAAGCTACCTTCTGCAGGGGGAGTGTTTGGAAGCAGACTAGAGTTAGGTGATCTTTCAAAGAACATTGGGGGGATGCAGGATGACAATGCAAACATCACGCGGCGTGTATTGTTTCTGATCGAGGGGTTCGCAATCAATAACAAGGGGCTCTTCGAGAAGCAGAGGGACGAACTAATCGAGCGGTACATCGGGGATGAAATAACTGATCACCAGATTGGTATGTTCTTTTTGAATGACCTGATCCGCTACTACCGAACTATCTGCGTCGATTTCGAGTACAAGACGTTTGAAGATAATAAGCCCTGGGGCATTAGGAATATAAAACTGATATTCTCGCGCAAACTGATTTACTTTAGCGGAGTTGTAATGGCCGCCGAGATGTATCAGCGCTCCGTTCAGCAGAAGAAGAAGCTCATGCGAGATCTTATCGCGCTTCCTCCGATTGAGCGGATTCAGACGACATGTCGAGCCAACGCGGACCGTGCAATTGAGTCGTATTCGCTTTTCTTGAGGGCAATAGAGAGTGCCGACACTCGCAAAATGCTAGAGAAGGTTACGGCCTCCCGAAAGACTCATGTTGAGGCTTTCAAAGAACTGAAGAATGAAGGCCACCATTTCGCCTTTCATTTGATGAGCGCCCTGAAGAATACTTATACAGAGTCCCATCCGATCCACCGTGCGCTAGCCCGTCCTATTCGTGAGAGCGCGGTTTTTTGGTCCGATTGATGCGGCCGCATATCTCCTCTGACGAGGCGCACAGGATTGCCTTCGGCTTTTCACCGCCTGA
>JAEWFG010000264.1 GCA_023388935.1 Pseudomonadota bacterium | reverse complement strand
GGCTTCGACCCCGTCCATCATATCCGCCCAGTTGTCGCGCCGCGTGCCGTAGGCGGAGAAGCGCGTATCGGAGATCCATTCAGGGCGACCGATCACGCCCATCAATTCTTGAAACGTCTTCTCGCTGGCGACCGTGATCATGACGTAGCCGTTCGCCGTCTCGGTCGGACCGAACATTGGACGCGGCGGCGCCTTCACCGCAAATTGCGAGCTCTGCAACTCAATCACAGTCAAGGTCAGCATCGACTCCAGCATGGAGACATCGACGTGCTGGCCGAGGCCGGTCACGGTGCGCTGATAGAGCGCAGACGCAATCGCGCCGAAGCCGTAGGTGCCGGTGACGACGTCGGCGTGGTAGATGCCGCAATAATCGGGGCGGTTACGGCCGGGCTGGTAGGCGAGATGCGCCATGTCATAGCCGGAGGCGGCGTGGATCACCGGCGCATAGGCCGGCAGTTCGGCCGAGGGGCCGCTCTGGCCGTAGCCCGAGATCGAGCAATAGATCAGCTTCGGGTTGACCGGGCGCAAGCTGTCGTAGTCGAGCCGCAGCCGGTGCATCACGCCGGGGCGAAAGTTCTCGACCAGAATGTCGGCGGTCGCGGCCAGCCGGCGGACCGCCTCCTTGCCGTCCTCGGACTTGAGGTCGAGCACGACGCTCTTCTTGCCGACGTTGAGCTGGCCGAACACGGTGCTGCATCCCTTGCGCAGCGGCGGCCGGGTGCGCATCGTCTCGCCGCCGTCGGTCTCGATCTTGATGACCTCGGCGCCCATGTCGGCGAGCATCCGCGCGCAGTGCGGACCAGCGATGGTGGTCGAAAAATCCAGCACCCGCAGGCCGGCGAAGGCCTTTGTCGTCGTTCCCTCATGCTTATCTGCTAGCTGCATGCTTGCTGCGTCCTTGCCGAGTCCTCGGGTCCCTTAGGAACTATCTCTTTTGTTGGTGCGCCGACCCTAGATGGCGGCGGCTGAGGAGGAAAGTCTTTACCGAACGGACGCGACTCGCGGGTGGCTTGAGATTTCCAGGGGCAACTGGACCCGTTCTTGCATAGCAGCAAGCGGGATCGGAAAAAGGCAATCGTTCTTGAGGGTCTTGTTCGTCACAACCGAGATGGACGATTTCGTCCGCGTTGGCGGGCTCGGCGCCGTTTCCGCGGCTCTTCCCCGAGCCCTTCGCCCTCTCGCCGATATCCGGGTCATGCTGCCCGGCTATCGCGACATCATCGAACAACTCACGCATATTCAGATCGTTGGCCGTTGCCCGGCGTTGGCGGAGATGCCGGCCTGCTCGCTCGGACGGGCCGCGACCAAGGACGGCATGCCGGTCTATGTGCTGTTGTGCTCACAACTTTACGACCGGCCTGGCAACCCCTATGGCGACGAGTCCGGGCGCGACTGGCCCGACAACGACATTCGCTTCGCGCGCTTTGCCTCGGCAGCCGCTGAGCTTGCCATGGGCAAGCTGGACAAGAATTGGGCAGCGGACCTGATCCATGCCAATGATTGGCAGGCCTCGCTCGTGCCGGCTTACCTCGCCTGGCGCGGATCCAGGCTGCCGTCGATCCTGACTATTCACAACCTCGCCTATCAGGGGCTCTTCCCGAAGGACTCGCTGCGGCGCATCGGCGCACCGGAGAGCTCGTTCCATATCGACGGTGTCGAGTTCTACGATCAGCTCTCCTTCCTCAAGGCCGGGCTAGTCTACGCCTCGCACCTCACCACCGTCAGCGGCACCTATGCGCGGGAGATCACCACGGCCGAATTCGGCTGCGGCCTGGAGGGTCTGCTCCGCCTGCGCTCGGACGCGTCCGAGCTCACCGGCATCGTCAACGGAATCGACGAGAGCTGGGACCCGCGCTCCTGCGCGCAGCTCGCCCAGCAGTTCGGCGCAGGCGACTGGGTTGGCAAGAAAGCCAATGCGGACTACGTGCGCAAGCAGTTCGGGCTTGCAGTGTCGCGCGGCCCGATGTTCGGCATCGTCGCCCGCCTCGTGCATCAGAAGGGCATCGACCTCGTGCTGTCGGCGGCCGACGAGATCATCGACGCCGGCGGCCAGATCGTGGTCACCGGCGCCGGCGAACCGGCACTCGAGCAGGCCTTGATCGACGCGCATCGCCGCCGTCCCGACGCGATCGGGGTCGCGATCGGCTTCAACGACGCCCAGGCGAGACGCATCTTCGCCGGCAGCGACTTCACCCTGATGCCGTCGCGCTTCGAGCCTTGCGGGCTCAGCCAGATGTATGCCCAGCGTTTCGGCTCGCTGCCGATCGGTCACCAGACCGGCGGCCTGGCCGAGACCATCACCGACGGCGAGACCGGCTTCCTGTTCTCAAAACCCTCGCACGAATCTTTCCTCGGCGGCATCCGGCGAGCGTTCTCGGCCTTCATGGCGCACGACCAGCTCGACTCCATGCGCCGCAGCGCCATGGGGCGGTCGTTCTCCTGGAGCGTCTCGGCCGGCAGCTACAGCGCGCTGTACCGGAAGCTTGCGGCGGTGTGAGGCGCCTCTGGATTGCGCTCGCAATGACGGTGATTGAACATCACTCCCTCCCCCGCACATCCATCTGCGGCCGTCCGATCCAGGCCCTGTTGAGGCAGCGGGTCATCCAATCGGGGTGCGGCTCGCCCCGCAACCGCGCCTGCGCTTCCTGATAGGGGCCGACATAACGCAGCCTGTCCGGTAATTTCGGATAGACGCGCCTTATCCATTTCAGCGCGTTGTCGGCAGACTTGGTGTCGCCCTCGTCGAGCTCGAAACCGAAGCCCGAGCGCAAGCGCTCCGGCAGCAGGCTCGCGGTGAGCGAGCGGTACCATCGCGGTGGCCGCAACCAAGGACGCGCGCCACCAAGAATCTGCGCGGCGACCTCGCGTGCCGCCGCGCTGACAGTCAATGTGTCCGACTGCACCATCGCCGCGGTGTAGGCCGCAAAGCCGACCCAGTCGGCCGGCAGGTCGTCGGCCGTCAACCCAAACAAGGCGCCAAACGCCCGGCTCTCGGTCCAATAGCGCTCGCGCTCCTCCGCCGAGAGCGGCGGCAGGACCAGATCGTGCACCATGAGCGCGGTCTCGGCCAGCGTCGCGTGAACCCAGCGCAGCGCCGCGATGTCGTTGGCACAGTAGCGCGAGCCTGCCGCGAAGGGACCGGCGGTCTCGGGCATCTGACCGACGATCATGCAGTGGCGCCGATGCAGCTGCCGTGACGACAGCAGCGCCCGGTCGAGCGAGCCGAACACCATGGCAAAGACGATGTCGAAGGTGCGGTGGAAGCGGCCGATCGGATCGGCAAGGGTCCGCGAATGCTCGGCGATGGCGGCAGCGACCCAGGGATGCGCCAGTTGAAGCAACAATGCGCGGCCGGCGCCGAGAAAAATGATAGCCTCCCGGTCGATACGCCAGGTCACTGAGGACGGACCGAACACGCCGGGGACCGGTCCCGCCGCATGAGCGCGGACCTGATCAAGGGAAATTTCCAGATCGTCCTCGGACACCACTTGCACGGCCTTTCGACTGCAGACGCCTACGATCCGCAGGGCCTGTGGCTATTCGATGAAGCGAACGACGGCTTGTGGCGCTATTCCGCCGCCATCGGCATCTCGTCCATATGCTCGTGCAGCACCACGCCCGACAGCGGATCGAATTCACCGATCCATGGCGCGCGCGTCAGCACTGAGCGGGTATGCGCGTAGCCGGCGTCCCAGCGCTGCATGATGCCCGACGGGCTGAAGTCGATATCTTTGGTATGGGTCTCGCGATCGAGCCGCGGTGCCAGCAACCGCACCACGTGCATGCGCGTCGAACAGCCATAGCTGATCAAGTCCCTCACCGCGGGATCATCGCGCTCGCTCTCGGGCAACCGTGCAGCAAGCTGGTTGATGACGTGGCGCAGCCGATGGGCCTGCTGCTGGCGCTCGATCTGGCTCGCGATCCGGCTGGAATACTGCACATCCTTGTGCCGGTTCAGGACCTCCCCCATCGTCGCCGGCTCGGCGCCGACCGGATTCCACAGATGCACGGCGAAGATCAGCGAATCCTTGCGCGGATTGTCGTCGAACACGGCTTCCGTTGGCGAATTCGACAGTATGCCGCCATCCCAATAGAGCTCGCCATCGATGCGCACCGCCGGGAAGGCCGGCGGCAGCGCGCCCGAGGCCATGACGTGCTTCACCGTCAGCTCACAGTCGCGGCTGTCGAAATAGCGCATCTGGCTGGAGCCGACATGTGCCGCACCGACCGTGAGACGCGGCGAGCAGCGATTGGCAAGGCCGAAATCGACGAGCTCGCGCAGCGTGTTCTCCAGCGGCGCAGTCGAATAGTAGCCGGCCCGATCGGCGCCGAGCGGATAGGAATTGCCGGCATGCGCCAACAGATTGGGCCGGAAGAAGCCGGCAATGCCGTTGGTGACGGTCGACCAATAGGCCAGCTTGTCGTCGAAGCCGGGAACACCGGTGCGCAGAGGCCAGACCGGATGTTGCTCCATCCGCTTCCAGAACTCCTTCAGGCGCGCGAGCCGGTTCTCCGCTGCGTTGCCGGCGATCAGGCTCGCATTGATGGCCCCGATCGAGGTCCCGATCACCCAGTCCGGCTCGATGCCCGCCTCGTGCAGGGCCTGGTAGACGCCCGCCTGATAGGAGCCGAGCGCACCGCCGCCCTGCAGCACCAGCACGATTTGTCCCGGCAGGTCCTTGGGCCTGCCCTCCTCGGCATTTCGCTGCATGCTCGTCGCACTCCTGCTCCAGAGAGCTTACCTGTCTCTTCTTCGCAAAATCCTGCGACATTGTTACGCCCGACGACCGTCGGCCGTCCAGCAACCATCGTCCAAAGGGGGTGACCCGCGGGCCGGCGGAGCGCTAACGCTTGGCCGCCGGCGCTTCCTGTGGCGGATCGTCGTCAGCGATGGCCCGCCAGGCGGCGCCGTCGAGATCGTCGTACTGGCCGCTCTTCAATGACCAGAGGAAGGCGGCGAGACCGGCAAGACCGAGCATGAGTGCCAGCGGCACCAGGATGACCAGGATTTCCATCACGCGATCTCCCGCGAGGCGCTGCGTGCGCGCAGCGAATTCAGCATCACCAGGATCGACGATCCACTCATGGCCGCCGCCGCAATCAGGGGCGTCACGACGCCGCTGATCGCGACCGGCACGGCGAAGACGTTATAACCAATCGCGAGCCAGAGGTTTTGCCGCATCAGGTGCAACGCCTTGCGCGCCGAGTCGATGGCGGCGACGACCGGCGCCAGCGGCCGGCCGAGGAAGACGAGATCGGCAGTGGCCTGGCTGAGATGCGCGGCCGAGATCGGCGACATCGAAACATGGGCTGCTGCCAGCGAGGGCGCATCGTTCATGCCGTCGCCGACCATCAGCACCTTCGTGCCGCGCCGCTTCAACTCTTCGATCCGCGCGATCTTGTCGGCCGGCGTGACACCGGCGCGCCATTCGGCGATGCCCAGCGCATGGGCCGCCGCGATCACCGCCGGCTCACGATCGCCGGAGAGAATTTCGATGCCGATGTTGCGCGCCTTCAGCGCTGCGATCACGGCCTGCGCATCCGGGCGCAGGCCCTGGCGCACCGAGAGGATGAACTTTTCGCTGCCCTTGCTGAAGGCCACGACGGAGGCCTCGGGATCGAAACCCGTCGTGTCGGCTACCAGCGCTTCGGCGCCGCAGAAGGACGGACGGCCAAGTCGGATCTCAACGCCATCGACCGTCGCGCGCACGCCCTGCCCGGCCTCCTCGACCGCGCCGACAACAGGCGATCTGGCGCCGGCTGCCTGCGCAACCGCCGCGGCCACCGGATGATGGCTCGACAGCGCGAGGCGGCCTGCGAGCTCGAAGATATCGGCAGGAATGTCGGCCGCGTTCATCACTTCGAGATCGGGCAGCGTCAGCGTGCCGGTCTTGTCGAAGATGACGTGGTCGGCTTCCGCGAGCCGCTCGATCGCATCGCCGGAGTTGAGCAGGACGCCCGCCTTGAACATCGCGCCCGCGGCTACCGTCTGGACCGTCGGAATGGCGAGCCCGAGCGCGCAGGGACAGGTGATGATCAGAACGGCGACGCCGGTCACGATCGCATCATGCCAACCCGCACCGGCGATGACCCAACCGATGATGGTGAGAAGCGCAGTCGCATGCACCACCGGCGCATAGAGCCGCGAGACGCGGTCGGCGAGCCGCATATAGCGCGAACGCGCCTGCAGCGCGTTGTCGAGCAGGCGCGTGATCTCCGCGAGCAAGGTCGATTCTGAAGCCGCCGAGACCCGCACGCGAAGCGTGCCGGAAATGTTCATCGATCCCGCATAGACCGGCGTGCCCTGCTCGGCCGTGACATAGAGCGTCTCGCCGGTGATCAGGCTCTGGTCGATCTCGGAGCGCCCCTCGATCACGGTGCCGTCGACCGCGCAGCGCTCGCCGGGCCGCAGCAGCACGATGTCACCGGGATGGATCGCCGCCACCGGAACCTGCGAGATTTCATCGGGCCCGATGAACTTCGCCGCCGTCTCCGCCTTCAGCGCGGCGAGATTGCCGGCGACCGCCCGCGTCCGCCGCCGCATGTTCTGGTCGAGGAAGCGGCCGACCAGCAGGAAGGTCAGCAGCATGATCGCCGCGTCGAAATAGGCGTGCTCGGCATGGTGGATGGTCTCGACCACGGACATGCCGAGCGCGAGGATCACGCCGATCGAGATCGGGACGTCCATGTTGGTGGTCTTCGCCGACAATGCACGCCAGGCGGAGCGAAAGAACGGCTGTCCCGCATAGGCGGCCGCCGGCAACGTGATCAGCGCCGAGAGCCAGTGGAAGAAGTCACGCTGCTCGGGCAGCATGTCCGAAACGTTGCCCGACCACACCGGGATCGACAACATCATCACATTCATGCTGGCGAACGCCGCGACGCCGAGGCAGCGCAGCAGGAAGCGCGATTCCGCGACCTCGGTCACCTCCGCGCTCTCGGTCTCGAAGGGATAGGCCTTGTAGCCGAGTTCTTCGAGGCGATCGATGAAGCGGCTTGGGTCGAGCGTGCCCTGCTTCCATTCCAGCGCGACGCGGCGGTCGGTGAGGTTCACGCGCGCCAGCGTGACGTCCGGAATAGCGGACAGGCCGCGCTCGATCTTGGCCATGCAGCCCGCACAGTGAACGCCCTCGACCGCGAGGTCGATATGCTGGACGCCTTCGCCCGCGGTCCGGACATAATGCGAGAAGTCCCGCGTAACGTGCATGACGAAGTCCTTCAGTTCAGGATCACGCGGTTGCGCGACAGGAACACGCGCTCGCCCCGTGCATCGCCCTCGATCACCAGATCCCACTGGCCCGGCGCGACGGACGCGGCATTGCCGCGATAGACGCCGATGCCGGCTTCGGTGAGTTCGAGTGCGAGATCGGCACGCTTGTCGGTCGGCCGCTCCAGGCGTCCGCCGAATTTCAGCCCGGTCACCGGTCGGCCGCCCGCGTCGCGCGCCTCAACCTGGAGCGCGGCGCCGCCGTCGGCGCGGCGCTCGATATGGGCAGTGACCTGCCATTTGCGCGCGGCCTGCTCCCGCGCTGCGGAGATCTCGCGATCATAGGTGAGACCTGCGGCATAGGGGCTATCGACGTCGGTGCCGGGCAGCGTCGCGATCGCGAGCTTCATCATGGTCACGTTGACGCCGATCACGACGCCGAAAAAGGCGACCAGCATCAGGAAGACCTTGGTTCCGGTCAGCGGCTTGGATGCCATGGCAGTCTCCTGGTCTTACGGCGCGACGAAATGGTCGGTGGTGGAAGCAGCCTCGCCGAGCCCGATATCGGTGACGTGGAAGTGGACCGGGATCGACTTCTCCGGATTGCTCTCCGCCGGCGCGGTGACGAGCAGGCGCAGCTCGCTGGTCGAGTCGCGCGGGATCACGATCATCGGTCGATCGGGCGTCACCGAATCGACGCCGACGACATGGATCGTCGCGTTGACCGGGCCGTCCGCGTCGATCGCGACGACGCGGTCATAGCCGCTCTTGTTCAGCAGCCGGACCGTGTAGGCGTTGCGGATCGAGCCGTCGCTGAGCTTGACTGCGACCGGATTGCGGTCGTGCAGCACATTGACGTCGAGCAGGCTGCGGGTCGCCAGCGTGTAGATCATGATGCCGCCGACGGCCGCGATGATGGCGCTATAGACAATAGTCCGGGGCCGGACGATCCGATAGACCGGCGCCTTGCCTTCCTGGCGGCGCTGGATGTTGATGTCGTTGTCATAGCCGATCAGCCGCTTCGGCCGGCCGATCTTGGTCATCACGTTGTCGCAGGCGTCAATACAGAGCCCGCACTGGATGCATTCGAGCTGCGGCCCGTTGCGGATGTCGATTCCGGTCGGGCAGACCGCGACGCACTGATAGCAATCGACGCAGTCGCCGACATGCTCGCCGAGCGCGCGCAGCTCGGCCGCCTTCTTGACCGACGTGCGTTTCTCGCCGCGGTCGTAGCGATAGGTGACGTTGAGCGCCCACTCGTCGGTGAGCGCAGCCTGGATGCGCGGCCACGGGCACATATAGGTGCAGACCTGCTCGCGCATGTAGCCGGCGAGCACATAGGTCGTGGCGGTGAGGATGCCGATCCAGATATAGGCGACCATCGGCGCCTGGAACGTGAGGAGCTGCTTCACAAGCGTCGGAGCGTCACTGAAATAGAGCACCCAGGCGCCGCCGGTCCACCAGGCGATCAAAAGCCAGATCGAGTGCTTGAGCACGACCTCGGAGACGCGCTTGAGCGTCAAAGGACCGGGCGACTTGTCCTTCCTCATCCGCTCGCGGCGGTCACCCTCGACGAAGCGCTCGACGGCGTAGAAGATGTCGGTCCACACCGTCTGCGGGCAGAGATAACCGCACCAGATGCGGCCGCCGACGGAGTTCATCAGGAACAGCGCCACCGCGGCCACGATCAGCAGGCCCGTGAAGTAATAGACCTCCTGCGGCCACAGCTCGATGAAGAAGAAGTAGAAGCGGCTGTTGGGGAGATCGATCAGCACCGCCTGGCTGGGGGCACCGATGCCGCGATTCCAGCGCACGAACGGCAGGAAATAGTAGACGCCGAGGCAGAACGCCATCAACCCCCATTTGATCCGGCGGAACGTGCCGGAGATGCTCTGGGGATACACCTTCTTGTGGGCTGCATAGAGCGGCCCGATATCGTCGTCTGATGTTAATTCGTTCGGGTTCACGGCCTTGTTCATCGCCTGGAGCTTCTCGAAAAGGTGCGATTAAACCTAGCCTCGACGCCATCGCGCCCGTTGATCCAGCGCAAACGGGGGCGCTTTTGTTCACCCCCGCTTGCTTTCAATCGGCTATGTCCCACCGCCGAGCGAGTGGACGTAGACCGCCATCGCCTTGATCGTGGCGGGGTCGAGCCGCCCTTCCCACGCCGGCATGACGCCCGCGCGGCCCTGGCTGATGGTCTCGATCAGGGTCGCCTCGTCCGAGCCATAGAGCCAGATCTTGTCGGTCAGGTTCGGCGCGCCCATCTCCTGGTTGCCCTTGCCGCCGTCGCCATGGCAGGCGACGCAATTCTCGACGAAGATCTTCTCGCCCTTGGCGGCGTCGTAACCCTTGCGGGTTGGAAGACCCGACAGCGACCGCACATAGTTGGCCACGCTCACGATCTCGTCGGGTTTCAGCACGCCGTCCTTGCCGAAGGCGAGCATCTGGCCCTCATGCGTCTTGGCGTGGCCGGAACGCACGCCGTACTGGATGGTCTGCATGATCTGCTCGAGCGTGCCGCCCCACAGCCAGTCGTCATCGTTCAGGTTCGGATAGCCTTTCGCGCCAGCGCCGCCGCTGCCGTGGCACGGCGCGCAATTGTCGCCGAATACGGTCCTGCCCTTGGCACGAGCCAGCGCGAGCAGCGCCGGATCCTTCTCGATATCGGCGAGCGGTGCCGCCGCCAGCAAGGCCATCTTCTCGCCTCGGGCGCGTTCGAGGTTGGCGAGTTCGACCGCGAGGTTGGCGCGCGTCGAATAGCCCAGCAGCCCGGGGGTGTTGGTGGTGATCAGCGGCCACGCCGGATAGGCGATCCAGTAGCCGATGGCCCAGATGATGGTGAGGTAGAAGGTGATCACCCACCAGCGCGGCAGCGGCGTGTTGAGCTCCTTGATCCCGTCCCACTCATGTCCGGTCGTGGACTTGCCCGAGACGGAATCGATGTCACTGTGATCGGTCATGATCTCTTACTCCTCCCGCAACGGCAGGCGCGCCGCTTCGTCGAAAGCGGCCTTGTTGCGAGGCCAAAATGCGTAGGCGATGATCGCGAGAAAGATCGCGACGAAGACCGGCGTCCAGATCGTGGTCACGAGACCGGACGCGAAATTGTCGAGTGTCAGGATGGCTTTCATCGTTGATGCCTTCTCAGCGAAGATTGGCTTTCTCGTTGTAGATCTTGAAGTCGACCAGCGTGCCGAGCATCTGCAGATAGGCAATCAGCGCATCCATCTCGGTCGGCGTGCCGGCCTTGCCGTCGAAATTGCGCACCGCCGCCTTGGCGTAGCGCTTGCTGAAGGCGTCGGCGCCGGCATTGTCCGGATCGGCCTGGGCCTTCAGGTCGGCGCCCGCGTTGGCGATCTGATCGTCCGTGTAGGGCACGCCGACGCTCCTCAGCGTGCGCATGTGGTCGGCAATCGTATCCGGATCGACTACGTTCTGGGCCAGGAACGGATAGCCCGGCATCACAGACTGCGGCACGATCGCGCGCGGGTTGGTTAGATGGGTGACGTGCCAGTCGTCGGAATATTTGGCGCCGACGCGGGCAAGATCAGGCCCCGTACGCTTCGAGCCCCACTGGAACGGGTGGTCGTACATGCTCTCGGCGGCGAGCGAGAAATGGCCGTAGCGCTCGACCTCGTCGCGCAAGGGACGGATCATCTGCGAATGGCAGAGATAGCAGCCTTCGCGGACATAGACGTTGCGACCGGCGAGCTCCAGCGGCGTGTAGGGCCTGACGCCGTCGACCGCCTCGATCGTGCTCTTGAGGTAGAACAGAGGCGTGATCTCGACGAGGCCGCCGATCGAGATCACCAGCAGGATGCCGACGACCAGAATGATCGAGTTCTTTTCGAAGATATGGTGGCGTGTCCAGAACGACATGGTGGAGCTCCTCATTCCGCCGGCTGAAGAGCGACGGGCATCTGGACTTCCGCCTCGCCGACGCGAACGGTCATCCAGAGATTGTAGGCCATGATCAGCGAGCCGATCAGGAACAGCGCGCCGCCGGCGGCACGGATGATGTAGAAGGGATGCATCGCCTCGACGGTCTCGATGAAGGAATATTCGAGGAAGCCGAGCGAGGTGTAGGCACGCCACATCAGGCCCTGGAGAATGCCGGACACCCACATCGCCGAGATGTAGAGGACGATCCCGAGGGTGGCGATCCAGAAGTGCCAGTTGACGAGCTTGAGGCTGTAGAGGCTCTTGCGATTCCAGGCCCACGGCACCAGGCAATAGAGCGCGCCGAAGGAGACGAAGCCGACCCAGCCGAGTGCGCCGGAGTGGACGTGGCCGATGGTCCAGTCGGTGTAGTGGCTGAGCGAGTTGACCAGCTTGATCGACATCATCGGGCCTTCGAAGGTCGACATGCCGTAGATGGCGACGGAGACGACGAGCATGCGCAGCACGGGGTCGGTGCGCAGCTTGTCCCAGGCGCCCGACAGCGTCATCAGGCCGTTGATCATGCCGCCCCAGGAGGGCATCCACAGGATCACCGAGAAGGTCATGCCCAGCGTCTGCGTCCAGTCCGGCAGCGCCGTGTAGTGCAGATGGTGGGGGCCGGCCCAGATGTAGAGGAAGATCAGCGCCCAGAAGTGGATGATCGACAACCGGTAGGAATAGATCGGCCGCTCGGCGCGCTTCGGTATGAAGTAGTACATGATGGCGAGGAAGCCGGCGGTCAGGAAGAAGCCGACCGCGTTATGGCCGTACCACCACTGGAACATGGCGTCCTGGACGCCGCCCCAGGCGACGTAGGACTTCGAGCTGAACGCCGAAACGGGCAGCGCCGGATTGTTGCCGAGATGCAGGACGGCGATCGTCACGATGAAGGCGAGATAGAACCAGTTCGCGACGAAGATATGCGGTTCCTTGCGCTTGATGATGGTGGCAAGGAAGACGAGCAGATAGGTAACCCAGACGATGGTCAGCCACAGGTCGGCATACCATTCCGGCTCGGCATACTCCTTGGACTGGGTGACGCCGAGCAGATAGCCGGTGCCGGCGACCAGGATGAAGAAGTTGTAGCCGATCACGACGAACCAGGGTGCGAGATCGCCGGCGAGGCGCACGCGGCAGGACTTCTGCACGACGTAGAAGGACGAGGCGACCAGCACATTGCCGCCGAAGGCGAAGATCACCGCGGAGGTGTGCAGCGGGCGCAGGCGGCCGAAGCTGGTCCAGGGCAGATCGAAGTTCAGCGCGGGCCAAGCCAGTTGCGAGGCGATGATGAGGCCGACGAGGAATCCGGCAATGCCCCAGAACATCGCCATGAAGGACGAGAACTTGATCGGGCCCATGTTGTAGTTGGGACGGCCGTTGATCTCCGCCGGCGGCAGCGCCGCCGGGCGATCGAAGTAGCGGTTGATGATGCAGAACACCGCAGCCAGGCTCGCCGCCGCGCCGAGCGCGGCATGGAAGGCGAAGGGCGCATCGAGCGCCTTGGCCGAAGCGACTACGCAAAGGAAGGCGGTGACTGCGAACACGACAGCCAGGCCGCTTTCACCGAAGGTCATGGATTTGGAGATGGAGGGCTGGCTCATGCGGATTCTCTCTGAAAGAACACCGGGCCAGAAACCACATTCGCCCTCGCGGCGAATTGATTGAAATCAAGACTGATGGATTTCTGTTAATGTGAGTGGGCCGCGCATCATGAAGTGATATCAATCGCTTGTGTGCAGTGAAGCGCACGCGGCAATACACCGCTTCCGTGAAATCACGGAGCCCGAAACCGCGGGGATTGGTGGCGCCTCGTCAGTCGCGCGAGGTCGCCTTGAGCGCCGCGATGACGTCCGTGCGGGCGATGATTCCGGCCAGTTTCTGCGCTCCGTCGAGCACGATGACGCTCCTGATGCGGTGCTCGACCATGATCTGGAGCACGCGCGTCAGGCGTGTGTCGGGGCTGACATAGATGAACTCGGGCGTCATGACGTCGCCGATCTTGCGGCTCATCAGGTCGTGATAGCGCGGCACCATCTGGCTCGGCGTGAAGGCGAAGCACTTCAGGATGTCGAATTTGGTGACGATGCCGACGACCTGCCCCTCGTCCTCGACCGGATAGCTGTTGAAATCGTCGCGTTCAAACATCTCGCTGAGCTCGAGCAAGTCGAGGTCACGCTTCACCGTCCTGACGTTACGCGTCATGTAGCCGTCGACGGTCTGCTCAAGAAACTTGTACACGGTGCGTCCTCCTCGATTCGCATTTGGCCGGCCGGCCGTCAGTGCGACAGCAACACGCTACGCGCGGATTGAGTGAGCAGATACTCGGTGACGCCCCCGAGGATCAGTTCACGAAACCTCGAATGGCCATAAGCCCCCGCAACGATCAGGCCGGCGTCGAGGTCGCTTGCGACATTGTCTAATCGCGCGGCGGCAGTTTCGTTCCGCGCGGCCTCCGAGACGCGCGTAGTCGCGGTGACGCCGTGGCGGGCGAGCCAGGCGGCAACGTCGGTGACACCAGCCATCACGGCCGACGGGTCATCGTCGCGCTCCGGAATCGCGACGATGGTGACGTCTCTCGCCTTGCGCAGCATCGGCAGCGCGTCCGCGACCGCGCGCCGTGCCTCCAGCGTGTCCTTCCACGCGACCAGCACACTGCGCAGATCGAGCCAGTTGACCTGGTCGGGGACGACGAGCAGCGGGCGACCGGATTGCATCACCAGATCCTTGGGACTCGCGAGCGCGAAAGCGTCGGAGAAGGCCGGGCTGTGTCCGCCGCTGACGATGATGTCGGCGCAGCGCGCCTGCGCCAGCACGAATCGCGCCGGAAAATCCGGGGCGCTACGCCACTCCGCATGGCCGCCTCGATTGCTTGTCGCGGCGCGGAATTGCGCTTCCAGATCGGCGAGCCGCCGCCTGATGGAGGCCTCCTCCCGATCGATCAGGCCCTGCGCCTCGGCACCATCGGTGAAATAGAGCGGCGGCGCGAACCGCGCCGCCGCGACCCCGACGATGGCCGCCTCGAATCGTTCGGCGAGCTCGCCTGCGACCTGAAGGCGCGCCTCGTTGGTCTGATCGAGCGCCAGGCTGACCATCACGGTCGCATATGACATCGGGAATCTCCGGAATAATGAACTGCCGCGAAATCTAGCCGCGCCGAGGCGAGGCAGGATGAGCTAGATCAAACCGTCGGGCGCCAAGCGCGGGAAATCCGCCAATGGAATCAGACATCCGAACTTGCCTCCGGCCCGCCCTTGGGCGAAATTACCGCCGCGTTCGCGGGACCACGCCCGCCGTAGGAGAAGAGGAGCAATCGATTGTCGCCGACCCGCGTCACGCATCCGCCGGACGATGGCCGGGGCGAGCATTTCCGGGTCCGGATCGAAGGGTTCGGCGTCGGCACCTGGGATCTCGACCTCGCGACGCGGGAGCTGGAGTGGTCGGAAACCGCAAGGATCCTGCTCGGTATCGCGCGGGACCAGCCGGCGAGCTACGACCTCCTCCTGTCACGTCTCGAGCCCGGGGATCGCGAGCGCGTCGAGGATGCGATCCGGCAGGTCGCGGAGCGTGGCGGCGGCTTTGACGTCTCTTTCAGGATTTCCGGCAACTCCGACCGGGGCAAATGGCTCAGGGCCCGCGCCGGCCTGATCCGCGACGAGGCCGGCAACGCCCGTCATCTCAGCGGGATCTTCCTCGACGTCGACAAGGAAAAGCAGGTTGAGGAGGCCTTGCGCACCCGCGAGAGCCACCTCCGCTCAATCCTCCAGACCATTCCCGACGCCATGATCGTCATCGATGGTCGTGGCATCATTCAGCTGTTCAGCACAGCCGCCGAGCGCCTGTTCGGCTGGTCCGAGCAGGAGGCGATCGGCCAGAACGTCAGCATATTGATGCCGGAGCCCGACCGCTCCCGCCACGACAGCTACATCGCGCGCTATCGCACGACGCACGATCCGCACATCATCGGCATCGGCCGCATCGTGACCGGCAAGCGCCGTGACGGGACCACCTTTCCGATGCACCTGTCGATTGGCGAGATGCAGTCGGGCGGCGAGCCGTATTTCACCGGCTTCGTCCGCGACCTCACCGAGCAACAGCAGACCCAGGCGCGGCTCCAGGAGTTGCAGTCAGAGCTCGTCCATGTCTCGCGGCTGACCGCGATGGGCGAAATGGCCTCCGCGCTCGCCCACGAAATCAACCAGCCGTTGGCGGCGATCAGCAACTACATGAAAGGATCGCGGCGGCTCCTGGCAGGCAGCATCGATCCGAACATGCCGAAGGTCGAGCAGGCGCTGAATCGCGCGGCGGAGCAGGCCTTGCGCGCCGGCCAGATCATCCGGCGGTTGCGCGACTTTGTCTCCCGCGGCGAATCCGAGAAGCGGATCGAGAGCCTGTCCAAGCTGATCGAGGAGGCCGGCGCGCTCGGACTTGCCGGCGCGCGCGAGCAGAACGTGCAGCTCCGCTTCAGCCTCGATCCGGACGCCGACCTCGTCCTTGCCGACCGGGTGCAGATCCAGCAGGTGTTGGTCAATCTGTTCCGCAACGCGCTCGAAGCAATGGCGCAGTCGCCGCGTCGCGAACTCGTCGTCGCCAACATCCTCGTCGCGGACGACATGGTCGAAGTAGAGGTGTCCGATACCGGCTCCGGCTTCCAGGACGACGTCGTTCCAAATCTGTTTCAAACCTTCTTCACCACCAAAGACACCGGCATGGGCGTGGGACTGTCCATCAGCCGCTCGATCATCGAGGCTCACGGCGGCCGCATGTGGGCCGAGAGCAACGCATCGGGCGGGGCGACATTCCGCTTCACCTTGCCGGCAGCCGACGAGAACTGATCCATGACGACCAAAGGAATTGTCTACGTCATCGACGACGACGAGGCGATGCGGGACTCCCTGAACTTCCTGCTGGATTCGTCCGGCTTCAGCGTCACGCTGTTCGACAACGCGCAAGCCTTCCTCGACGCCCTGCCCCGTCTCGCCTTTGGCTGCGTCGTCTCCGACGTGCGCATGCCGGGCCTCGACGGGATCGAGCTCCTGAAGCGCATGAAGGCGCAAGCCAGCCCGTTCCCGATCCTGATCATGACCGGTCATGGCGACGTGCCGCTCGCGGTCGAGGCGATGAAGCTCGGTGCGGTCGACTTCCTGGAAAAGCCGTTCGAGGACGATCGTCTCATCGCCCTGATCGAATCGGCGATCCGCCAAGCCGAGCCGGCCGCCAAGAACGAGGCCTTCTCGCAGGGTATCGCCGCCCGCGTCGCTTCCTTGAGCCCCAGGGAGCGCCAGGTTATGGAAGGGCTGATCGCGGGCCTGTCCAACAAGCTGATCGCGCGCGAATACGACATCAGCCCCCGCACTATCGAGGTCTACCGGGCCAACGTCATGACCAAGATGCAGGCCAACAGCCTGTCGGAATTGGTGCGGCTGGCGATGCGCGCTGGCATGCTGAAGGATTGAGGCAGATCGGATTTGAGCCAAGTCAAGATCGCCGCTTTCCGGCTGTGCTAGCCAAAGATGCATGATCGAGATTGGCTCGCACCCCCAACGGCTCCCAATGGCGTCATCGGCAAAGCCCACCGTCTACGTGATCGATGATGATGCCGCCGTGCTGGGCTCCCTGAAATTCCTGCTGGAAACCGACGGCTTCGCCGTGCGGACCTTCCGGAATGCAACTGCGCTGCTCAATGCCAGCGGCACGCCCGGTGCGGACTGCTATGTGATCGACTACAAGATGCCTGATATCAACGGGATCGAGCTCGCCGGCCGCCTGCGCCAATCCGATGAGGGTACGCCCGTGATCCTGATCACCGGCTATCCGGATGGAAACATCTCGGCCCGGGCCGCGGCCGTAGGCGTTAAAGACGTGATTTTGAAGCCACTTCTCGACGAAAACCTGGTCAAACGCATCCGCCATGCCATCCAGAGTGGGCGGGGAAACTAGGCATGGCCTGGGCTTGGAGCGTCAGAACGCACTCCTGTACTGCGAAATCTCGCTGCGGGGACCGTAGATCCACATCGGCTCGCCGCAGTCGCTTGGGCCGTGATCGGTCATGCATGCAGCGCTCCATGGCGGAGCGGCGATCTGACCGCCATCGATCGGGTTTGAATGCGTATTGCGGACGATGATGTTGCTTCGGGGGCGGGCTGTCGTTGGCGTAGCCGGTGGGGGCAGGAGCAACAAGGCGGCCAGAAGAGGTGAGATAAATTTCGCTATCATCGGGCGTCTCCGTTGGCGTGAACGCTTCCGATGACAGGACTTGCCTTGGAGACCTGATATTTCCCGGACACCGAATAGTGAGGGGCAGCGGTATCCCGGCCCTGCGGTCCCTGACCTACGGGATTCTACGTAAGGCACCCCCCTTAAGATATCGCGCGAATTTTCGAAGCACCAGATACCGCGTATCAAAGCGCCATCACAACGGAGACGGCGCACATGCTCACCCAGACGCTCAACACCCAGGCGATCAACACCCAAATCGGTGGCAAGATTGCCCCCGCCCATCCCGTTTCCGACCAGTTCGGCGCCATCACCGGCCATGTCGGTCTCGTCGCCTCGGAGTTCTCCTACCGCAAGGACGAGGAGATCTACGGCGAGGACGAGCCCGCTGAATATGTCTACCAGGTCGTCACCGGCGCGGTGCGCAGCTACAAGCTTCTCTCCGACGGCCGCCGCCAGATCGGCGCCTTCCATCTTCCCGGCGACGTCTTCGGCCTCGAATCCGGCCCGGCCCACCGCCTTGCGACCGAAGCCATCATCGACACCACCGTCCGCCTCGTGAAGCGCGCGAGCCTCGAAAAGGCCGCCGGCACCGACGTGCAGGTCGCCCGCAAGCTGTGGGCCATGACGGCCTCCGAGCTGCGTCATGCCGAGGACCACATGCTGCTGCTGGGCCGTAAGACCGCGATGGAGCGCGTTGCGACCTTCCTGCTCGAAATGGATCGCCGCCTCGCCGTCGCGGGCATGATGGCGCTGCCGATGTGCCGGCGCGATATCGGCGACTATCTTGGCCTCACGCTGGAGACCGTGTCGCGCGCGCTGTCTCAGCTTCACATCCAGGGCATTCTGGGTTTCTCCGGCGCCCGCCAGATCGTGCTGCGCAACCGTCAGCGCCTGCACAATCTCGACGCCTGATTTTGTCCTCACTACCCACTTATCTTCCCCCTTGGCCGGTCGAACTCGCTTCGGCCGGCCATTTCTTTTGTGACGGCTGGAGCGTGCGCCGGGTCTCCGGCATCACCAGCAGGATCAGCAGGAGCCCCGTTGCGGCGACACCCGCGAGCCCGACAAAGGCGGTGGCATTGCCGAACTTGTCGCTGACATAGCCGCCAAGCACCGTGCTCAGTGACGCGCCAATGCCGGTCGCGGTGCCGACGATGCCCTGCGCGAGATTGAAATGGCCGGTGCCGAATGCAACGTCGGCCACGATCAGCGGGATCATCACCGCGAACACAGCGGCGGTGAGGCCGTCGAACACCTGCACCAGCACCAGCAGATAGGGATCGCGCACCGTTGCGAACAGCAGGCCGCGAATCGTCAGCGCGCCGAACCCGATCAACAGCAGCGGCCGGCGGCCCCACACTTGCGCCTTGCGCCCGACCGTTGGCGACAGCAGCGCCACGATCGCCTGCGGCACGACGATGCAAAAGGCGACGAGAACCGTCGCCCACTGGCTCGACCGCGCCGTCACCGCGCTCGCCATCAGCGGCATCATCGAAGCGTTCGCCAGCTGCAACAGCGACACGCTCAGCGCAAACACAATGAGCGGCCGCTGCCGGATCAGATGCCAGATATTGGTGTCCCCGCGATCTTCCGCTTCGCGCGGCATCTCGCCGTGACAGCGCGCGATGTCGACTTCCTCCTCGCGGATGCGTGACAGCGAGATCAAGGTCGGGATCGCCAGCAGGAAGCTGACCAGGAATACCGAACGGCTCGACAGCAGGTAACCGGCTGTCCCCATCACGGCGGCGGCGACGCCGTTGCCGAGCGAGGCAAAGCGCGCGTTGCGGCCGAGCCGCTCCCCGATCCTGAGTGGACCGACGAGACCAAGGCTAATTGCCGCAATCGCCGGTCCCAGCACGCAGCTCGCTGCGGCATGCAGGGTTGCGGCCGTCACCACCACCGGGAAGATCGGCATCGCCGCATAGGCGAGCGCGCAGACTCCAATGGTCGCAATTGCGAGCGCAGCCACCAGCCGCTCGGATTTTGCCGCATCGATGATGGCGCCGCCCGGCATCTGCCCGATCAGGGCGACGATGCCGCCGATCGACAGCACGAGGCCGATCTCGACTTGGGTCCATTTCTGCGTCGTCAGGTAGACCGCGATGAAGGGACCAAATCCGGTCTGCACGTCGGCGAGGAAGAAGATGAACCAGTCGAGGCCGCGCAGGCTCTGGCGCGACGGCGCCGGAATGCCCGCAGGCGACGGCATGACAATGCCGCCCCGTTCAACGCGGCCACTGCGATCATCGGCTGCATGGTTCGGCTTCCTCGACAACAGCACCGGCCGCCAGCCCTCCCGCACTCACTGGATCGCTTGCAGAGGCTGCAGGCTGCCGGACGCGCCGAGCACGACAATCGGCGCGTCCTCCTTGTATTCCGGTGCGGCCGCGACCTGCGCCTTGGTCAATTCAAGCGTGATGCTGTCCTTCTTGTTGGCGATCTTGCCGAAGCGCAGGGCGTTCCAGTCCACCACGATCTTGCGGCTGCCGACGCCGAGGAAGCCGCCGAAATCGATCACGGCCGCACGCACACGGCCGGTGCGGTCGACGATGATGTCGACGATGCGGCCCATATCCTCGTCGGCCGCGCTGCGGACGTCCCGGCCAAGCACGCCACGGGCCTCGTTCGCGCCGATGATGGTCACCGAGGGCGGCGGTGCAGCGTCCTTCGGCGTGACGGGCACGGTCGAGGCCGGCGGCTGCACTGTCGGCGGCGCATTCGCTTCACTCGGGGCCGCGGGCTGCTCCTCCGCCGCGCGCGAAGTGGCAACCGTCAGGCCCGCGACGATCGCTACGCTCAGGATCAACGCTCCGATCGGACGCATGCACCCTCCTCGCAGCGCGCCGCTAGCGCGCCAGCACGATCGACACCTGGATCTGGCCGCGCGTGCGCAGGACCTCGAGCGCCACATCGTCGCCGTGGCGACTAACGCGCAGATCGACGCCGGAATCACCGAGACGCAGATCGTGCAGGATGACCTCGTTCAGAAACGCCGGCAGATGCGGATTGCGCAGCCGGATCTCGCCACGCGCCACATCGAACTCGATGCCCAGCGCCGCCTCCAGCAGCGTGAACGGCGTTGCGCTGGCCCAGGCCTGCGGTGCGCAGGCGACGGGATAGAGAGTCGGCCCGCGCCGTTTCTCGCGTCGGAAGCCGCAGAACAATTCAGGCAGCCGACGCAGATCCATATAGGTCGCGGCGTCGAACAATCCCTTGAAGACATGCGCCACCGAATGCTTGAGACCATAGCGCGCAAACCCGAGCGCGATCAGCGCGTTGTCGTGCGGCCAGATCGATCCGTCATGATAAGACATCGGGTTGTAGCGCACTTCGCCTTGCGCGACCGTGCGGATGCCCCAGCCCGAGAAGAAGTGTGGCCGCATCAGATCGGCGGCGACGAGGCGTGCGCGATCCTCCCGGACCATACCACTGAACAGTACCTGCCCGGCATTCGAGGTTCGCACCTTGCATTGCCGCTTCTTGCCGTCGAGCGCGAGCGCGTAAGTACCGAGCTCCTCGCACCAGAACGCCTTCTCGAAGCGCTCAGCCAGCGCCCTGGCCTCGGCCTCGAGCTTTTTTGCGCGGTCGGGCTTGCCGACCCGCAGTGCGCAACGCGCAGCAAGCTGCTTGGCCGCATAGACATAGCCCTGGACCTCCGCGAGCGCGATATTGCCTTCCGCGAGCTGACCGTCGGCATGGAAGATGGCGTCGTAGGAATCCTTCCAGCCCTGGTTGGCCAGCCCCTTCTCCGTCGCGCGATGGTATTCGACGAACCCGTCCCGATCGGGATCGCCGGGACCATCGATCCAGGCCAGCCCGGCCTCGATTGCGGGCCAAAGCTCGATCAGCGTCTCCTCGTCGCCGGTGCGCTCGAAATAGCTTCCGGCGAGCAGG
The DNA here is from genome assembly GCA_023388935.1 of Pseudomonadota bacterium. Lineage (GTDB taxonomy): Bacteria > Pseudomonadota > Alphaproteobacteria > Rhizobiales > Xanthobacteraceae > Bradyrhizobium. The sequence goes on along the minus strand of JAEWFG010000264.1, from coordinate 31,236 downwards.
ACGAACAGCGCGGTGGAATCGACGCTGCCGTAATATTGCGCGAACGGCACCTCGCGCAGCGCCGCCATCTCCCCGCCGCGCATCTCGTGCAGGATCTTTCCGGGCGCGGCATCGGCGAGCGGATCGACGGCCTTCGCCTGGAAATGCGCGAGGCGCCGCAACACGCCCTTTGCAACGCGCGGATCGACCCACAGCATCTGGAGCGCCGTGATCAGTCCGTCGCGACCGAAGGTCGTCGAATACCAGGGAATGCCGGCATAGGGATAACGCCCCTGCGGCGTCTCCGTCATCAGCATGTTGAGGTCGGCCATGGCCTGGCACAGCACCTCGTTGAAGATGTTGTTCGACGTCTCGATGCTGGCGGCGCCGATCGTAGACTGGCGCATCTCGCGGCGATGAGAGAGCAAGCTCCTGAAAAAGCGCGCCGGCTTCTCCGCTATCGGCCGGTTGCAGGACACGGCCACAAACAGCGATTTTGCCTCATGCGGATCCAGCTCGAGCTGCCAGGTCGCTGCGTTGACGGACAGCCGCGTCGGGCGGGGATCGAAATGCAGGCCGGTGGTGCGCACGACATCGTCCAGGCCGCGATATTCGAACAGCACGTCGGTCGGCCCGAGCAGCTTGCTCGTGCCGGTCCCGCGGCGCGGGCGCCGCTCGCCGCGCACCTCGAACAGGTCGGCGAAATCATTATCGAACAGCAGCGTCAACTCGAAGCTGGCGCGCTGTTCGCCGTGATTCTGGACGCCGATGCGCTGGTACGCGGTGCCGCGCCACAGGAAGATCGTGCGCACGATGTGCAGCAGGTCCTTTTGCAGCACAATGCGGCCCTGGCGATAAATGTCGGGGTTGGTGAGGTCGACCGTCAGCCCCGAATTGTCGTCGCGAAGGTTGGAACCGAGCAGCAATGGCTGAAGATCGTCGAGCACGAGCTCCAGCCGCGCCAGATAGCGCGTGTCGTAGTGAAACAGGCCATCGGGGCCGCCGGCAGACGCGCCGATGTCACCATGGCCGTCGAGCACGATGAAGGTGTCGTCGTGCTTGAGCGAGCGCCGCGGCCGCGCGGCGGGCCCCGTCATCGGAATGTAGAACGCCTGCTCGGCCACGGCCTCCACCGTCTGCGATACAGAAACCATCTTGGTTATGGCTTCGGCTGCCATCAGCTGCTCCCCTGCGGCTTGTTTCGAAACACGACCGACGCAAACGCAACCGTTGGGTTTACGCGGCGAACTTCGCGAGCCGGCTCATTTCCTGCGTCACGAGCTCACGGTAGGGGCCGTGGCCCTGCATCAGGCGGTCGGGCGCGCCGTCCTCGATGATCTTGCCGGCCTTCAGCACCACCACGCGATCGAAATTGCGCAGCGTCGCGAGCCGGTGCGCAATCGCGATCACGGTGCGACCGCGCATCAGGCGCGACAGCGACTCGCGGATCGCTTCCTCGGATTCGCTGTCGAGCGCTGCAGTTGCCTCGTCCAGCAGCAGGATCGGCGCGTCCTTCAGGAAGGCACGCGCGATAGCGATGCGCTGGCGCTGGCCGCCGGACATCTTGACCCCGCGGTCACCGACCATGGTGTCCAGCCCTTCCGGCAGACTTTCGACGAAGTCACAACGCGCCGCGATTGCCGCGCGCAGCACCTCGTCGTCGGTCGCATTCGGGCGGCCGTAGCGAATGTTCTCGCGGATGGAGCGGTGGAACAGGGAGATGTCCTGCGGCACGACGGAGATCGCCTCGCGCAGACTCTGCTGCGTCACCATCGAGATGTCCTGACCGTCGACGGTGATGCTGCCCTCGTCCACGTCGTAGAAGCGCTGAAGCAGGGTAAACAGCGTCGACTTGCCGCCACCGGACTCGCCGACCAGGCCGACGCGCTGACCGGGCTGGAGGCGCAGGCTGAATCGCTCGAAAATCTTCTCGCCGCCGGGATAGCCGAAGGTGACGTTGTTGTACGCGATCGCGGCGCCGCTCTTGACGAGCGGTTCCGCCTCGGGGTGATCGCGCAATTCGTGCGGCACCAACAACGTCGCGATCGCCTCGGTCAGACGCGCGACGTGCTGGGTCACGTCCACCAGCGCCACGGCGAGATCTCGCGTGGCATTGAGGATGGAGAGGCCGAGGGTACAGACCAGCACGACGTCGCCGGTGGTCGCCTCGCCCTGCTGCCAAAGCGTGATCGCCCAGGCCATCAGCGCCACGGTCAACACGACGGTCACCCCGGCATGCGTGAGCCGCAGCTTCTCCAGGTAACGCAGGCTGCGGCCGCGCGCGGTGATCTCGCGATTGACGGTGGCGTCGAACCGCTCGTGCTCGTGGCCGATACCGCAGAAGGCGCGGACCAGCGGCATGTTGCTGACGACGTCGATCATCTCCCCATCGACCACGGCGGCTTTGTCGGCAAAGTCATCGTGCAACGGTTTTCCGGCGGCGGCCAGATGGAACATCGCGATGACCATGCCGCCGGCGATCACGATCAGGCCCGCCGCCATATAGGGGCTCACGGTTCCAATCAGCATGATTGCCGCAATTGTGGCAATGCATGGCGGCAACACATTCCAGACGAACATGTTCTCGACGGTGAACACCGCGTTCGAGGTCGCCGTGATACGGCTCGTCAGCATGCCCGGCATCCGGTCGGAGAAGTAACTCGGCGCGTGGCCGGTCAGATGACGAAAGATGTCACGGCGCAAATCGCCGGTGACGCGCACGAACGTGAAGCTCGCCGTCCAGCTTGCGACCCGCCACAAGAAGTTGTCGGCGGCAATCAGCGACATGAGGAAAATGAATGCCAGCCATACGTTGCCGCCATGAGATGTTCCAGCCGACAAACTGTCGACGAGGGATTTGACGCCGTATTGCGTGCCCACGGAGCAGGCAACGGCTGCTACCACAGCAGTCAGGATCACCAGATGCGACGCCAGTCGGCGTCGCAGATAGCGCAAGACAAAGGCAAATGGCTTCCGCGCATATCCAGAAAGCTGATCCATGTGACTGCGACCCCGTCGTAATTTCAATTTTGTGGCTGATCGATTGAACAACGATCAGTTCGCCTCGGTTCCCGGGCAATGCCATCACGACATGCGGATGCGGAGAGGTGATGGCAGCATCGAGACAGGTGCGCGATGTGTCCAATAAGTAACGTTTGTTGAGAGGAACTTCGCAACTGCGGGAACGTTCCCTTTGCTGGCATTGCCGGTGCCGTACGCGCTGGGGGTTTCAACGTTGATGATCGCGAAGGAGATGGTGAGATGCGCATCGCGCAGGTAGCTCCGTTGACGGAGGCTGTTCCACCCAAGCTGTATGGCGGCACCGAGCGGGTGGTGCATTGGTTGACGGAAGAGCTGGTTTCCCTTGGACACGACGTGACGCTGTTCGCCAGTGGCGACTCGCACACGTCGGCGAAACTGGACGCACTCTGGCCGCGGGCGCTTCGCCTCGACGGTTCCGTGCGCGATCCCAACGCGCTGCACATGGTGCTCCTGGAGCGCGTGCGGCAGAAATGTGACGATGAGGAGTTCGACCTCCTCCACTTCCATCTCGATTACTATCCGTGGTCGCTATTCCACCGGCAGCCGACACCGTTCGTGACCACGCTGCATGGCCGGCTCGACCTGCCGGAGCATCAGCCGGTGTTCAATACCTTCACCAAGATGCCGGTGATTTCGATTTCGAACGCACAGCGGCGTCCGGTGCCGCAGGCGAAGTGGGTGTCGACGATTCACCACGGTCTGCCGGAGAACCTGCTGACGCCGAAGCCCGCGAAGCAGGAATATCTCGCCGTGCTCGGCCGCATCGCGCCCGAGAAAGGTGTCGATCGCGCCATCAGGATCGCGACCCATTGCGGCATCCCGTTGAAAATTGCGGCCAAGGTCGATCGCACCGATCAGGATTATTATGACGAATTGATCCGGCCCATGATCGAAAACAACCCGCTGGTCGATTTCATCGGGGAGATCAGCGATCACGAGAAATCGGACTTCTTGAGCAGTGCGCTGGGGCTGTTGTTGCCGATCGACTGGCCGGAGCCGTTTGGCCTGGTGATGATCGAAGCCATGGCCTGCGGAACGCCGGTGATCGCCTTCAACCGCGGCTCGGTGCCGGAGATCATCGACGAGGGGCTGACAGGCTTCGTGGTCGAGGACATCCTCAGCGCCGCCGGCGTCGTCAACCGACTTGCGCAACTGGACCGGATGGCCATCCGCAAGCAGTTCGAGAAGCGCTTCACCGCGCGGCGGATGGCGTTGGATTATCTCGCGGCCTATCGCGCACTAACCGAGGCACAGGCGCCGCGGATCAAGCTGGTGAGCAGCGCGGAGTAGAGGGCTTACCCACGAGCGGCGCATCTGGCGAGCATTCTTCTCTCCAGGATTCTTTCACGCCGCTGCCAGTCGAAGTGCCCTCTCCCCTTGTGGGAGAGGGCTGCAAGAAGGGAGCGGCACACTCGCTTGGGTGAGGGGTTGCTTCCGTATCGAAAAGCCTCTCCGTGGAAAGAGACCCCTCATCCGGCGCTTCGCGCCACCTTCTCCCACAAGGGGAGAAGGGAAGAAAAAGTCCGGCCGACGTAGAGAATGGTAGCAACGAAAGCCTTGGTGACCTACACCACCACCGCCCGCTTCGGCTCGACAATCTCGAACATGCGCGGGAATTCGTCCATCAGGCCCATCAGCTCGGCGAGCCGCATCGGGTTGCCGGAGAGCTTGATCTTGCCGGCGGCCACCGCCTCGGGAAAGCTCGTCAGCTTGGCGATGACCTCGTCGAGCGTCGCGCGCGCGAGCGTGAAGCTTGCGTCCGCACTTTCCGCTTGCACACCTTCGGTATAGGTGAGCGCACAATTCTCCAGATTGAGCACGAAGGTCTCGCCGGTGTCGGAGAAGCTCCAGTTCAGCACGATGTGCTTGCCCTCGGCCTTGGGCCCGTTGAGGCGGATGCCGAGTACGTCCCAGAGCTGCTCGGTGCGCAGTGCCGCCAGCGTCTCGCGCGGCATCGGCGGACGCTGCGGCGTCTTCGGCATGCCCTGGCGCAATTCCTGCGCGCCGAACAGATAGGCGTTGCGCCAGGTCGAACTCTCGGCGGCATAACCGAGTTGCTCGAGGGTATCAGCCAGCAACGCACGCGCCGCCGCATTGTCCGGCTCGGCGAAGACGAGATGGCCGAGCGCCTGCGCGACAAAGCGAAACTCACCTTTGTCAAAGTCCGTCCGCGCCCGCGCGAGAATTGCGTCGGCGCCGCCCATGTACTCGACATACTTCTTGCCGGACTCGACTTGCGGCAGCGGATCGAGATTGACCGGGTTGGCGTCGTACCAGCCGAGATATTTCTGGTAGATCGCCTTCACGTTGTGCCGGATGTGGCCGTAATAGCCGCGGCCATGCCAGGCGCCTTCGAGGCTCTTCGGCAGCCGGATCGTCTCGGCGATCTCGGCTGCGGTGAGACCGTGGTTCATCAGGCGGATGGTCTGGTCATGGGCGAACTTGTAGAGGTCGCGCTGCTGCCGGATCATCGTTCCGATGCGCTCGCACCCCCACACCGGCCAGTGATGCTGCCCGCACATCGCCTCTGCCTTGCCGTCCCAGAGCCGCAAGGCCTCACCCAAGTACTTTGACCAGGCCAGCGCGTCGCGCACGTCGGCGCCACGGAACGGCAGCAGGTTGTGGAAATTGTGCGTGCAGTTCTCGGCAAGGTTCAGCAGCTTGTAGCGCGGGATGAAGAAATGCATCTCCGCCGGCGCTTCACTGTTCGGGGCCATCTGGAATTCGAACTCGACGCCGTCGATCATGCGCCTGTCGCCGGTCGCCATGATCAGGTCGGTCGGCCGCAGCAGCGCAACCGAGCCTGCCGCCATCGACTTGCCGAGGCCGCAATCGACGTGGCCTCGCACGCCCTTGGCGAGGAACGGACCGAACTGGAACTGCGCGCGTCGCAGCATCGCAGGTCCTGCGATGATGTTCTCGGAGACGGCGTGCTCCATGAACAGGTTCGGCGCGATGATCGGCACGCGGCCGGTGGCGAGCGCATCCTCCTCCAGCACGCCGCGCGCGCCGCCCCAATGATCGGTGTGTGTGTGGGTGAAGATAACGGCTGCGACCGGGCGCAGGCCCCGGTGCTTGAAATAGAGATCGAGCGCGGCGCGGGCGCCCTCGATCGATGTCAGCGTGTCGACAACGATGACGCCGCTGTCGCCCTCGATCAACGTCATGTTGGCAATGTCGAGCCCGCGCACCTGGTAGACGCCGGGCACAACCTCGAACAGGCCGTGATGCATGTTGAGCCGCGACTGCCGCCACAGGCTCGGATTGACCGTCGCCGGCGCGAGCTCAGTGGACAGGAAGCCGTAGGGCTTCAGGCTCCAGACCGTCCGCCCCTGCGAGTTGGTGATCTCTGCGTTGTCGATCGTGCCGAGGAAGCCACGCGCGGCGTCGTCGAAATCCCGCGTGTCGGAAAACGGCAGCGCGTTGAGCATCGCCGTCTGCTGCGCAATGACAGATGGCGTTGCGTCCTTCGGACCGTTGCTGGATGTGTCGGTCATCTGTCGTCCCTTCCGGCTGTTGTGCGGCATCTAACCGCATCTCGCGGTCGAATGCCATCAGCGCCGGAGGCACGATGCGTAGCCCCGATGGAGCGAAGCGCAATCCGGGACCTCGATCTCAACGCGAGAAAGTCCCGGATTACGCTTGCGCTCCATCCGGGCTACGATGCTTCCCTCTCCCACAAAGGGCCCCACAAAGGGAGAGGGGTGCACCACATTCGCGTCGCTAGAGCATCCCCAGCACCCTTGGCAGCCACAGGGTCAGGTCGGGCCAGTAGGTCACGATGACGAGGAAGCCGAGCATGGTGAGCAGCCACGGCATGACCGCCCCCGCCAGATCAGTGATGCGCATTCGCGCTATCATGGACGCGACGTAGAGGTTCAATCCGACAGGCGGATGGCAGAGGCCGACCTCCATGTTGACGTCCATGACGATGCCGAAATGAACGAGGTCGATGCCGAGCTTCTTGGCTGCGGGCGCGAGGATCGGCGCCATGATCAGGATGATCGAGTTCGGCTCCATGAAATTGCCGGCGAGCAGCAACAGGACGTTGACGACCAGGAGGAAGCCGACCCAGCCGAGATTCTGCGCCGCGATCCAGTCGGCGAGCGTCGCCGGCAGGTTCTCGTTGGAGAGCACAAAGGAGAACAGCACCGCGTTGGTGACGATGTAGAGCAGCATCGCGCTGGTGTTGGCGGCGCGAAGCAGCACACGCGGCACGTCCTTCAGGCCGATCGCCTTGTAGACGAACACCGCGATGATGAAGGAGTAGACCGCAGCCATCGCCGCCGCCTCGGTGGCGGTGAACAGACCGCTGTAAATGCCGCCGATGATGATGACGACAAGCATCAATCCCCAGACGCTCTCGCGGAAGGTCCGGACGGTCTCGCCCCAGCTCGCCTTCGGCAACCGCGGATAGTCGCGTTTGCGTGCGAGCCACCAGGTGACGATGCAGAGCATGGTCGTCAGCAGGATGCCGGGCAAGAGGCCCGCGACGAACAGCGCACCGATCGAGGTATTGGTGGAGACCGCGTAAACGATCTTCGGGATCGACGGCAGCATCAGGATGCCGAGCGAGCCCGCGACCGTGATGATGCCGGCGCCGAAGCGCATGGGATAGCCGTGGCGAACCATCTCGGGCAGCACGATGGCGCCGATCGCCGCGACGGTCGCCACGCTCGAGCCGCAGACCAGCGCGAACATCGCGCAGGCAACGATGCCGGCAAGGCCGAGGCCGCCATGCCAGTGGCCGATCAGCGATGTTGCGAAATTGATCATGCGGCGCGCGACGCCGCCGTGGGTGAGGAAATTGCCGGCGAGGATGAAGAACGGGATCGCCATGATCTCGAAGCCCTCGATGCCCGTGAAGAGCTTCATCGAGACGGCCTCGATCGGCACCGTGGTCAGCGTGAACAGGAACGTCATCACGGTGAGACCGAGCGCGATCGAGACCGGGATGCCGGTCAGCATCAGCGCGATCAGCAGCGCGAACACGGTCGCCGCGCGCATCCAGTGCGGCAGCAGGATGAACCCGGTCTTTTCGGCCAGGCAGAGCGCGAAGATCAGGATCGGCGCCAGGATCAGGATCACCCCGAGCGGCGAAACTTTTCGCTCGGCAGCCTTGGTCGTAGCACCGGCCGGCTGCGGATGCAGCGCCGGCGAGCCGTCGGCCTCCACGCCCTCGACATGGCTCTCGTCATGATGCGGCAGGTGGCCGGTCCAGTAGTAGGACCACGACACCTGAAGGAAGCGGAAGCACATCAGGCCGGAGCCGAGCGGGATCGCGAGATACACGAACCACATCGGCGCTTCCAGATCGTTGGACTGCTGCCCGGTGTGGAACATCTCGCGCACGAACGAGGTGCCGAAGACGGCGATCATGCCGGTGAAAAGCGCTCCGCAAAGCAGCGAGAACAGGATCACCTGCTTGCGCGAATATTCGGGCAGCCGGTTGACCAGGAGATCGACGCCGACATGGATGCCGGTGCGCACGCCATAGGCCGCGCCGAACTTCGCCATCCAGATGAACATGTAGATGCAGAGCTCCTGCGCCCAGGACAGGTCGAGCTCGGACAGAAAAGTGAACACCGCCATCGACAGCGACGCGAGCCAGGTCATCCCGTGGGCGGCGGCCCATCTGGAGAGGCCGATCGATTCGCCGGCGCCGTAACGGTGCACCACGGCGATGAAGATCAGGCCGGTTGCAGCCGCAATGAGCGTCGCGATCAACCACTCTTCGAGATGATTGAGCGCCTGATTGAGCACGCGAAGCAATTCAAAGTCCCCCTATCGATGCGAAACGGCCGGGAGTGCGCACACTCCCGACCGTTCGTATTTGTTCTCCCGGAAAACGCGTCAGTTCATCTTGACGTCGAGTTCCTTGGCGACGAGATCGAGCACTTCCTGCCCGACTCGGCCTTTTGCCCATTTATAAGTCGGCTGCATCGCTTCCTGCCATGCCTTGCGATCGGCGTCAGTCAGATAATGCAGCGTGGTCTTGCCCGTTTTCTTGATCTCGGCCAACGCCTCGTCGTTCTCCTGGCGCGCGATCGAGTTGGTGTAGTCGGTCGCTTCCACCATCGCCTTCTCGAGCTGGGTCCGGATATCCGGTGGCAGGCCGGACCAGAATTTCGAGTTGACGATGACAGCATATTGCAGATGCGCGTGATAGGACACGGTGATGTCCTTCTGCACTTCGTAGAACTTCTGCGTCAAGTAGTTGGATGAGTGTTCTCGCAGCCGTCGACCACGCCAGTCTGCAGCGCCTGATAGACTTCCGAGAACGCCATGATCTGCGGGATCGAACCAAGCAGGCGGAAATACTGGTCGGCGATCTTCGATCCGGAGATGCGGAATTTCAGGCCCTTGAAATCCTCCGGCTTCGTCAGCGCACGATTCGACGAGACCATATGGAAGCCGTTGTCCCAATAGGCGAGCCCGGTAATACCCTTGGCTTCGAGCTTCTGGAACAGCCACTTGCCGACCGTGCCCTTCATCGCATTGGCATAGGTCTCGTCGTCCTTGAACAGCCAGGGCAGGTCGAGCGCCTCGAATTCCTTCACGCCGAGCGGGGCGAATTTCGCGGTCGAGGGCGCTAGCATCTGCACCGAACCGAGCTGAAGCGCCTCGATCTCCTCCTTGTCCTTGTAGAGCGAGGAGTTCGGATAGACTTCGATCTTGACCTTGCCGTCGGTGTATTTCTCGGCGAGTTCCTTGAACTTCAACGCCCCCTTGCCCTTCGGGGTGTCGTTGGCGACGACGTGGCTGAACTTGATGACGATCGGGCTCTGGGCCTGAGCCGTGGCGGGGGCCAAGACAGGAATCAAGGCGAACGCGGCCGCAGCGGCCGCGAAAAGCAGATTGCGCACGAAGTACCTCCCCAACAACCTTGGAAATCGGGTCTTTTTTGTTTTACGGCGTCAGTAGTGGCAGCATTCCGCACCCCTAACAACTAGACCTAAGCCCAATTTGCCGCAGCCGAGCTGTCTTGGCGGCTGCCGTATACGCTGCCCGGCACCCGCGCACTTCCAGGGGAGAGCCAGGGTTTATGTCGCATTGCGGCAATGCAATCAGCCTTTGCGCTGGACAACCATGAAGAGACGCCGGAACGGAAATAGCGTCTGCCCCGCAGCATTCTTCGGATAGACCCTTGCCACTCGCTCGCCGTAAGCCGCTTCAAAGGCGGCCTTCTCGTCGCCCTGCAAGATGTCCAGATAGCGCGTCAGCCAGGTGCCCTTGGTCCATTCCTTCACGGGGTTCTCGCCTTCGAGAACCTGAAGATACTCGGTCTCCCAGATGTCGATGTTCTGCGACAGCGGGGCAAGCAGGTCGTGATAGAAGGCCGGTCCCTCCACCGGTGGCGGGGTGACGAGATGCTCGACCTTGGACCGCCACGGTCCGTTCAGCGCAGTCTCGCCAATCAGCACGTGCGAGGGCGCGGTAAAGTTGCGCGGCATCTGCACCGCAAGCATGCCGCCGGGCGTCACCTTCTCCATGACGGACGGAAACAGCGCCGCATGATCGGGCAGCCAGTGCAGTGCGGCATTGGAATAGATAAGTCATATCGCTGCGCCGGGCGCCAATGGCCGAGGTCCTCATGTGACCATTCCACATCCGGCGCCGCTTTCCGCCCCGCGGCTACCATCTCGGCCGAGCCCTCGACGCCAGTCACTGCCGCGTCCGGCCAGCGCTCCCCGATCAGCTTCGTGACATTGCCGGCGCCAGCGCCGAGGTCGGCGATTCGCCGCGGGCCAAAATCCGGAATCCGCATCAACAGGTCGACCGCGGGCCGGAGCCGATGGCCGGAGAACTTCAGATATTGCTGCGGGTCCCAGACCATCCATTAAGCCTTTTCTTTTTCGTGTTTCCTTCGCGGTGCCTCTTCGTTACCACTGCTCCTCCCGGTCGGGCAAATCGCCGCACCCGGGGCTGGGCAGGAAACGAACCACAACCCAAAAGAAGCGAACAAGAAAGCGTGTGACCATGGACCTCGGGCTCAAATCAAAAACCGCTGTTGTCACGGGCGCGAGCATCGGCATCGGCCGCGCCATAGCCAAGGGCCTTGCGGCAGAAGGCGTGCGCGTCGTCGGCGTGGCGCGCCGGACCGACCTGCTCGCCGAGCTCGTGACGGAGGTCGGCGGCGGCCTCATCACGCCGTTCGAGCAGGACGTGATGGCGAAGGACGCAGCCGAGAAGATCGCGGCCTTTGCGCTGAAGGAGCTCGGCCATGTCGACATCCTCATCAACAATGCCGGCGGCAGCCGCCCGCTGCCGGTCGATGCGCCCGACAGCAAATGGGACGAGGCGATCACGCTGAATTTCACCAGCTACCGACGCATCGCGCATGCGCTGTTGCCGCAGATGATCGAGCGCAAATGGGGCCGAATCGTCAACATCACCGGCAAGTCCGAGCCGGAAGGGCTGAATGCCGCGTTCGCCGCCAAAGCTGCGGTGCACGCCTGGGCCAAGGGCCTGTCGCGCGAGATCGGCGAGCACGGCATCACCATCAACTGCATCCCGCCCGGCCGAATCATGAGCGAGCAGATCCGCCGCAACTACGCGCCGGATTATCGCGAGCGTTTTGCGGAAGAAGAAATCCCGGTCGGCTATTGGGGCGAGCCGGAGGACCTCGCGGCGCTCGCGGTGTTCCTGTCCTCGCCCGTGGCACGGTACATCACCGGCACGGTGATCCCGGTGGACGGCGGGCTGCGCAGGTATCAGTTCTAGGCGTGAATTCTTAAATCCGATCCGACCGGCGATGCCTGATGCCTTCAGGCATCGCCTTGGTCGTCAATAGGTTATTTTTCGGTCTTGTAGGACTGGTTGCGGGCAACGGTCACCCAGCGGCCGTTCTTGATCTGGCCGATGGTCGCGGCCGACACGCCGAGATGGTTGTCCTTGGAGAAGGACACGGGCGCGCCACCGAAGATGTCTTCGAACACCTTGCCCGATTCCATCGCGGCGATCAGCGTTTCCGTGGTCAGGTTCTTGCCGGCGAGGCCGGCGTAGAACGCAAACGCCATCGCGCCGTCATAGCCCGAGGTCGATTGCAAATTGGGATCGACGCCGAACATCTTGCGATAGGCCTCGATGAATTCCTTGACCTTGCCCGTCGCCGTGTCCGTATAGAAGATCTCGGTCTGGCCGACGCCGTAGATGCCTTCGGTGGCGTCCTTGCCCAGTTCGTGCAGGTCCGGCACGTAGCTCGGCGACGACACCACGAAGGCAGGCGCCCAGCCGAGCTTCTTGGCAGCCGTGACGATACCGACGGACTCGCGGACAACCGACCCCAGCGCGACGAGATCGCAGCCATCGGCCTTCATGCGCGCGACCTGAGAGTTGAAGTCGGTCGCGCCGCGCTTGAACGACACGCGCGTGGCCTCCGGCACTTTCAGGTCCTTGAGCTGGTCGGAATAGGCGTCGGTAAAATTCTTCCCCATCTCGTCGTCCTGATAGACGATGCAGGGCTTCTTGAAGCCGTTATGCTCCATCACGTATTTGATGCCGAGGCGCATCGTGTCGTAATAGGGGCTGAACATGTTGAACTTCAACCTGTCCTCGGGCTTGGCCGGATCCATCTTGAAGGTGAATTCGGCAGCCGTGATCGGGAACAGATGCGTCAGGCCGGCACCCTGCACCAGCGGCATCGGAGCCAGGGTGGTCGCAGAGCCCATCGCTGATACGATCGAGAAGACCTTGTCGAGCTCGATCAGCTTCTGCGTCTGCAGCACGGCCTTCTTCGGATCGTAGCTGTCATCCTCCAGAATGAGCTTGATCTTGCGGCCGTTGATGCCGCCCGCGGCGTTGATCTGCTCGACCGCGAGCTTCATGCCGGACGAGGCAGGAACGCCCCACGACTTGATCGGCCCGGACAGGTCCATGTGCGTGCCGATCACGATCTCCGTGTCGGTGACGCCCTGCGTCTTGAACTGTGCGAGCGCGGGTTGCGCCGCCAGTCCTGTGAGCGCGACGATCGCGGCTGACAAAAGGAAACGTGACGTCATGGATGATAATCCTCCCTGAGGCTCTGGTTATGCGCTCTGTGAAATGGCGCTTTCTTCGAAGGAACGGTCGTCGGGTCGCAGCAGGCGGCGGCGCAGCACGAGCATCGCGCTGACTTCGGGATCACCGGGACCGAGCGAGCGCTCGATCAGAGTGAAATCGTCGATCTTCACCGGTGCGCGCGCGTTGGTCTCCGCGATCACCCGGCCGATCAGTGCACGGATGTCCTGCGAGCGGCAAAGGCTGAGGAAGTGCGTGAACGGGATGCTGTTGTCCTGCGCGAACTTGATCACGGGATCGGGGTCCATCAGGACCGCGGCAATCACCTGCCCTCGGGCGTCGCGATGCAGGAAGGCATCGGCGATATAGGGCGATGTCACGAGATCGGCTTCGCTCCTGAGCGATGCGGCGCCGCTGTCACGGCCGAGCAGATCCGCAACACGGCCGGCAGGATGCGACTGGCCGGCTGCGCCGGCATGGACGACATCGCCGCTATGCCACCAGCCGTCACGGGTCGCGTTCGCAGTCTCGCCGGCATAACCGACGAACAGCGTATCGGACCGCAGACGTATTTCGCCCGAAGCGAGCGTCTCCAGCTTCACGCCATCGAGCGTTCTGAACGCGCCCCGATGCGCGGCGAGTGTAACGGCCCCGCCGGACTCGGCATGACCATAAGCATCGGTGAGCGGACGCCGGATCGCCGCGAACCAGGCCCCGACATCGGAGCGCGCCGGCGCTCCAGTCGTGATGCAGAGGCGCGCCCGCGACAGACCGATGCGGTTGCGGACCGGCGCCAGTATCAGAGCATCCAGAAGCGGATTCGGCCCGTCGCCTCCGGGCTGCAGGGCCAACCCGATCATGCGACGTTGAAAGGCGGTCGCCTCAGCTACGGCGAGCTCGACGCCGGACTTCAGCTTCGCCCACAGGCGCGGCGGCGCCTGCACCACGGTCGGCTGCAATTCCCTGAGATCGCTCAGCGCGGTCTCGCGGCTTTCCGGAAAATTGAGGATGCAGCCTGCGAGCAGCGAGGCGTAGACGCCGACCACACGCTCCATCACATGATGCAGCGGTGTCAACGACAGGCGCTCGTCCTTCGGGCTCAATTGAAGCTCGCTGGCGACGCGCGCGGCCTGCCGGCCAAGCGCGGCTTGCGCGAGCAAGGCGCCGCGCGCCGGTGCCGTGACGCCTGATGTCACCACGATCGCCGCAATCGCAGTGTCGGCAGGTGCAGGAAGAGCATCAGTGCCTCCGCCGCGGGCTTGGAGCTCCGCCAGCGTCATCACGTGATCCACGCGCGCGCCGTCGTCCCATTGCTCGTGCATGACGACGATCAGCCGCAATTTCGGGCAGCGATCGCGGATGCCGAGCGCCCGATGCAGATGCGCATCGCCGGCGACGAAGAGAACGGTGACGCCAAAGAGATTCACCAGACGCGCCAGCTCGTCGCCATCGGCATCGGCGTCGAGACCGGCCGAGACGCCGCCGGCGGCCATGATGCCGAGGTCGGCCAGCACCCAATCCGCGCAGGTGTCGCCGCAGATGGCCGCGACGTCCTTGTCCTGCAGGCCTGTGGCGCGCAGGCCGCGCGCGATCGCTGCGATGCGTGTCGCGGTCTCCGTGCCGCTGAGCGGCTGCCAGAGGCCGTAGCGCTTCGAGCGCATCACCGTTGCGCCGCCATGCGCCGCGAGTGCTGCGGCTAGGCGCGCCGACAGTGCTTCGGTTTCAGCGCCGCGTGCCATCGCCACCTTCACTGTGCATACCAAGATAGAATTCGCGCACCTGGTCGGATTGCAGCAGGTTGGCGCAGGTGTCGTGCATCACGACGCGGCCGACCTCGAGCACGTAACCGTAGTGCGCCGTCTCCAGCGCCATCTTCGCGTTCTGCTCGACCAGCAGGATCGAGACGCCCTCCTCCGCGTTGAGGCGGCGGATGATCGTGAAAATCTCCTTCACCAGCAGCGGCGAGAGCCCGAGCGACGGCTCGTCCAGCAGCAGCACCTTCGGACGGCTCATCAGCGCCCGGCTGATCGCCAGCATCTGCTGCTGGCCGCCGGAAAGCTGGCCTGCGATCTGGTTCTGCCGTTCGCGTAAGACCGGGAAATAGTCGAACACCTTCTCCAGGTCGCCAGCGATGGCCTTGCTGTCGTTGCGGATATAGGCGCCCATCCGCAGATTGTCGCGGACGGACAGGAACGGAAACACCTCGCGCCCTTCCGGCACATGGCTGATGCCGAGCCGGACCACCTTGTCCGGCTCCATCGAGCGGATCTTCCGGCCTTCGAACTCGACCGTGCCCTTCACGGGATCGAGCACGCCGGAGATGGTCTTGAGAATGCTGGTCTTGCCGGCACCGTTGGCGCCGAGCACGGTGACGATCTGCCCCTGCATCAGATCGAGGCTGATGCCGCGGATCGCGGTGATCGGCCCATAGGTGCTCTCGACATTGGCGAGACGGAGGATCGGTTGCGCGCTGCCCATCGTCATGCCCCGAGATAGGCCGCGATGACGTCGGGATGGCCCTGGACTTCGGCAGCGGTCCCGAGCGCCATCATCTTCCCGTAGTTCAGTGCGAGCACGCGGTCCGATACGCGGCTGACCAGCGACATGTCGTGCTCGACCATCAGGACCGTGACGCGGAGACGGCGGTTGATCTCCAGGATCCATTCCGCCATCGCGTTGGTTTCCTCGACGTTGAGCCCGGACGAGGGTTCGTCGAGCAGGAGCAGCGTCGGCCCGACACAAAGCGCGCGCGCGACCTCGATTACCTTGCGGACGCCATAGGGAAGATTTCCGATCGTCGTGTCGCGGTATTTCTGCAGCCGCAACACGTCCATGACTTCTTCCGCCGCGCGCCGGTGCGCGATTTCCTCGTCGCGGACCTTTTTGGTGCGCAAAATATCCTGCCAGGTACGCGTGGTCGAATGCCGGTGGCGTCCGACCAGAAGGTTCTGCAAGGTGGAGGCGCTCTCAAACAGCTCGATGTTCTGGAACGTGCGCGCGATGCCGCGCCCGGCGATCTGCTGGGCCGACAACCGCGTGACGTCCTCGTCGCGGAAGATGATCTGGCCCGCGCTCGGCGTGTAGAGCCGGCTGATGAGATTGAACAGCGTGGTCTTGCCCGCGCCGTTCGGCCCGATGATGGTGAAGACCTCACCCTCGTTGAGGCCGAACGAGACGTTGTCCACGGCGGTGAGGCCGCCGAACTTCACCGTCAGGTTCTTGACGTCGAAGAAGGTCATCGGCGCTCTGACTTCAGGAACATGCGGGGTGCGCGCGCGCTGCGTTGACGCGCCAGCGGGAACTGCTTGAAATAGGCCTTTACACGCTGCCAGCGGCCGTCGAGGCCCAGCGGCTCGTAGATGATGAAGACGATGATGATGATGCCGAAGATCAGCGACTTCAGGCCCGGCGCGTTGACCACGCGCGACACGCCGGCCTGAACGGCCTGGGTCACGTTATCAGGCAGGAACAACCCGTGCGTCACCATGTCGGCCCACAACGGCAGCTTGTCCTTGAGGATGATGAGCAGCGGATCGGCCATGATCATGAAGATCGCGCCGAACACCGCTCCCCGGAGGCTCACCAGTCCGCCGATGATGATGATCATGACGAAGTCGATCGAGACCGACAGGCTGAACATTTCAGGTGAGATGAACGACATCTTGTGCGCGTAGAGCGCGCCCGCGATTCCGGTAATGCCGGCGGACAGCGCGAACGCGGTGGTCTTGCAGCGGGCGGTGTCGATGCCCATGCTGCGCGCGGCCGTCTCTGAGTCCCGGATCGCCATGAAGGAGCGCCCGGTCGAGGAACGGATGATGTTGATGGCGGCGAGCACCACCAGCACGGTGACGAGCAGGCAGAGGTAATAGAAGCCTTCCGTACCGAGCTTCAGCCCGAATAGGGACGGCGGTGGAAGCATCAGGCCTTCATTGCCGTTGGTCACGCTCTCCCAGCGTGCGATGATTTCCTCGACGATGAAGGCAAAGGCCAGCGTCGCGATGGCGAGATAGATCCCGTGCAGGCGCAGCGCCGGCAGCCCAACGAGATAGCCGGCAATTCCGGTGAAGACCCCGGCGAGCGGGAGATAGACCACCAACGGAAGACCATACTTCTGCGCGACCGCGGTGAAATAGGCGCCGATCGCGAGGAAGGCCGCATGACCGATCGAAACCTGTCCGGCCTGGCCCGACAGGATGTTCAGGGCCACGCCGACGATGGCGTAGATCATGATGAAGACGAGCTGGCTGAGATAATAGGATTCCAGCAGATACGGCGCGGCGATCAGGCCTGCGATCAGAACGGCGTACCAGAAGACTGCGGCCTTCGACGGAAACAGCGGATCGCTGTCGCCGTAATCGGTGCGGACATGATGGGCCATGCCTTACACCTTCTTGACGGCGTTGAGGCCGAACAGGCCCTGCGGCTTCCACAGCAACACCGCGAGCAGGACGACATAGGCCGCGACGTCCTTGAAGCCCTCCGGCAGATAGAAGCCGGACAGCGACTCGACGATGCCGATGGTGATGCCGCCGGCCACCGCGCCGGGGATCGAGCCGAAGCCGCCGAGGACAGCCGCCGGAAACGCCTTGATGCCGAGAAAGCCGAGATTGGCGTGGATCAGCGTGATCGGCGCGAGCAGGATCCCGGCGGCGCAGGCGACCATCGCGGAGAGGCTCCAGATCAGCGAGAACATCCGCTTGACCGGAATGCCCATGTAATAGGCCGCAAGCATGTTCTGCGACGTCGCCTGCATCGCAATACCGACGCGTGTGAAGCGGAAGAACGCGTAAAGCGCGCCGCAGAGCAGGATTGTTGCGACGATGATCGACAGCGCGTCCCATGCGATCACGAGCGCGCCGATCTTGAACACACCGTCGGTGAACGGCGTCTCGATCCGCAGATCGTCCGTGCCCCAGATGATGCCGACGAGGGCTCGGATCACGAGCCCGAGGCCGATCGTCGCCATCACGATCGAGAATTGCGGGTAGCCGAGGATGGGGCGGAGCACGAGCCGCTCCATGATGGCGCCGAGAATGGCCATCGCGATCACGCACAGCAGGAACGACAGCCAGTAATTCAGCCCGAGCGTCGTGATGAAGGTGACCGACAGGAAGGCGCCGAGCATCATGATCTCGCCCTGCGCAAAATTCACCACCTCGGTCGCCTTGTAGATCAAGACGAACCCGAGCGCGATCAACCCATAGACGCACCCGAGGGCGACGCCGCTAATCAATTGCTGCGTGAAGTCCAGCATTTCCGTCCCAGCGGCGCGTGCGCCTGATGTTTTTTGGATATGAGATTGGTCGATGATGTTAGTCAAGCGGCTAATTAACTTGCCCACGCGACGATCGAATGATGGGTGATGCCGTGGTCAATCGTCTCGCGTAGCGCCTTGCCACAAGACCTGCGAAAAGCGGCTGATCGCGCGGGACAGGAGCAACGTGTTGGCTCTATCGCGCCGTAACTTCACTGATCGCCAAACCAAAGCTCGCTTCAAGTAGAGTTCGAGTGGTCCAATCAGCCGCGATCGGGCCTTGCCAGCACAAGCGGCGCCGACTTCTAGAAACGCCGATGGCCTTATCCTCGCAGGCTGCACGATGTCCCCGATCGAACGCGAGGCTGAAATGCCCCAACGGGTCATAAGCGCCATCGTGAGGTCGGCTGATCACTTCCGGCCTACCCCGCCGAGCGGACTATTTCAGAGCCAATCCGGACTTCGAGTGGCGATGCATCACGTCCATTTGATGCTTTCCGCGCGAGAAAAACGGGAACCGCTGCCAGAGGTGGCAATTAGCCGTTATCTCAAACGCAGGGAGCAAGCCATGATAAATCTAAAGCTTGTTGGGGCGGTCGCGATTGCGGCATCCGCTCTGTCGAGTCCTGCACTGGCACAGGCGATCTTCTCCAATCCGGACGCCTGCGAAGCCGAGTTCGCCAGTGCCAACTGCATGAATACCGGAGCCGGGAGTCCCCTCAGTCCCCGCGCCTATAGGCGTTACAATCGGCGAGCGGCCTATTATGGCCAGCCGGGCTACGTTGCCGCGGGAGTGGCGGGCGCAGCCATCGGTACAGCCGCAGCCGTCGCGGCCACGCCGTTCAACGTCGACACCGCGCCCTATCGCGGTTGGCATAATTCCTACGCCATGTACGGCCAACCCGTGATGTACGGCGGTGGCATGTACGGCGGCGGCATTTACGGCGAAAACGGCTGGTACGGCGACTGGAACACCTACGCCGCGCGCAACGGTATCACCTGCAGGCCCGGCACCCTCGTCAAGCTTGACGACGGCCGCCAGTATCTCTGCCAATAGGTCATCCACTCTGGCGCTAAACAAATTCGGGCGGCCCCAAGGGACCGCCCGTTTTCATGCCGAACTCTGGCTTTCGCCTTGCGCCAAGCCCCCGAGAGGGAGCGCTTCACCACACGCCGTAATAGTGTCCATGCCACCAGCGCACCGAAACTGGCTGACGCTCCGCCTTCAGCGCGCGAACTTCTTCAACCGGCCGAAGGTAAGGACCATAGATCGCCGGCGGATAGACATCGTCCCAAAAGACGTATCCTGTCGCGTGGGCATAACCGGACCTGTGTGCCGGAGCAATCGATAGGTCGGCGGCTGAGGCATCAGCGGTCGCCAGGGCGGGACCAACCGCACCGACAATTACCGCCAAAGCAAAGGCTCGAAGCTTCATGGGGAATTATCCTCGTCAATCGACGCAACCGGACAATGCGCTCGCCGCAGAGAGGTTGCAAGCGACCATGGGCCATCAGCGGACCGCAGCGTCTGCCAGGGGCTCGTCCGCAAATGTCGGCGGGGGCAGATTCGTTTGCTCCGTGTTCGAGGCCCAATTCGTAGCTGGTTAAGCCCGTGCCGGGTACCAATAGCCAGCTATCAGGGGCAAGAACCTACCGTTATCGTCGCCAACTTCCTCGTCGATGCGCGCGTTCAGCTTGTCGTTCAATGCCATCATCAGCTCGCCCTTGGCGGCGCCAGCTTGTGCCAGGTTGCGCGTCTCCTCCGGATCCTCCTGCAGGTCATAGACTTCAAGGTCGTTGTTGGCGACCAGCGCCTCGTAAGTGGTCGGACGATTGAAATGGATCGGTGAGAAGTATCGACTGAACCTGTAGCGACCGTCGAACACGCTTCGTATGGCGCCGCGATTGTTGAAATCCGGCTGCAGCCTCACAAGTTTTTCGACTTTCTCCACCATCGGTTCGTCCGACACGACGACCCTGATCAATGGGGCAAACCACTTGGCGTCGAGATAAGAGAACATGTTGTAATTGTACAGCGCCGCCGGGCGTATGGCGTCGGTGGCGGCCTGCTCTGGTACGCTCAGGAGTTTGGACAAATCGCGTCCCGGCAGGCCCGTACCTGCACGGGCGACTGCGTCAAACGGCTTGCCTGTTAGTCCAAGCAAAGTCGGCGCGAGATCGATTTGTGAAGATATTGCCTTCGCGCTGCTTCCGCCCGGATAGGCGGGATGCACGATCATGAGGGGCAAATGTTGCTGCTCTTTGTAAGCATTTGCGCCCTTGCCGCGCATTTGGTGGGCGCCGCCTAACTCACCATGATCGGCAGTGAAGACCACAATCGTCGAATCGTCGAGGCCATTGGCCTTTACTTCATCGAGCAGCCGAACAAGATGGTCGTCGCAGTCACGAATGCAGTTGAAGTAATAGTTTTGCAAGACCCTCCATCGACGGTCTTCGTTCGGCCACTGACCGAGCAGAATGTCCTGGCTGGCTTGATAGTTCCAGTGGGCGCGCGGTCGGCCGGGCGCGTCGAGCGGCTGAATGCGTGTCGCTGGCAACGGGACGTCCCAGTCCGCGAGGTAAGTGTCGTTCTGGGGCGGCCGGTCGATCGGGTAGGCCGCGTACTTGCCCTGAACCGTCTCATCAGGCGCGTCCGAATTGACATACATGACATCATGTGGATTGACCAGATTCACAGCCATGAACCATGGCTGACCCTTTGCCTTCAATTCTCGCGCCGTGCTCTTCAGCCACGTGACAGCGGAGTTGGTCGCAAAGCTGTCATACCTGTATCCGCCAATCGGGCCATCAATCAGGTCACCAAGTCCCAAGAAATCCGCGAATCCGTACTTTTCGATCGCGTCACGGTATTGGAGCAATGGCGCGTCGACCGGTTTATGCGCTGTATCGAGAGTGCCGCTGAGATGCCACTTGCCCTGATAGGCAGCGTGATAACCTAGTTGCTGCAGGCGATGACCGATCGTCACCATCTCGGTAGACATGTCGCGCTGCCAGGGCGCCTCCATGTTGTCGAAGACGCCGGTATGTTGGATGTGCTGACCCGTGTAGATGACGGAGCGCGCCGATGAGCAAACCTGCGACGCGCCTTGGTGATTGAGGAAAACGGTACCGTTCGTCTTCAGATATTCACGACCCGGAACTGGAAATGGCCACTTTTCGAAAAAGTGCTCCTGGTCAACGAGGACGAACAGAATGTTGTAGCCGGGCGGCGGCGTCTCAGGCGCCTTATCGGGTAGCTTTAGCTGAGCCAAGGTCGCCTTAGCGGGGGACGACAGGACATTAGCTCCGAGAAGGATACCGCCTGCGCTGACGACATCGCGACGCGATGGATTGCTGTAATATTCCCGAGTGCCGGCCATGGATTTCTCCTCCCGACTTCTCAACCTCGGATATTTTAAGTCTGCTTCCAGACCGGAGGTAGGTCAATGGTCGATTCAGCACCAAGGCTTAGCCGCAAATGGGCAATACCCTTGGCCGAGTAGATTTCGGACGGCAGCAAAGTTCGGCTGACCGCCTCTCCTACTTCGTGAACATGGGCCTTGAGGACGTGGGCGGCGTTGCCGCAGGAGAAAGATTGAACGTCAGCCAGAGATTCCAGCCCGCTGGCCGATTTTCATTGGCGAATTCGCCGTAGGCCTTCAGGTTGAGATAGCCCTGCAGCTTGTCTCCGAGCGGAAAGATGTAGCCGAGCTGCGGGCCGACGCCGACCACCCGCGACCGGAAGCAACCCACGTGATCGCCGGAGCCGCTGTCGCAGCCGAGCTGCTGATAGAGGTAACCAACGAGGCCGACCTGCCATTGCTTGGTCAGGAATTGCGAGGCGCCCCAGTCGAGGTGCATGTCGACGCCATTCTGATATTGGGTGGCTGGGTTTATGAAGTTGTAAGTGAATCCGAGCACCGCCGAAGCTTCACGCCCGGCCGGTTGGTCGAAATAGGTGTAGCCGAAGCCGGTGTCGAACGCCCAGTGCCCGATACCAATATTCGCAAGCCGCATTGAGTCGTACGCCCCGGCCGGCATGTCTCCGGTGGCGTAAAACATGTAGTTGTTAACACCCGCGTTCCATTTTAGCTGGAACATCGGGAGCACGTCGCCAAATGCCACGATCGTGCTGTTGATGGCATCGGAGCGCGAGAATGGAACGGTGCCGCCGAGCGGTCCTGCCACTGTTCCTGCGAGCGTTCCGGCGAGCGATGTTGAATTGGCGCCGTAGGTGCTCAAGACGCTGAAAGAGGCCTGAGCACCCAAAACCGGTGTCGCAAAGGTGTAGGTTGCGGCAAACAGGTCAAGATTCACACTTGCATTGACGGTCGCGTTCACGTTGCCCGAGAAACTCGGTGGAATGTTGCGAAGCTCGAACTCTCTCGCGCGCGCCACATCACCGCCGGCGGAGACCGAGTCATGATAATAGATCGTAGTCCCGGACCACCCCGGCTGCGCGGGGGTAGCCGCCAGGCTACCGAAAAATCCGGGGATCCAGAAGCTGACGCCGCCTTCATCGGCAAGTGCAATCCCTGGCACTGCCACCATCAATGCAAGCACAATCGCGGCGATGAGCATCCGCGACCAAAACCGGGATTTGCAATCCACCGACGCGATGGAAGCGACGTTATCGCGGTCCAGCACTGCAATCGGCTTGATCATCATCTGCATCGTCGTCGCCCTTTTCGGCTAACCACGTCGCATTGTGGTCAAGCCTCACGATGTGACGCGCGCAGTCTAACAGCAACCGATCGCAGCGACACCGAGTCGCGCCAGCCCCGGCAAAATTGCTATTAAACGTCGCCGAAAGGACACAGCGGCCGTGTCAGCAACGCTGTCCATTTCACCGTAAACATGTCGGGTCCGGCGGCCGGAGATTTGCTAAAACAAAAACAAAATCCCGTCGATTGTCGCATCTCCTTCGTTGGCTTAGCGGACGATGACGATCGATGGCTCCCTTGGAAATCGCGTCGTCGCATTGTCCTCCCCGAACTGCGCCGACCATTGCGCACCGGGAACGTGACTAGCGCATGGATTTGCGTCTTACGAAACGGGGGCAAATGCTCTCGTGCATAGGCGTGTTTCCGAAATGTCGACGACGCCGCGCAGCCACGCGTGCGGTGCGCTCAATGGATCGCACTACGCGCTTTCGATCGTTGATCAATTCTACGAGCTGATTGACGAGCCCCGTCCCCGCTTACGCGACGTGCCCACAGACAAACTCGATTCGTCGAACAGGCGCTCGAAGATAGTTGAGGTTCGCCGTGGTGTTCGACGAACCTCACGCGCCGTCAATAACAGGGTGGATACGGGTAGTACCCGCAGGCCCTCGGGTAGCGATATGCGCCATAAGCCCCGGCAGCTCCCACCGCTGCCGCGCCGTAGTAAGCGCGCCGATGCACTCTGCGGTTCACGCCTGCTACGCTCATCGGAGTCAGTGGTCGCCCCACTCTCGCTTCAACGCGGTCCAGTGATACGGATGGAAGTTTCGACGACGAGTAGTGTACCGACAACGGAGCGGCGCTGAACAAGGCCGCTGCCACGAACAGACCAAGACGCCTTACATTGCTTGTCATGTTGTTGTCTCCCGTATGATCGGTGATCGCCCCAGAATGACGAGATCGGGCGTCTCGACCTTTGATCAGGGTCAATACCCAACGAAGCCTGCGCTGCGCAGAGAATGAGGCAGCGACCCTTACATGTCGCCATTGGTGTTGCCGGCCGCGCGCAGCAGCCCGCGCCGTGGCTGCTATTCGCGCGTCTCGACGCGTGCGGGCACCGCCTTCGGTGCGGCGGGCGCCGCCGGAAGGGGCGTGCGGGTCACCTCGGCAGGTGCCGTCTTGTTTGCCGCCATATCGGCTCGCGGCGGCGCAACCTTCATATCGTTCAACCGGGCGCGCACCTCCGATGTCAGGCCCGGAAAAGACGCGACCGGCGTGAAATCCGGGGTCTGGTCGTTGCCGACCCGTATGCCGGAATAGGCGACGAGCCCGTCGGTAGTGGCGAGCACGTCGCCCGCACGCAGCGAGCCATCCATCGCGAGATCGACCGGCGCAAGACCGGCCGGGTTGTGGCCGTTGCAGGTGCAGTCGGCCCGCAGCGCCTTCCGATAGGCAAAGGCGTTTTCGCTATCGGCGTAGCGTTCGCCGGTTGCGGAGTAGGCTCCGTCGATGCTGGAGCCGAAGAAAACTTTGGTCGGGCTTGCCGGACAGAAAGCCTGGCACATCTGCGCCGGCGAGGCCGCGCCGCGCATCAGCGGGAAATACTTGCCGTCGCAGCTGCGCACACAGAAAGCCGGTCCCCCGCTTGCGACGACCGGCCGGGGCGGCGGTGATTGCGGGTTATTGTTGAAAAGATTGCCGAAAATCGGGGTCTGTTGCTGCTGCTGCTTCTGGCCGCCGCCGAAAAGGAAATCCAGCAGGCCTTCGGCCGAACTCATTTCAGGCGTCAGCGCCACGGGGCCAACGATGGCGGCAGCGACAAGCATGCGGCGCAGCTTGCGCTGAAAGCACAGTTCGGTACGCAACGCTTGCTCCACCCGACGCAACGGACCTTCCTCCCAGCACCAGGGGAGCGGTAAGTTCCCATTTGCGGCATCGTGGATGAGAAACGCGCTCTAAGCGGGGCGGAGAAGGGGAAAGAAATAGGCGCACGCGCCACATTTCGATGACGCCGGCCGTCGCCACGGCGCCATGGAACGCCCTTGGGACTGCGTCCAACAGGCCCATCAGCGCGATCAAAGGCGGTGCCGGCAAGTTAGCATCGTGCCGGTGTTTTGCCCGACGTGTCAACGTCGTCGCTGCACGGAATATCGTTGGAGCGCAGCTCGAAAATCCCTTATCGATCAAGCCTGCTTCTACTTTGCATGGGGTTGTTTTCGAGCCTTTTTGTTCTGAGCCCATGCGTAGGCGCGGAAGCAACTTACTCCGCCTGCAAGATCTCGGCGATCGCCGCGCCCGCTGCGATCGTGCCGAGCTTGCCGCCGACGTCGCGGGTCGCCCTCCCCTCCCCGATCGCCTTCGCCACCGCGGCCTCGATCGCCCGCGCGGCCTCCTCGTAGCGGACGGCGCCGCTCTTCTCGCCGTGCCAGGCCAAGAGCAACGCCGTTGACAGGATCAGCGAGACCGGATTCGCGATGTCCTGCCCCGCGATGTCCGGCGCCGAGCCGTGTGCGGCCTGCGCCATGGCATGGTGGTCGCCGACATTGAGCGAGCCACCGAGACCGAGGCTCCCTGACAGTTCGGCCGTGAGATCAGACAGAATATCGCCGAACATGTTGGTGGCGACGATGACGTCGAAACGATCGGGATTGCGCACGACATGCGCCATCATGGCATCGACGAGGATGTCGTCGACCTCTAGGCCGGCATAGCCCCTCGCTGCCTCGCGGCAGATGTCCAGGAACATCCCGTCGCCGATCTTCAGCACATTGGCCTTGTGCACGATGGTGAGATGCTTTCGGCGCTTCATCGCCAGCCGGCAGGCGGCGTGCGCGATGCGCTCGCAGCACAGGCGCGTGATCCGGCGCAGCGAGATCACGACGTCGGGCGTGACCAGCAGCTCGCCATTGCCCTGCTCCATGTTGCGGTCGGCGTAAAATCCCTCCGTATTCTCGCGCACCACGACGAGATCGAAATCGCCGAGCCGGCCGGGCCGGCCCGCATAGGTGCGCGCAGGCCTGACATTGGCGTAGAGGTCGAGGCTCTTGCGGAAGTGGCGCGACGGATTGATCTCGCCACGCGCCTCGTCCTTGAAGTCGAAGGTCGCTGTCGGGCCCAGGACCAGGCCGTCGGCGGCGCGAACGATGTCGAGCAGTTCGGGGCGCACCGTCGTGCCGAACTGTTTCAGGCTCGCATGTCCGACCGCATGCTCTTCCAGGCGCAGATTGAGCTGGAAGCGCTCGGATGCGGCGCGCAGAACACCCGTTGTGGCGGTCGTGATCTCCGGTCCAATGCCGTCCCCCGGCAGAACGACGATTTGCATGGCGATCCCCCTGAAATTGCAGCACTGGCGCGATCATACGCCAGCGCCCGGCGTCATCGCCTCGCCTTCGCGCATACACAGCATGCAAGCCTATGCCTGTGGAAGGCGAGCCGGCCGTAGTACATGCCAAGGTCCCTCAAGCAACGCCGCCGGAGAAACGCGCAGGCAATGACAATCACGTTACCTGCCGCCGCGCGCGAGCCTGCCCACCCCATCGCCGACGGCCTGCCGGCCGAGCGCCGCCGCTGGGCGATCGTCGCGATTTTCACCGCGCTGGCGATGGCCTCGCTCGACACCGCGATCGCCAACATTGCGCTACCCGCCATCGCCGCCGACCTGCATGTCAGCCCGGAGCAGTCGGTCTGGGTCGTCAATGTCTACCAGATCGCGCTGGTGGCGACACTGTTGCCGCTCGGCGCGCTCGGCGAAATCGTCGGGCACCAGCGCATCTATCTCGGCGGCCTGATCCTGTTCACCATTGCCTCGCTGTTCTGCGCGGTGGCGTGGTCGCTCGACAGCCTGCTGGTCGCACGCACGCTGCAAGGCCTCGGCGCGAGCGGCATCATGAGCGTGAACACCGCGCTGGTGCGCTTCGTCTATCCAGGTCGGATGCAGGGCCGCGGCTTCGGCCACAACGCGCTCGTGGTCGCAACCGCCTTCACCTTCGGCCCGTCGATCGCCTCCGCCATCCTCGCAATCGGACCGTGGCCGTGGCTGTTCGCGGTCAACATTCCCTTCGGCCTCGTCGCGATCGGCATCGGCTTTACGATGCTGCCGAAGACGCCGCGAGCGGATCACGGTTTTGACTTCCTGGGCGCGCTTCTTGCCGCTGCCTGCCTCGGCCTGTTCATCACGGGCATCGGCAGCGCCGCGCATAATCTGTCGCCTGCCGTCGTAGCCGTCGAGCTCGTCGCGGCGCTCGCGCTAGGCTTTATCCTGACGCGCCGCCATGCGGACCATCCCGCGCCGATGCTGCCGATCGACCTGTTCAGCCGGCCGATGTTTGCACTGTCGGCGGCAACCGCGGTCTGCTCCTTCGCCGTGCAGGGCCTCGCCTTCGTCTCGCTGCCCTTCTACTTCGAGGACGTGCTCGGCCGTTCGCAGGTCGAGACCGGCCTTTTCATGACCCCATGGCCGCTGGTGGTCGGCATCATGGCGCCGATCGCCGGACGGCTGTCCGATCGCCACCCAGCCGGATTATTGGGCGGCATCGGGCTGGTGCTGCTCGGCCTCGGCATGGCGCTGCTCGCGCTGCTGCCGGCCAGCCCGAACATTTCTGACATCATCTGGCGGATCATGATCTGCGGCATGGGGTTCGGCTTCTTCCAGGCGCCGAACATGAAGGCGTTGATGTCGAGTGCACCGCCGCACCGCAGCGGCGGTGCCTCGGGCATTGTCGCCACGGCGCGCTTGACAGGGCAGACGACCGGCGCAGCACTCGCCGCGGCCTGCTTTGCCATGGCCGGACACAACGGCGCCACCGTCGCACTGGCGCTAGGTGCGGGCTTTGCCGCCCTCGGCAGCGTGATGAGCTTCTTGCGGCTGGCGGTGAAGTAAGGTCCTCAGGCCAGGTGTCGAGCTGCCGTCGCGTCGACGGTCGCCGCCGGGACGACTGTTTCGTCGTCGAGCGCTGCGAGACGTCCATCGATGGCTTCGATGACCTTGCGCGAGAACGGTCCGAGATGCGCATAGGCGGCGATCATCTGCACCGCGATCCGCGCCGATGACGTATCGCGCTTGGCGCAGTTGAGGAAAGTCTGCCAAAGCGGTCCGCGCGCCTCGGGGAGGGCGGTGACCACGCGATGCACGGTCTCCATCGCCCCGATCTTCGCACGGATATCGCCCTCGGCCAGCTCGTGGCGTTGTCTTGACCTGTCAAGCAGCGTCATCAGCCGGTCGACGCGATTCGCATAGGCGGCCGGGCTATAGACGCGCTCCAGCACCTGCTTGTAGTCCGTCAGGATGTCGCGCAACGGGCGCACCGGATCAAAGTTGATCCCGCTCGTGCACTGATCGGCGCCGATGGTCGGCGCCAGATCGTGTCCCGGATGCAGCCGGCCTTCCTTCGCCAGACGCCGCGTCAGCTGCGTGTTCGGCAAGGCATAGAGCAGCCCGACCATGCATACCGGAATGGCCGCCTCCTCGATGAAGTCGACCATGGCATCCGCCATCGAGACCTTCTCGTTATCGAAGCCGACAATGAAGCCGGCGGTGACGAGCATGCCGGCGCTGTAGATCTTGTGGATGCTCTCGGCAATGTTCCGCCGCGTGTTCTGCTTCTTCCGCATCGCGACCAGCGTCGCGGGATCAGGACTTTCGATGCCGACAAAGATGGCAAAGAAATTGGCCGCGCCCATCAGGTCGAGCAGCTCGGGATCGTCGGCCAGATTGACCGAGGCTTCGGTCGACAGCTCGAAGGGATAGCCGTGCGTGCGCTGCCATTCGGCGAGCTTGGGCAGGAACTGCCGCAGCGACTTCTTGTTGCCGATGAAATTGTCATCGACAAAGTCGAGATGGCCGCGGTAGCCCATCTGGTAGAGCGTATCGAGCTCGACGAACATCTGCTCGGTCGTCTTGGTCCGCGGCACGCGTCCATAGAGTTCGATGATGTCGCAGAACTCGCAGGTGAACGGACAGCCACGCGAATACTGCACACCGAGATAGAGATAGTCCTCGAATTTGAGCAAGTCGAAACGGGGCACCGGCGTCTTGGTGACGTCGGCCTGGAATTTCGGCGCGGTGAAGACGCCGGAACGTGAGCCGCTGTCCCAGGCCGCGATGAATTCGTCGATCACTCCCTCGGCCTCGCCGAGCACCTGGAAGTCTGCCCTCTCGTAGAGATGCGGGCTCGAGGTGGCATCAGGACCGCCGACGACCACCGGCTTACCTGCCGTGCGGCACAACTCGATCAGGCGCAGCGTATCGGCCTGCTGCGGCAGCATTCCACCGGTGAAGACGACGTCGGCCCAGGCAAGATCTTCGTCACCGAAGGGC
The DNA here is from genome assembly GCA_023388935.1 of Pseudomonadota bacterium. GTDB lineage: Bacteria > Pseudomonadota > Alphaproteobacteria > Rhizobiales > Xanthobacteraceae > Bradyrhizobium. The sequence continues at coordinate 1,982 of JAEWFG010000264.1, read as the reverse complement.
TGCGTGTTGCAGTCGATCAGCCGAACCGTCCAGTCCTTGGGCAACATCGCGGCAACGGTGATCAGGCCGAGCGGAGCAGCCGGGCGCCGAACGCCCATCAATTTGCAGGATTCACCAAAACTCCAGAACGACTCCGCGGAGAAGAGCGGATAGAGCATCAACACGTTGCAGGGGCTCGGCACGTTCATGGAACTCCTTTTGGCGTAGACACCAGTCTACCAAAGCAAATCCGTCTTGCACCCCGGCAAATAGGACACACTATCGCCTGCTCCCGCGTGGAACACGCCGGACGTCGCTTTAAGCCGGGCGTTTGCGGCGGAAGAGAGGTCGCGCCACGCTCGCGGAAGCAGAGCAAGCGAAACACCGCGAGTCCCACAATCTTCCCCGGACCCGTCAGATTCTTCGGAGGCTACCCCTCAGACTATTGATTTGAACAGTCCCAATTTGCCGGACACATTGTTCCCCTGAGTCCAATCGGAGGATCGGGCCAATCAGGGGAATGCGATGGCAAACCTTACTATCAACGGAAAAACCTTCACGCTCGACGTCGAACCGGACACGCCGCTGCTCTGGGCGATCCGGGAGAATGCCGGCCTGACCGGCACGAAATATGGCTGCGGCATTGCACAATGCGGCGCCTGCACCGTTCACGTCGACGGCGTCGCCACCCGCTCCTGCGGGGTTTCGGTCGGCGAGGCCGAAGGCAAGAAGATCACCACGATCGAAGGGCTCGCCTCCGGCGACGCGCTGCACAAGGTGCAGAAGGCCTGGATCGCTCAGGACGTGCCGCAATGCGGGTATTGCCAGAGCGGCATGATCATGGCGGTGGCGGCGCTCCTGAACGACAAGCCGAAGCCGACCGACGCCGACATCGACGAGGCCATCACCAATATCTGCCGCTGTGGCACCTTCCAGCAGGTGCGCGAGGCGATCCACACGATCGCGAGCGCGTAAGGAGCCGCCACATGAACAAGCACGTCTCTCCCAACATGAACCGCCGTGCGTTCGTCATCGGCACGGCGGCTGTCGGCGCAGGCCTCGCAATCGGCCTTGACATCCCGTTCGGCGGACCGACCGTGGTCCGCGCTGCCGATGGCTCGCCCGAGGTTAACGCCTGGGTCGTGGTCCGGCCCGACGATACCGTAGTGATCCGCGTCGCCCGCTCCGAGATGGGCCAGGGCTCGCTCACCGGCCTCGCCCAGCTCGTCGCCGAGGAGCTGGAATGCGACTGGTCGAAGGTCACCACCGAATATCCGACACCCGGCCAGAGCGTCGCCCGCAACCGCGTCTGGGGCGACTTCTCGACCGGCGGCAGCCGCGGCATCCGCACCTCGCAAGACTATGTTCGCAAGGGCGGCGCCACCGCCCGATTGATGCTGATCCAGGCCGCCGCGGACGAGTGGAAGGTGCCGGCCTCCGAATGCACCGTCGCCAAGGGCGTCATCACCCACAAACCATCCGGCAAGACCACGACTTACGGCAAGGTCGCCGAGGCCGCGGCGAAGCTGACGCCGCCGGCCGAGGTCAAGCTCAAGGATCCGAAGGATTGGACCATCGCAGGCAAAGGCTTGCTGCGGCTCGACACCGCCGACAAGACCACCGGCGCGATGATCTACGGCATCGACGTCAAGCTGCCGGGCATGCTGAACGCAGCGATCAAGGATTGCCCGGTGTTCGGCGGCAAGGTGACGAGCTTTGACGAAGCCAAGATCGCCGGCATGAAAGGCGTCAAGAAGGTCGTCAGGGTCGGTGATTCCGCGGTCGCGGTCGTTGCCGACACCTGGTGGCACGCCAAGACCGCGCTGGACGCGCTGCCAATCGTCTGGGACGAGGGCGAGAACGCCAAAGTCTCGAGCGAGTCGATTGCAAAGTGGCTGACCGAGGGCCTCGACAATGAGCAACCCGCCTATGTCGGCAACAAGAACGGCGACGCCAAGGCGGCGATTGCGGGGGCCACAAAGAAGATCGAGGCGGTCTACAAC
>JAEWFG010000251.1 GCA_023388935.1 Pseudomonadota bacterium | reverse complement strand
CACACGATGGTCCCGTAACGGTGGTTCCTTCGGAAAGCCCAGTCGTCGATACCCACAACGATCAGCGGATCGGAAGGCATCACTGCCCGTCGTCGCACGACCCGTAGCAGCGTGTCGTTACTGACGGCAGCGAGAGCCGCCGGGCAAAGCCTGCTGCCGGTCTTCCGCCGAGTGCGAGGCCAAGATGGTGGACAATGCCCTCCAGCCGTGCCGTACGACGCGCCCGGATCGGGACAACATCATCCCCGAACCGCTCGGCGAAAATCCGCCGGCGACAATGCGGCATCTCACAAACGAACCGCCGCGTGATCATCCGGATGCGGACCTCTCTACCGGCGCAGGGCAGATCGGCAACCAGCCGAAGGTAGCGACTGTGAATTCGGCGCGAGACCATCCCACACAACGGACAGTCGGCCGACGCCATGTTCGAGCGTGCGGTCAGAATTATCGAGTCAGTTGAATCACTTACGCTGTCAAACACCTACCCAGGAGGCACAAGCGATGAAATTCGAAAGCGAGTTCGCATGGCGTTGAATCCCCATTGGAGAACCAGAGGTCGCCAGTGAATATCATCGAAAGTGAGTCAGTCCCGAATATTGACCCCTCGGCTTCCAACATTGACCCCGACGAGCTCCTGTAATCCAAAATGGATTGAAGTGCTTACCGCGTTTGAGGTGGGGTCAATCTTGGACGCCGGTCGGGGGTCAAAAGCCACGCCGATCCACAGTCATCGCTGAGCAAGGCGAACCGGCCCGCCAACAAGGCGAGGCGCGGTTTCGCGCTTCAGGGGGCCTCTGTCACCGGGACTTCGATCGTGCAGACGATACCGTCGCGAGCGAAGTCCCGTCGCACGGTCGCATTGGGGATCGCCCGTTCGATCAGCTCGCTTCCGAAACCTCGAGTCTTCTGGTCCATGATCCCAGGGCCGCCGTTTTCGCGCCACGTCACCGTCAGAAGTGGCTGGGGGCCGTTGCTTCTGTCCAGGCTCCAACTCAAATTCACGGTGCCGGCACTCCGCGAAAACGAACCATATTTCGCGGCATTGGTCGCGAGCTCATGAAACACCAGTGCGAAGGGTGTCGCGAGATCTGCTGGCAGGAACACCGGTTCGCCCGCGATCCTGACACGGTCGGTGCTTGCGCCGACATGAGGTTCGATCTGCTTTTGCGCCAATGTTGCGAGATCGGCGCCCCGCCACTCGGAATCGACCAGTACCGAATGAACCGTGGCAAGCGCGGCAAGGCGACCGTCGAAGCGGTCGATGAATTCTTCGTAGGACTTGCTGTAGCGCCGGGTTTGATGCGCAATCGACTGCACGACAGTCAGCGTATTCTTGACGCGGTGGGTCAGTTCGCGGAGCAGCAGTCTTTGCTGGGCTTCCCAGGCATTCCGTTCGGTGACGTCGCGCGTGCTCTCGAGCGCGAGCTGCTGCCCGTCGACCGTTTCGAGGATGATGCGGCTCTCGATCGTCAGCTCCCGACCGTCCTTCGTCCGGTGCTTCAGTTCGCCCCTCCAGTTGCCCTCGTCGAGCAGCTTGACGCGCAACTCGGCGAAGGAGCCACCGGGCACGATCGTGCCCAAGAGCTTGTCTTTTTTCTTTCCGATGGCCTCATCGCGGCTGTAGCCGTACAGTTGCTCGCTGCCGCGATTCCACTCGATGATCGTGCCGCTGAAATCCCAGATGAAGATGGGGTCGCGCGCGAGCTCGACGAGCTTGGTTTCCTGCCGCAGCCTGCGTTCGCTCAGCCTGAGCGCTTCCTCAGTCTGGCGCCGCTCCGTCATGTCGACAAAGGTGAGGACAACGCCATCGATCTTGTCGTCGACGGTGCGATAGGGGCGCATGCGAACGTCGTACCAGCGGGCGTCGCGGCTGCGGATTTCACGCCTGACGGGCGTCAGGTTGGCGAGCACGTTGCGAGCGTCGGCGACCAGGCCGTCATATTCCAGCCGGTGCGCGAAGTCCGAGATTGGACGACCCTCGTCGCTCGGCGTGATGCTGAACAGGTCGGTCACCTGCTGCGTGAACCGCTTGATGCGAAGGCCGGAGTCGAGGAAGAGGGTCCCGAAATCGGTCGCCGCCATCAAGTTCTGAAGGTCGCTGTGCGCGCGCGAGACCGCTTCGAGCTTCAGCTTGAGTTCGCTGTTGACGGTCTGCAATTCCTCGTTGATCGACTGCAGTTCTTCCTTGCTGGTCTCGAGCTCCTCGGAGGTCGAACGGTATTCCTCGTTGATGGACTGCAGCTCCTCGTTGGCGGCACGCAATTCCTCGTTGGCGCTCTCCGATTCCTCGCGGGTGGTGCGCAGCCGTGCCTGGGTCTGCTGCAGCTCTTCGCGCAGCCGGGCGATGATCTCGTTGCCGGCGTCGCTCTCAGCCGACTGGCCGGCCGAGGCCTGCTCGACCGTGCCGCCCTCGATGAAGAGGACCACCGCGCTGACATCAGCATTGCCATCGTGGTCGTCGGGCTTGACCTGCATCAGAACCCGGTGCGGCGAGCCGTTGAAGCGAACCGGAATGGACAGGCTGAGCCAGGGTTGCGCGCTTTCGAAAACCCGGTGCAGGGCCGAACGCAATTCGAACCGAAGTTCGGGTCGGACCAGATCGACGACATTGCCGCTGAGCGGTCCCCCGGACGGCTGCAGGAAACGCCCAGCATTTTCGGACATGTGCAGGACGCGATGCGATTGATCGACCAGGATGCTGGGCGGCGCAAGCTTTTCGATCGCCTGACGGTGCGCGGCAGCCTCGCTGAGCAGCGTGCTCGTGCTCGGCGGCCGCAAGGGTTGCGCGGCCTGCTCGTGCATTACGGCCACGCTGCCGAGCAGACGTGGCAGCAGGCGCAGTTCTCCCGGCGCGGCCGACGACTGGTAGATGCGTGCCTTGCGGTCGAAGGTGCGGAATTGCCCGGCAGGATTGTCGGCCGTTTCGGACGTTCCGAGCATCAGGAATCCGTCGGGGTTGAGCGCGTAGTGGAATGTGTTGCATGCCAACTCCTGAAGATCGCGATCGAGATAGATCAGGAGATTGCGGCAGGCGATGAGGTCGATGCGCGAGAAGGGCGGGTCCTTGAGCAGGCTGTGACTGGCGAACAGCACGAGATCGCGCAATTCCTGGCGAACGCGATAGTGATCGGCTTCCCTGACGAAGAAGCGCCGCAACCGGTCTTCGGTGATGTCGGCTTCGATCGCTGCGGGGTACTGGCCTTCTCGCGCGGTGGCGAGGGCCTTGGTGTCGATGTCGGAGCCGAAGACCTGGATGGTCGGGCGGATATCCTGTCGCGAGGCCTGTTCCAGCAGCAGCATCGCGATCGAATAGGCTTCTTCGCCGGTCGCGCAGCCGGGCACCCAGACGCGAATTGACCGGTCGGACAGCTTGCCCTGGAACAGCTGGGGAATGACCTGACGCTCCAGCGTCTGGAACGCCTCCTTGTCCCGGAAAAACGATGTCACCGAAATCAGGAGATCGCCGAGCAGGGCCTGCGCTTCGTCGGGATTGTCGCGCAGCACGTCGTAATAGGCGTTCGGGCTGTCGGCGCGCGTCACCTGCATGCGGCGCGCGATCCTGCGCAGGATCGTTGCCCGCTTATATTTGGAAAAATCGTGCCCGGTCCGGACTCGCACATGCGCGAGGATCCTGCGCAGCAGCTCTGGATTTAGACCGCGCAAGCCCGCTTCCGGTGCGCCATTGCTCTTTTCGTGCACCAGCTCGGTCAGACGCTGGGCGATCTCGCGCACCGGCAGGATGAAATCCGCGATGCCGGTGGCGATGGCGCTGCGCGGCATCGACGGGAATTCGGCCTCCGCTGGATCCTGCACCAGGATGATGCCGCCGCTTTCCTTGACCGCGCGCACGCCGACGGCGCCGTCGGAGCCCGCACCGGTCAGGATCACGGCGCAGCCGTCGCCGTGCTGTTCGGCAAGCGAGCGGAAGAACAGGTCGATCGGCGCGCGCTTGCCGCGGGGCTCGTCGAATTCCGCGGTGGCAATCTCTTCGTTTGTAATATGCAGCCGGCGATCCGGCGGAATGACGTAGACATGGTCCGGCTCCAACGGCACCGGCTTGATGACCTGAATGACCGGCATGGGCGTGCGTGCAGCGAGAATTTTCGGCATCTCGCTCCGCGTATCCGGATCGAGATGCACCACCACCACGAAGGCGGCACCAGTCTTGACGGGAAGAGCCTCGAACAGCTGCTGGAGTGTGCGGACGCCACCGGCCGAGGCGCCGATGCCTACGACGACGGGCTTGCCGCCGCCGAGCTCGGATAGTTCCTCGCGTTCCTCGTCCCCGGTCTCAGCCATGGCAGTCTCGTTTCTCGGCTAACTCGGTGCGACATTGGCCGATATTGCAGCGGGTGTCTCCATGGAAATCTTTCTTCTGGCTGCTGTTTTCGGAACGAACGGTGCCGCCGGCGGTTCCGTTCGGAGCATTTGCAGCAATGGAGCACTGGATGGCCAATCGCGACATTCTGACCCTGGGGACCTCCGCCGGCGGGTTTGAAGCGCTCCGCTTCCTCGCCGGGGAATTTTCGCGCGATTTCCCCGCCTCCGTTCTGGTGGTGATTCACCTGTCAGGCCAATTCCGTTCCTCGCTCGATGCCATGCTGACCCAAGCAGGCCCGCTGCCAGCGAGCTTCGCCGTCGACGGCGAGATGCTCGAAAAAAGCCGCATCTATATCGCGCCGGCCGAGCGTCACCTCATCGTGGACGGTGAGCGGCTGCGGTTGGGGTCGGGCCCGCGGGAGAACAACGCTCGGCCCGCCCTCGACCCACTGTTTCGGTCGGCGGCCCTGTGCTGTGGCCCAAGGACGGTCGGTGTTATTCTCACGGGGACGCTGGGTGACGGTTCGGCCGGCCTGTCGGCGCTCAAGCGATCCGGCGGCATCACCGTGGTGCAGGACCCGAGCGACGCCGCCTTCCCGGAGATGCCGACAACCGCACTGGCCCGTTCGCGACCCGATCATGTCGTCGGCCTCGCGGGCATGCCCGCACTGCTTGATGGCCTGGCACGGCAGCCGGAAGGTCGACCGGTGCCGGTCGACAGCAACCTCAAATACGAAGTCGACATCGCCAGCGGTGGACGTGGAAGCATGGCTGAAATGGATCGCATCGGCCGCCGGTCGGTATTCGCCTGTCCCGACTGCCACGGCGTCATGTGGGAAATCGAGGAAGGCGAACTGGTGCGCTACCGCTGTCATGTCGGCCATGCCTATTCGTCCGAAATCATGGGCCTCGCGCTTGACGAGAATTTGCGGCAGGCTTTCGGCAGCGCGTTGCGGGCGCTCGACGAACGCACAGCCCTTGCCAGAAAGCTGGAGGCGCATGCGATCGCGACCGGCCGAACCACGATTGCCGAATCCTGGGCAGCCAAGGCGCGTGAGTTCGAGGCCGAAGCCGGGGTGATCCGCGACTCGATCCGGCGCACCGACGAGATCGCCGCGCGGTTCAGTGCTGGGTAGGACTGCAATACCACAGGGATGCGGGTGCCGATCCCGCCTTGCGAAGGGGACCGGGCATGTTGCTGTGTTCACTTCTGGACAGAAGGTCTTCTGACCTCTTTTTTTAGTTCGCAGATGCCCAATCGGCCGCATAGCGCGTTATAATCTGACGACTGGAGAAGAGAGGACACGGCCGTGCTCCTCAAGCTCAGTGGCCATATCTCGGACTGTCTGAAGCGTGCACTCGAGGCAGAGCAGCGCGCCTCGGAGGCCATCGATCCTGCGATCCGCCGTGACTACGAATTGCTGGCGAAGAGCTGGCGCCATCTCGCCGAGAGCTATCAGTTCGTCGAAAGCCTCGAGCGCTTCCTGTCCGATTCGGCGCACAACAAGGACGTCCCGCCTCCGGCGATGCCAACTGTCCTGGAGGAACCATTAGCCGTAGAGGATCCGTTGGGGCCGTTGGAAAGCAGGCCGATCGTCCGCCGCCGGCGGGTCAAGCAAACAGTCGCGTTCAAGGACCGCCTCTTGCAAAGCGCGCAGGACGCGCGGGCCCAGGCGGCCCGGCTGCCGCCGGGTTCTGCCCGCGACCGCCTCCTCCTCAAGGCACGGCAGGCCGAAACCGCGGCAAATATCGACAGCTGGATTTCCTCGCCGCTATCACCCCCACAGAACGATCCTGATCTTGCGAAAAAGCCGAAGGCCTGATCAGGCGTGGCTCCTGCGTGCGCAACCGGCCATGGCCGGATGGCCAGTTTCCAATACCAGGTCCTGTTTGACGACTTGGAAGCCAATCGTCAGCGACATCGTAGCGCGGCGCGGAGACGCTGTACTGGCTGTGTGTACCGAAAACCTTGTACGAGTTGATGACGTGTTGGAATCGCCTAATCTGGCGAGATGATCGGGCTTCTCTGTTTCGTGCTGGCCGTCCTGACCTCACCGTTCAAGTCGCGTTTGCGGCTTGAAGCCGAGAACGCTGCGCTTCGACATCAGTTGATGGTCTTGCGGCGGAGGCTGCGGGGTCGCGCCCGGTTCACGGATCATGATCGCTGGTTCTTGATCCAGCTGTACCGCTGGTTTCCATCCATCTTGTCGGTCCTCGCCATCGTCCAGCCCGCGACGCTCGTGCGTTGGCATAGGGCCGGCTTTCGTC
>JAEWFG010000216.1 GCA_023388935.1 Pseudomonadota bacterium | reverse complement strand
TCGTTATCGTTTTCATTCTCTCCGGCGCGGGCGTCTAAAGCTTTCAGACGCCAACGACCCCCGCGCAGGAGGTCAGAGCAGGCGCTCGAGTAGAAATCTCTTCCATTCGAACGCTCCCGATTTGTCCATCCAAACTGATGCCGACCTAGGGCGTGTACATCCATTAAGCGATCGGCCGACTGCTATCCGCTCAACCCCGAATAGCGCGAGGTCGCAGAAGGGCCAACGGCGGACGAGCCCATGCCGGCTCAGGCAGCCCGCCAAGATATGATCGTCTCGATCGTACCGATCCTCTATTCGCCTGAGATTGTGTCTCCACGGCGATGGGACTGACGCCGGCGGGTGTGCCTCTCACGATCAACTCACCGGACCTGAGCGTCATCGGGTGCGGACGTTTGTTAACTTCCACGTTCATGGTTCCTGCTCACTCGGAACAGGATTTCCACCTCTTCCGGACCATCACTTCGGGATAATCTTGTAACCGAACCTCCCGGCCCACACCTGGCGCACCTCTTCGAAAATGCCCCCCCTTCTTGAGCCAATAGGCGGGAGACAGCATTTCTTGGGCTTCGAATACACGCACCTTCACGATCGCGTGGATCGGAACGTCTCGCCCTCTCGATTCCAGATATCATTCGCGACATGATCGAAAACATCACCCTTCTCGAATATCTCTCCAGTCCCCTTGAATCGAAATCCACGGCGGGAAATGTGATCGATCGTATTTACCTCCAGCTTCGGGTTTTCGTTTATGTTCTTCATCGTGCGCGGCGCCTCGATATTCGCGAACGCCAAATGATCATCATCCCAAACGGTGAGCGATCCTTTTGGAGAGACGTTCGGCGTCCGTCCTTGGAGGCTGTTGCAACGAAACAGAGTCCAATATCGTCGACGGTTGCTTTCATTGCGGCTGTCAGTATTCCCGTTGCGAACGACTCCTCTGTGTTTAGGTTGCCTGCGTTGAACGGCGTTCGGCCGCCGGCCTGCGGAAGCTTATCGCTATCGGATTCCAGGCATTCATTGTCGTGGGCGTTAGATCGACAAGTTCAAGCTCATCGAAATGCTGCTCGACCTGATCGAAGTCCTCGTCTGGAACATGCGTATCGGAAATACGCGTAATGCTCTCTGCATATGCGAGCGCAGCGCGCTCACGCGGAGTGAATAGTTCGGTTTCGTGCCTGACCGTCAGACAATGAAGCCGCTGCGAATGTTGTCCATCACGCGATGCCTCGTGCGAGTGAAGATCGACGCAGTATGCGCATCCGTTGATCTGCGAGACCCCTCAGCTTGACAAGATGGCGCGCAGAGACGCACTACCAATCAGCTAGGGACCTCATCGAGTTCAAGCTCATCGTCGACGGTCCCGGGAGCGCACTAAACGCGGCTCCTCAAGCGAAAACGTTGTCTCTTTGATGATGTTCTGGTCCATCGCTACCTCCTTAAGGAGACCCATTCTTTTCAATCCTTCTGAAGGTTTACTTGTTGGGCGTGGTTAGAGGGTTGTCATTGGTGTCGAGGACGAAGATAGCGAGCAGCTTTGCCGGCTCGGTCTTGCTCGCGTTGCGGCTGATCGAATGGATAGCGCCCGGCGGTTCGGACCAGCTCTCGCCTGCCCGATAGATGCGCGTCTCGCCGTCGTTCACCTTCGACTCGATCGAGCCCGAAATCACATAGGCGTAGATGAAAGCCGACTTCGCGTGGGTGTGGGGCACGGAGGCCGCGCCGGGCGCGTAATCGACTTCCACGGCGATCAGCGACTTGCCAGGGATATTGGGAATGGCCGCCTCGAAGTTCTTCGTGACGGTTTCCGCTTCGCTATCATGGGCGTTGATTGGGCCGGCCATCGAGAAGGCGAGGGCGGCGCAGGTGGCAGCGATAATGGTTCGGATCTTCATGGGTTTTCTCCTGTTGTCGAGGTTGGTCTTCGTTCTTCATTGTTCCTCCCGGCCTTGCCGGCTTGCCGATTACGGACACCGAACGGCTCAGTCTCGCGGGATGAAGTCGACGTGGGCCCCGGCTCGATAATAAGCACCGCGAGATGCCCAGCGACGGCAACAGGACGGGGCGAAGATCTCCGCCCAATAGGTTGCGTTCGAACCGACACGGAGCGTGATGGTGCATCCCAAGGCGCCGCCGCCGGCGAACAATGGCAAGCGCCGGCCGAACTGTCGGCAGAACATGCCGCGAGCCGGGAGACGACCGTAATCAGCACTTGCAGGGGGATGAAGGCCAAGCCCGCCACTGGCGTCTGCAGGTGCGCGCCGCGGATCATCGCGAACGGGATCAAGGTTAGCATGACAGTGAAGGGCCCGTAGAGGAGCGCGGTGAACGGGTTCGCGCCTACGACCGACCGCGAGGCGAAGTGGGACGGGGGCAGCATGGCGTTGTCGCCTAATCGCCGTTCGATCACGATGAGGCATGCTAAGCCGCCGAGACCGACGATCAGGGTGACGAGCACACAAAGGTTCAGACCGGAATCAGGCTGGTCAGCCCCGCGCCCAGCCCGCCGAGCCCGACTATCGAAAAGACAGCGCCACCGACGTCGACCCGGGCGTGGCTGGTCGGGGAGCCCTTGGGTATCCACACGGTGCCGACGGCCAGCGCGCCGGCGACTACGGGCATGAGCATCAGAAAGGTCGTCCGCGAGGACCCGTGATCGAGGATCGCGCCGGCGATCGAGGGCGCGACGCCGCTGGCGACAGCCGTGCCGGCGGACCAGATGCCGGCCCCACGGGCGGGAAAGGCCTGCCCGTGCACGGAAAGGCCTTTGGGCGGGATCAAAGGCTTCGCCCAAGCCTTGCAGGAACCGACCGAAGATGAGCGGCGCGAAACCAATCGCGGCCGCGCTCAGGCCAAGGAAAGCGATTCCCGCGAGGAAGATCCGCCTCTGTCCGAACCGGTCACCCAGAGCGCCGGCGACCAAGGTCCGGGCCGCGAGCCACAGGAGCTCGGCATTCATCACACACTGCAGGTCGAGCGGCGACAGGCGCATGTCTCGGCCAATCGCCGCGAGCGCGACCGTGACGACGGCGCTGCTGACGAACATGAGGCAGCTGCTCAGGCTCGACGCGGCGAGCACCTTTGTGCTGCCCTGCGCGCCGACGGCCTTAGGCTCAGAGAGCGCCAGGCTGCGGTCGGTGAGGATCAGGGACGCGCTGCTCACGGCGTAATCCCTCAGGTTAGGTCAGCCCGCGCTAGACCGCCGGACGCGCGAGACCACGGTTGAGCCGCGCCTGCACATGAAGAAATCTGCCGAAGCCGACGAGTTAGCCTGCGCACCCAGCCGAGCGGCGAAATATCGGCCAGGCTGTAGTCAGCGCCCATCACCCAGTCGCGGCCCGCGTGCCGTTCGTCGAGGACACCGAGCAGCCACGCTGATTCGGTTGCGTAGCGGTCGCGCGGGCGCTTGCCCTCATAGGCTTTGCTGGGGAATTTGTTGAAGAAGCCGACCTGGCCAAACATCGGCCCAACTCCGCCTATCTGCCACATCCCCACGATCGTTTCCTAGCGAGTGTTCGGATCGGTCCAGACAGGTCTTGTCGGCAAGATAGAGGAGGATCGCGCCCGATTCGAACAGCGCAAGCGGCACGCCGCTCGGCCCGTCGGGGTCGTAGATTGCGGGAATCATGCCGTCGGGGTTGAGCGCGAGCGCACATATGTCAAGCGGCCCGTCGCACCGCCGTCCCAAGATTATTGTCGATCAGGTACCGCCAGAGTCCATTCGCGCCGCGACGCACGATGTCGCTTGCCGAGCCTCCGAGGTGCACGTGCTTGCCGTCGGGACCTGTGCCATCAATCGACCAGTCCAGCACGATCTGGGCGATATCGTCGGCGATGAATACATGGCGCGCCTTGGCCTCCAGCGGCAGGCCGAGGCTGAAATCGCGCTCGAGTTCGGCGGCGATCTCGGTGTGACCAGTGATGGTTCGCCCGTCTTTCGCGATGAACACGGCTTCCGGAGCATACAAGCCCATCATCGCGCTGACGTTGCCGGAGTTAAATCGCTCAAGCAGCGACGCGACAATGCCTTCTGGTTCAGTAGGAAGTGAATAGGACTGGGACATCAGGAGTCTCCTGTTGATGTTGGTTGAACTGCGATGCGGCTGATACGCATGTTGTGGCAGGTTGTTGATCGCAGCGCTGGACGAACTTTTCCAATAGCGGATGCGTATAGTTTTCATGGCGACGGGGAATGCCGTGGTGCCAGTCCTCAATCTATTCGTAAGTCAAGGCGAATTGTGCAGGTCGTTACTGCGTCACGCCGCGCTGCGAGCGGCGATAGCGATCGTCTATCGATTCTATGGCGAGAGGTGATTTCCCCCGCCGGGGGTGAACCGCCATGGTGTGAGACCGCTTTTCTGTCAGAAGCGGTGAGGGATCATTCGTCGCTTTGATCGCCAGACATTTCAAACAGGGGGCAATTGTGATGCTGCAGAATAGCGATGGCTTCGCCCTCTCCACCGTTTCGCGCGCCGCTGGCGGCGAAATCCAGTTGCTTGGCGATTTGGCCGGCGGGTCGGTGTGACCCTGTGTAAGCGTGGTTCCTGGTATCTGTACTGCAACGCCTAGCTTGCAGCTTTTCGCGAGCGGCGGCTTGGCAAGAAATTCCCGGTTCGTGTCTGATAGGTTTGGTTGAGACAGTGCGCAACCGAGTTCTACGCTTTGCTTTGGACATTAAAGACGAGCTTGGGCCGGAGGACGCCAGCGTATCGACATTGCCCGCCGAGACGGTCGAAAAAGCGGTGATCAACAATATATTCGGCGGCAACGTGTTCATCGCCGCTCACGCTGGATGATTTCCCAAGTAGCTCACACCAACCTTGTGGCTGGAGACGCCAGCGGACTATTCAAAGCTCTTGCTGATCTAGGCGTTTCTGACGAGGGATTGAAGGCGCTTGAGCGCGATATTGAAGACGACAAGAGCGATGGAAAACCCACACTTGGCCAAAAGACCCTAGGTGGCTCAAAGATATTGGAAAACTCCTGGGCAAAGAGGGAGCCACAGTCGGCGTCGAGGTCGCCAAAAACGCCGCGACAAAATGGATCATGCAGCACTATGGCCTTGACATCTAAGGGCGGCGGCTTGGCCAGTTGATGGATGCCTCGACGAGCCGAGGGAAGTCACTGAGAACCTTAGCTGAGAATGCCTCTATGATTGAAAGCGCGCGATCGTCGGCGGCGCGCCTCTCTAGCACTGAATGCGAAAGTGCATGTTGCCAGACTTGCGATCGGTAGCGCACCACAGAGCTTAGGAGGAATGCTCCGCAAAATTGCAAAGCGAATTCCGATAAGCTCACTCCATTTAGCGGCTGAATAGCGGTCGGGTGATCGTTGGTGATGCCTCCGGCTAAAGCAGGCAATATCGACGAAAACGGGATATGCACTCGACTTCGGCTCGGCGCGGTGAAGCCGTTTTGGTCCACAACGAGAAACGTTCCGGAAAATTCACCGTCAGCGGGTCTCTCAACATTATGGAAGAGCAAGATCGTATTGTTCCATGCACGTTCAGCCTCGCAGAGACACCACTGGCCCAAAAATGGAAACCTCTGACGTAGTCTTTCCACGAGCAAGCGCAGATCGTCCTTGTCGGTAAACAAATGAGGGTCATCAATTCGCAATTCTACATCGTCATCTCTGTGGAAAAAGCTCATCGACAAGCAAGCGGCATCTTCGGCAAACGTCCGCTGATAGAGGTTCTGCAAATTCGGAATTCTGCTTAGGATGTCCCTCAATGAACATGTCGTGTCGCCTAATTGGGCGGCCGCGTCAAAGGGCTTTGGTTGCGAGCGGGGCATGGAACTATCGTAGTAGTTAAGCCGACCGAGAGCGGCGACAACGTCATTGAACTGAGTGAACGCCCCCCTTCGGTGAAAACGTTGTGTCATCTCCTCAACATTGGAGCCATCCGCCGACACATCGGATAGACCATGAGATTGCGCGATCGTTGCAATTGATTGAACCTGGCGCGCGAGAATGATCGCCTTGGCAAATCCAACGACACCGTAATGGATTTGGAGCGGCTGCACTTGTAAGGGGGCGGAAGACGCGATTTCAAAGAACAGCCTGCCTTGTTGAAGGCAGGCGGCGATGTCTCGAGCAATCTCAGTTGATGGGGTCTTTCCGGTTGATCTCTTGATCGTTGCTTTGAGATTTGTTGTGCTTTCAATAAATCGGATGTTGTTCCAGTCTTGAGACTGCATTTAAGCCGCCTTGTCTTCCTTATCCGCACCACGCATCACGATTTTGAGCGCATCATCCGGCAGAGGCCGCTGCAACACCTTGGCCTCATCCCATGGCGCCCGCATCCAGACATCCCGTTCCTCGTCGGTCGTCAGGATCACCGGCATGGCCTTCGGATGGATAGGCTCGACGACTGCGTTGGGGGCCGTCGTCAGGAAGCCGTAGACCTGATGCGGCCCTGGCACAGGCTTGGACTTGGTGCCTCGATCACCATTAAACGTCGTCCAGATGCCAGCGAAGGCGAACAGCGGCCGGTCGTCGTTGAGAGCAAACCAGACCACGTCCTTCTTCTTGGTCTCTGGGTTCCGCTCCGGCGCGTATTCGGCAAAGCTGTTGGCCAGGACAAGGCACCGGTTCTCCGGCTTGAGCCAGCCGCGCCAGTGCGGCGATGACGTGTTGCGGATGTTCGTGACGGGTGGCCCGCCGGTTCTTGGTGGTGGCGGCATTCCCCACCGCATCAGGGTCATCTCGCTACCCGTGTCGGTGTTCCGGATGACCGGCGCGGGATAGTCGGGAAACACGCCCGGCATCGGCGCGAGATTGCCGACGTAGCGATTGATCACGCAGAAGAGCGAGGTGATCGCGGCTTGGTTGGTGGTGATGCTGTAGAGATTGCACATGGGCTGAAACTTACAAATATGACGCTCCGGTCGGCGGCGGTCTCAACAACCGCAGCAACTCGGTGAATTCACTCATTTCAAGATTTAGCCGATTGCATTCGGCCATCGCGTTTTCAACCATAGTCAAGGTGATGCGACGGTCATCAACGACAATGCCGTGCGGGCCTGATTTTATGCCTCTCGCCATCATGGTTGGCTCGCTTGCATCTGACACGAACTCTCCCCAAACCGCGTGAGCGGCATAATTTCTGTCCTCAGCGGCCTCATGTATGGATTTCAGAAATTCAACTGCACGCTCTTTGTGCGGTTGAAGACTTGGCACCGATGAGAAGCCCTTTTTCCATAACTCTAATCTGTCGTCCCATCTAAACGGCAGGCGTGCCTCGGCAGTTGTGCCTAGCAAATTCATGATCGTGAGCAGGTTGCCGACAACGTGGCCCTCAAGTCGCCTCCAAGCCACCGAAAGCTTTCCGAGGGCGGCACAGAAGCTACCCGCGCTTACAGGATCGGTGTGGTACGGCGTGCTGTGAGCCGTGATGCGGAGAAGCACGTTCAAGTCCGGTGGAATAGGAGGAGGCTGTCTAGACTGAGGCATGGATCACCTCTTATCTCTCCGCCGGCCACCACGTTGACGGCGGATCGCTCGCCGAAATCTTGGTCGTCCGCAGGGCAACGAGGTGGCTTCGCTTGTACGGATAGCCGCGCACCTCCGAGCAATCCTTGCACCTTATGCGGCGCTCCAGCTCATGAACCGGCGTTGACTTCGGCCGCCGCACGATGTCCAGGGCGACGGCCTGATTGGTGTCACAACCGAGACATCGGACTTCGAGGTACAGATAACCCGCATTGAGGGCGTCACCGAGCGTGGTCGATGGCTGAGCCGGACCCTCGAAGGCGAGCATGCGCTTATTCCATGCCTCGCAGGCCAGCTTGTCGGCCTGCCTGCGCGCTTCTGCCGCCTGCTCAGCAGCCGCCCGGACCGACGACCCGTAGATGGTCTCGCGTGATTTGCTACCCATGGCGAGGAGCATTGCCCGGCCAAGAGGGCCAAGGCAAGCCGCTACAGCTTGCGCTGGATAACGCACCGGGCACAACGATGGCGCACGTGCTGACGCGTCGAGGTTGAGGGCGATGCCGTGCTCGATGCTCGACGTAATGCCCAGGCAGTGACGGCCTACGCCTAGTGCGGAAGTTGTCGGCTTTGCCATACACCTTCGTATAGGTCCGTGCCCCCTTTAGGTGCCCGACGTTTACCTACGTTCAATTGAGCCGCCGATCGCGATCGTATTGTATAGGGCGTGCGGTAGTGCTCCCGCTATCGCTGCCCTCCTTGGGCGTTTCCTCCCTAGACTTGGGCCGCTTGTGGCAACGCAGGCGGCCTTTCTTTTTGCCCCATCGGTTTCTCGGGTCCTTTGGGGAGTTGAGAACTGCGGGGTACGCGCGACCGCGCCCCTTGAGGATATTTTGGGTTTGTGATTTTCGACTTTCTTTTTGTACCAGATCGCACATAAAGGCGGTGCCTGGGCGATCATTTTTTGCAGGCGGGAGCAAGTAAGCCGAAGCCAGAAGCCCACAGGGGCGATGTGGGCGCGGCGCCGTGATCAGACAGTTTGTCCGGCGCACCAAGCATTCGTTCCAACTTGCAACAAGGCCATCAGTCCGAGCGTGACGAACGGCCCCACGATCGCAGCAGCAACGCCGATATATGCTCCTATTGTCCCAGCGATGCTTGCAACTATGGCCACTTGCGTCGTCTTACTCTCCTTCCCGATGCGGAGCGCGGCATACCTAGCATCGTTGGTGCAGATCAACACGTGGAGTTCGTTTTTGACCCGCTTCCAATAGTTCGGACGAACCACGTGCACAGCCGAACTCACCGCCTTGCGCGCTACCGCCTTCTTGGTCTTCTTTGCTTTCAGAACGTACGCGGTCTTCTTCCTCGCTGCCTTCTTAGCTTTGGGGGTTGGACCTGGACCTAAGATGCTCCGCTGCACCACGCGCGCCGCTTCTTCAATGGTCAGCTGTCGAACTAATTCCGGGCTTATATCCTGCCGCCCCAGGGCACGAGCTAAACCGTGCTCTGTCAGTTCGCCCTGCAATGTCGCTGCAGTAGAACGCTCAGCCATGCTGCCTAGCGGACACTTCTAGCAGTTTGGATGGCCTCTAATGGCTACCATGGGTTGGGTTATCCCCAGTCCGGACCGAACGATATGGCCGGCGTCGGTCCCTCCATTCTCTCCGAGACACAGGCGCGCGCGTCGTTGCAGTGCGCCACGCCTTGCTACCACGATTCCCTCGCTCAACCACTGCGCCCTTCTTGTCGCGGGCCTCAAGAGTGTCGGGGTCGATGTTGCGCCAGCGTTGGCTACGGTCCCACTGCCACTCGAAGCTGATGGTGTCGGTCTTGTAAGCCCATTTGCCGAAGCCGAGCCCAAGGAAGGAATAGGTGTGCTCGCCGATCTTGATCACGTGTGAGTGCCAAGCGCGGCCATTGCCTCCACGGCTAGGCGGGCGATGCTTGTCCTTGAGGTAGGTTTCGTAGCTGTCGATCGTGGCGTTCTCGACGCGCCGGGTGGCACCGTTGTCGGGAAGGGTCGGGTCGGTCATGGTTTCCTTTCGGCTACACGGTTACGCAGCGGGAGCGTGCCGAGTGTTCTTGTTTAGACCTTTGAGTGACATAATGTATGCTCGTAAAGGAGCTTGCAATGACAGACCAATCCTACACCGAGACTGTTTCAGCTTGGCGTGAGGCGAGAGATAAATGTCCGCCCGGGTCGAAGCAGTGAAAGGAATTGGACGCCGAGCTGAAAAAGGCTGAAGCCGAACTGCACAAGCGCCGGGGGACTGAGGCGGTCCCGGGTCGCGACCTCCTTCATTCTCCGGTCTATGCTGATGGTCGCGCCCGTCGCGAGAACCATAGGCATGTGCGAAGTCATCCAATCTTAGCGTGATCTGTTCCGCGTCGCCGTTATCGTCGATGCTGTTGAGGGCCGATCGGGGCCCGCCGTTCGGCGGGGCTGTCGCCGGGCGCGAAAAACGCCGCCCCGGGACCAGGGGCGGCGCTGCTTAACCTAAACCGCCTCCAGGACCAGGAGGTGCTGGTGCGCTCGGCAGGGGCGAACCGGCAACCTGCGGATTAGAAATCTGCTGCTCGGAGCTACTGACGCGACGGCCCGTTGCCGATAAAAATTGCCGGGATTGGCTAGACACTCCGTTAAAAACCTTTGGTCCATCTGCGGTCCGTTGTGGAGCCGAGACAAAATCAAATGATTGATTTTGTTGAAGGGTGGGACTTCTGCTGGTCTTCGCGCCTAAGGATGGCCTCATCCAGAGCCGGTTCGACGTGATTGGCGCCGCGATCCTCGCTTTAGCGCTCGGGGCGCTCGCCTGGGCGCTCAGCCAGATCGGACCAAGTGAAACTCGGGCCGCCGCGGACGCACCAGCCCAACCGGGCACGGTGCTCACAATCGTCGCCGGGCTCGGCATTGTCGGGTTCGCCGTGTACGCGCTCTGGGAGCGCGGAAGCGAACATCCGATGACGCCACCTCGCCTGGTGGAGAACCGCGCCTTCCTCGGGCTGAACGTCGCGACCCTGATGATCTATTCGGGGATTTCGATCGTGTTCTTCCTGCTACCTTTTGACCTCGTCGATCGTCGCGCCCTGTCGTCCGTGATGTCGAGCGTTGACCAGACAGACGAAGGCATCGCCTCCGGCATCAACAATGCGGCGAGCCGGATTGCGCAGCTTGCTGGTGCGGCACTGGCCGCCGGTGCCGCGTCTTTCGAGTCCGGCTTTGGGGTCGGTCTCGCCGTAGCCGCTGCGACCTCGATCGGCGGCGCCTTTACAGCCGCAATCACCCCGACGCCGGCTGCGGCGAAAGCGAGCGGCTCCGGAGGGGCTTAGCAAGCATGGAAAGAGACGCACGCTTCTTTCCGGGAGCGTCCGACAGGAAGCCAAGCAAGAAAAAGTCCCAGACCGCGCGCCGTCCAGGTAGAGGATTCCCGCGCCTTGCGCAGGACGGCGTACGCGACCGCGATAATCGCGTTCGCGAGTCACGAAGCCAATACACCGATCCTGACGACGCACATTCCCGCGATGATCGCGGCCGCGACGATGGCGCTCATCGCGACGCAGACATCCCAAAGGCGATCGGCATTACGTTGATCGACGCCATGCGCGATCACCACCACTCTCAGCCCTGAAGCAAGGTGGCTCAGGACGAAGAAGACGCCGAGCGCGTAGTGAGGCAGCAAACGGATATTCCATGCGTCATGAATGAGCCCAGTCGGGGCTCCGATCGCGAAATTCCAATCTGTCGGTATGCCGAGGAAGCTTCGCGCGTAGACGAAGACCGAGTTCATGTGACCGAGAATGAACAGTGATAGATAGGCTCCCGAAGCGACCTGATAGGTCCGCTGGAAGTCATGCGCTGCGGCGCTCCAGCGCCATGCCAGAAAGAGGCCAGTGACGATCTGGAAAAGCATGGCCGCCACCAACAACGGTTCACCTACGGCAGAGCGATAAACCAAGCGTCCGATCTTCATAACGGCTGCATGCGCATCCGGCCCTATCAAGCCGAACAGATGATTGGTGAGATGAAACACCACGTAGAGGCACAGGACGGCGGCCGTTACCCCGTGGACAACCCGCCAATCTCCGACTGCAGGCATAGCTGCAGCGACCGGATCTCGGGCAGACTGCGACCAGATCGCGATTGCGAGCCAAATCGCACACCAGACGACCTCGTCGGGAATGGGGCTTTTGATCAAGGCCTGGACAACCCCGAGAAAGACATAGAGTGTTGGCGACACCACGCTGGCATAGGCGAGGCGTCTTGAACCGGGATTGGACGTGGGACGCCATGCCAGGGCGATCCCAAGAAACGGCACGACGAACGCAACGACCAGGATGAAGCTCGCGCTGGCGATTGCGAGCGGTGGCGGGCTTACGGCCTGCGTGCTGACGATGGCATGAAAAGCCTTGAGCAGAAATGGATAACAAATCGCCGCCGCTGCGGGAACCAGAGCCAAATAGTCAAGGCGCTTGTCAAGAAGCGTTCTGCGATTCTGCGGGCGAACAAATGCTTCCATCACAAATCTATAGAGCCACAATAAAGAAACCTGCGTACGAGACGATTTCCAAGACAGGTGTGAAAACTTGCCTTCGCGTATTGCCTTACGGTTGTGCATCGATTCTCTATTGTTCGATGACCACATAAACTCACACTTTCTCAAAGGCACAGCGCCTGGCCGCAACCGAACCTGGCTTCGGTCATGCCGAACACGTCGCAACACCCACAAAAGCGGGGTGTCGCTGTCGACATCGCCATCATGAGGTTTGCCGTTGATCTTCAACGTGAAAGCTATGGGTGCCTCTTTGTGGCAG
Organism: Pseudomonadota bacterium; assembly: GCA_023388935.1. GTDB lineage: Bacteria > Pseudomonadota > Alphaproteobacteria > Rhizobiales > Xanthobacteraceae > Bradyrhizobium. The sequence continues at coordinate 6,005 of JAEWFG010000216.1, read as the reverse complement.
GGAGCTGACAGGATGCGGCTGGCCGACCTGGACAGCGCCGGCCGGCTGCGTGCATCAACGGGCTCGCGTCGGACGAACGCGGACGATCGTCTTCCCCTTGCGTCGCTCGGTCGGGTTGAAGGCGGCGACGGCATCGTCGAGGGTCGAGACGGTGCCGATGTTCGTCCGCAGTCGCCCGTCCCGCACGCGTTGGACGATCTCACTCAGCTGGGCACGATCGGACTCGACAACAAAGTCGACCGCCAGGCCATTGGCGGGGCGCGTCTCGGCCGGCCCGACGACGGTGACCAATCTTCCTCCGACTCGAATCAGACCCGCGGACCGCTTCTGGACGTCACCGCCGATGACATCGAACACCAGATCGACTTTGCCGACGTCTTCCAAGGCGTCGTTCTCGAGGTCTACGAACTCCTGCGCGCCGAAGTCGAGCACCATCCGGCGGTCGGCCGCACGTCCGGTACCGATGACGTAGGCGCCGGCCTCGCGCGCGAGTTGCGTCACCATCGTCCCGACTGCGCCGGCCGCGCCGTGCGCGAGGACGCTCTGCCCCGCGTGAAGGCGGCCGTGCTGGAACAGTCCCTGCCACGCGGTCAAGCCCGAGATTGGCAGGCTAGCGCCCAGCGTGAAGTCGACGTCGCCCGGCAGCGGCGCGAGGTTGCGTGCCTCGACCGCCACATACTCCGCCAGGGTGCCGTCGCGATACCAGTCGGCTAGGCCGAACACTCGCTGTCCCACCGACAGACCCGTCGTGCCGTAGCCGAGAGCGGTGACCACTCCGGCCAGCTCGTGCCCGGGGATCGACGGTGTTCGGTCACAGTCGAGGCGATCGGTCCAGGTCGAGGGCCACGCCAGCTCAGTCGGGACGAATCCCGACGCATGAACCTGAACGACGACGTCGTTTATTGCCGCCTGCGGCTCAGGCCGCTCCACCAGCTTCATCCCTGCCGTTCCCGCAGCCTGGTCCGTCACCACGATTGCTTTCATGGGAATTGTCTCCATGGGTGATTTTTCTTCTTGGTGGAAATGTTTCTTGGATGAGCGCGTGTCGCTCACGGACGAACGCGGATGATCGTCTTCCCTTTGCGTCGCCCGGTCCGGTTGAAGGCGGCGACGGCGTCGTCGAGGGTCGAGACGGTGCCGATGTTCGCCCGCAATCGCCCGTCCCGCACGCGCCGGATGATCTCACTCAATTGGGCGCGATAGGACACGACAACAAAGTCGATCGTCAGGCCGTCGGCGGGCCGTGCCTCGGTCGGCCCGGCGATTGTCACCAGCGTTCCTCCGGCTCGGATCACGGCTGCGGACCGCTTCGCGATGTCGCCGCCGAAGACATCGAACACCAGATCGACTCCGCCGACGTCTTCCAGGGCGTCGTTCTCGAGGTCGACGAACTCCTGCGCGCCGAAGTCAAGCACCGTCTGACGGTGGGCAGCGCGCCCGGTACCGATGACGTAGGCGCCGGCCTCACGTGCGAGCTGGGTTACCATCGAACCGACTGCGCCGGCCGCGCCGTGCACGAGGACACTCTGCCCCGCCTGAAGGCGGCCGTGCTCGAACAGTCCCTGCCACGCGGTCAGGCCCGGCATCGCCACGCTCGCACCCACCGTGAAGTCGACGTCGCCCGGCAGCGGCGCGAGGTTGCGTGCCTCGACGGCCACATGCTCCGCCAGGGTGCCGCCGCGATACGAATCTGTAAGGCCGAACACCCGCTGTCCCACAGACAGCCCCGTCGTGCCATAGCCGAGGGCGGTGACCACACCAGCCAGCTCTTGCCCGGGAATCACCGGCGTCCGGTCACGGCCGAGGCGATCGATCCAGGTCGAGGGCCATGACAGCTCATCCCAGGTGAATCCCGACGCATGAACCTGAACGCGGACGTCGTTTATAGCTGCCTGCGGCTCGGGTCGCTCCGCCAGCTTCATCCCGGCCGTTCCCGCAGTTTGGTCCGTTACCACGATCGCCTTCATCATCTACCGCCCGATGTGTGGGATGTCGTCATTTCAGAATGCCTTTTGCACATGAGCGAAAATAGAACGGTGAAGATCGATGGTCCAATGACCTTCGGCTATGGAATCGATGCCGCCAACTCGGCGTGCAAAAATCAACGGTGCGGAATATACGTCTGCTTCTCACGCCAAAGGGTCGCCGTCATATTGATGATCTACTGCTCGGCCCCCTTGGCTTGGAAAAAATCTCCACTGAGGGCCGCTCTTCGATTTTGCCATTCGATCCTCCGGAGATGCATATGGTTTTGCATGCTCGACCGCGGAGACAATCGTGGAATCCTGATGTGATGCAAAATTATCCTAGCCTTGCCGGTACATCCGAAAAGCCCAGACGCGTTCCCGAGAATCGTACCTGGGTGCATCTAGGCTTTGACGTCAAGCCCGCGTTACACGACCCCTCTGACCACTCTCGGAGAAAGTCGATGCGACCGGATAGAGTCAGATCGGGCCAGCCCGTGTAACGGCGGGAAAGTCATTCGCAGGATCGAACACGTTATTGAAAAAATTCGTTAGGGAGTACATGGCCACCAGTGCGACGATCTCCATGACGTTCGCATCCGTGTAGCCTGCATCACGAACGGCTTTCAGATCGGCGTCACTGACCTTGCCGCGAGTCTCGATGACTTTGCGCGCAAACTGGATGGCGGCGTCCCGCTCCGGGTCGCTGGCATGGCCCTTCCGAGCGAGAATGATTTCATCGGCCGGCAGCTTGGCCATATGCTCGGCGGTAAAGCTGTGAACCGACAGGCAGTAAGTAGTCGCAGCCATTCACTTCGGAGACAGCGAGGCCGATGCTGTCACGCGTCTTCACGTCGAGCGCCTTGCTCAAGGAGCCGAGCAGAGCGGCCCACGCGTTGAACGCGATCGAGCTCTGCGCGAATGTCGCCATCATATTTGGGGTGAACCCGATGTTCTTGGTGAACGCATCGAGAGTCGGTTTACTATCGGCCGGCACTTGTTCCGGCTTTAGAGTTGCATTTCTTGGCATCATAGTCTTCCGTAAGTTACGCGCTTTACTAATGCTTATACGAGATCCAGCACGTCGGCGACCGGACGGCGCGGCTTCTGCGCCCAGTTTCCCGGACGCTCCGGCCCCACGGACAACAACATGACCGGCACTTCGTCCTCGCCCAGTCTGAACTCGCGGTGCACCGCTTCGGCATCGAAACCGATCATCGGCGTCGAACCCAGGCCGAGCGAGCGGGCCGCATAGATCATTGCCGCCGCGCCAAACGTGCCGGTGCGTACTGCCTCGTCGCGCTGGCGCTGCGGGTACTCCATGTACAGATCGCGTGCGGGGATTTCCCATTCCGGCACCATGTTGGCCGGCATGATGCCCGCTTCCACTAGCGGTGCCAGACGCTCTGGTACTACGCTGGAATCGGCCAACTGGCCGCAGACGATGAAGGTAACGGCTGCTTCGGTGATCGCGGGCTGATCCCAAGCGATCGGACGCAACCGAGCCTTGGCTTCAGGCGAGCGTGCGGCGATGAAGCGCCAGTTCTGCAGGTGGAAGGATGTCGGCGCGGTGGTGCCGATTCGCACGAGCTCGTGGATTTGGTCGTCGCTCAAGCTGGCGGCAGGGTCGTAGTACTTGGCGGCGCTGCGGCTCAGGATACACTCTATAACGGCGTTGGTGATGGTGGTCCCGTTGGTCATGATGATTCCTATGGTTGAAGGGATAGATTGAGATACGAAAGTGCTTTCGCGTCTTTTTGCTGAGAATGCCGCGGCGATGGGGCCCCTTCGGCGTCTAATGGCAACGCCATGGGTAATTTCTGAAAGCGTAGGCAGAACAGTGTGACCTCGTTTCGAGATCTGCTCGGTGCAGGGCGGCGGCTTGACCAAGTGACGCATCAGCGTACACACGTTCGCGGTCGGACCGACTGGAGCCGCTTTGCTGCTCTACGCGAGCGCCACCACGGTGGCCGCGACCAGCGAGACCGCAACAGCTGGGCCGACGGTCTTTGGTGATTTCATTGGGGGCTCCTTTGTTGCCCGCGCACGGCACCGTGGCTCCGCGCAATGGCTTCATTCAAAGTCGAGGCGGCCGCGTGTTCGGCCGACCCAGTGGACCTAGGATCGGACGCAGCCGGCGAAATTAGAAATTCCGTTTGGGCATGCATTCGATAAGCGTGGGGTATCGTCGCCTAAAAGCGCTGTGCGCGTGCCCCTGGCGGTCCGCGGTCAACCATCGAGGCCGTGCCGTACTCGGAACGGGCGGCGTAGCTGAAGGAAAAGCGGGAGATCCTGGAGTCGGTCGACCTCGTCGCGCTCATGGACAAGGTCGCGCGGCTTCTCGCTGTGCGCATGAAGGTCTTGCGCCTCAGCAACGAGATCGGCCTCCAGAAGGCGACGCTCGACGAGCGGCGGCGCAAGGCAGTTTTCCGAGCAGGTGGCGACGATCCAGCGCGAGCTGGGCGAGGGGGGACGGCAAGACCCAGGAGGTCGCGGAGCTGGCTGCGGCGATCGCGACAGCGAACATGCCGGAGGAGGCGAAATGCCACGCGCTGAAGGAGCTCCAGCGTTACGAGCGCATGCCCGAGGGCGCCGCCGAACAACACCCTTTACCCCGTCCTCCGTCGAGGCGGAAACTCGATATCACGGAGTAGTCGCTGTCAAACGCGAGGCCCACTGCGCCGTGACCGACCTCAGCTATCACGCCCTCGAGTCCGGTGAACGCGAGCCCAGGTTGGTCTCGACCGACACTGGGGCAGGGTCGCGGTAGGCTGACCGGATCGGATTTTGCACGAGCTGGCGGAGGATGTCCGTGAGCAGGGGCTCTTGGTGCTGCCGCTCGTGGTGGCATCCGAGCTCGATCAGCTCGGCGACCTCCCAGGGTTGGCCGTGGGCCAAGCAAGCTGGCGACTGCCTGGTCGACATCCGCCCGGTATGCCTAGACTTCGTCCAATGCTGGCCGCGTGATCATGCCGCGCCGGGACGCGGCTGCCGCGCCCCCGAGTGTCTCGTAGGAATTAAACAGGAACGTGAACCGCTCATCGAACGGCCCGTAGCCCTTCGGATGGGCGAGAACCATCGTCAAAAAAACAGGTCGTGTGTGCGAGGTGTCACTTCGCAGGGCTCGCGTCGGTCATCGGCTGCATCGTTGCGTCCGCGTCGGAAACAGGTTCGCCGAGCTACGCGCTCGTGTGCCGGAGTAGAACCGCTCAAGGTCGCCGAGCGCGAGCGCCGGCTGAAAAGATGCGCAGGGGCCATTGCAAGTCCTCACGATGAATTCGGAATAGACTGTCGCAACGCGCATGGCACCGCGCGCGCCAATCGTTATGGAATACTGCAACTGCGTCATGGCCGGGCTTGTTCCGGCCATGACGACTTCGCGTCACTTCAGCGACGACGGTTGGATGCCCGCGACAAGCTCGGGCATGAGGAGGCGGGACCGGGGCCCAAGAGTTAGATTAAGGAGCCTACACCTTGAGCCTCAGTCTTGCGAACATTGTCGTTGTTCGAGGCAGGGCCAGACGAGCGGCGGAGTTTGTCCAGCGCACTCGTCCAGTCGCGAACACGAGCAACTTTGATAAAGGCATCGAGCGCCGGCGAATACTGCCTCCCCGCCACGGCCAAGAGCTGCACCTCTCGCCGGACGGGGTCACCCTCAATTGGAATCGCGGTGAGCGACGGCAGTCTGGGAGCGTGCTCTGGCGCCAAGATGGCTCCAAAACCGGCGGATGCCATTTGCTGAAGATGCCCTTCCTGATCGCTCCTGTGCGCAACTTTAGGGCCTGGATGGTCAGCAAAACAAGCCTGCTTGAATCGGCCTGCGACGTCGCATCCGAGTCTTTCGAGAAATACCAACTCATGCAAGTCCTGGAGCGAGATTACGGTTCGCTCTGCCATCGGATGTTTCCGAGACAGGACGAGCACGCACCGCTCCTCGAAGAGCGGCCAGCGGTCGATACGTTCAGGTAGCTCCACGACGTCGCCGACGAGTGCGGCGTTGATATCGCCATCCAAAAGCTTCGCAACGAGCCCGTTGGCATC
>JAEWFG010000171.1 GCA_023388935.1 Pseudomonadota bacterium | reverse complement strand
GAGTAGAGGCCGTCATTCCGGGGCGCGCGCAGCGCGAGCCCGGAAACCATTCATCCACCGACTCTGCTGCCTGATGGATTCAGGGCTCGCGCCAAGAGGCGCGCCCCGGAATGACGACACGGCGTCTGTTCGCTGATGCAGTCGCCCGATGTGTTTTGGTGGGTCGAACGGTCGCTCGTCGCCACACATTTCCACTGTCATCGCCCGGTTCGAGCCCGGCCATGACACCGCGCGTGCTGCCGCTTCCTCCCCCACAAAACAAAAAAGCCGGCGTCACCGCCGGCTTTCCGTCTCTTTCGATCCGCCAATCGCCGGGGCCGAAAAGCCGCGCTTAGAGCGCGGCTTCCAGCGCGGCCTGTTCCTGCCTCGCGATCGTGCCCTTGACCGCCGTCTGCACCTTTTCAAAGGCGCGGACTTCGATCTGGCGGACGCGTTCGCGCGACACGCCGAACTCGGCGGCAAGGTCTTCCAGCGTCATCGGCTCATCAGCAAGGCGACGGGCCTCGAAGATCCGGCGTTCGCGCGGGTTGAGCACGCCCATGGCGCCGTTCAGCGCGTCACGGCGGTGATCATACTCCTCGTGCTCGGCCAGCATGGCTTCCTGGTTGGGCGAATTGTCGACCAGCCAGTCCTGCCACTCGCCGGCTTCGCCGTCGTCGCGGATCGGTGCGTTGAGCGACGCGTCGCCACCGAGGCGGCGGTTCATGTCGATCACGTCCTGATCGGTGACGCCGAGGCGCTTGGCAATGATCTTCACCTGGTCGGGGCGGAGATCGCCTTCGTCCAGTGCGCTGATCTTGCTCTTCGCCTTGCGCAGGTTGAAGAACAGCTTCTTCTGGTTCGCGGTGGTGCCCATCTTCACGAGCGACCAGGAACGCAGGATGTACTCTTGAATCGACGCCTTGATCCACCACATGGCGTAGGTGGCGAGACGGAAGCCCTTTTCAGGCTCGAAACGCTTCACCGCCTGCATCAGGCCGACGTTGCCTTCCGAGACGACCTCGGAGATCGGCAGGCCGTAGCCGCGATAGCCCATGGCGATCTTGGCCACGAGCCGGAGATGGCTGGTGACGAGTTGGTGTGCGGCGTCGCGATCATCGTGTTCGCGCCAACGCTTGGCGAGCATGTATTCCTGCTGGGGTTCCAGCATCGGAAACTTGCGGATCTCGCCGAGGTAGCGGGAAAGGCCGGATTCTCCATTGAGGATCGGCAAAGCAACGGTACGGGCCATAGTGCGCCCTCCAAAGGTTCAGGCCCCCGATAGCGGCGGGCCAGGCAGACGACCACTTCGTTAAAGCCAGTCGTAGCTGCGATGTTCCGCGTTGGTTATTTCAACGCAGGCGCAATATACCCCATGGGGGGGCAAAAAGGGAAGGATTGCTGACGTCACGTCCCCGTGTGGCAGCAATAACTTTTTGTAAGGTAAGGCTTTTCTGAAGCGACCTGCGTCATTGCGCCGCTTTCAAAGCCCCCTGAAGGAGAAGCAAATCCTCCGGCAGAGGCGCCTCCCAGTGAAGAAGTTCTCCGGTCCTCGGGTGCTCCAATACCAGCAAATAGGCATGGAGGGCCTGCCGCCCAAGCGCGGCCAGGGCGGCCTGCGATTTGGGCCCCAGCTGGTTCGCCTTGGTCTTGAAATGCGGGCCATAGACCGCATCGCCCATCAGGGGATGGCCGATATGGGCGAGGTGGACGCGGATCTGGTGGGTGCGTCCGGTCTCGAGCTCGCAGGCCAGCAGCGCCGCAACCGGCTTGCCATCGCGCCCGGCAAAACTCTCCAGAAGCTCCCAATGCGTCACCGCCTCGCGGCCGCCCTGGCGCACTGCCATCTTCTCGCGCGCATGCGGATGGCGGTCGATCGGCGCATCGACCGTGCCGCGATGGCGGCCCGGCAGCCCCCAGGCGAAAGCCATGTAGCCGCGCCGCATCGCTCCCGTCCGGCCGTGGTCGGCGAATTGCGCGGTGAGCGAGGCATGTGCGAGGTCGTTCTTGGCGACCACCATCAGCCCCGTCGTGTCCTTGTCCAGCCGGTGCACGATGCCGGGCCGGCGCACCCCGCCGATGCCGGACAGCGAGCCTCCGCAATGGGCGATCAGCGCATTCACCAGCGTGCCGGTCTCGTGGCCGGCCGCGGGGTGCACCACCAGCCCCTTCGGCTTGTTGAGGACGACGATGTCGTCGTCCTCGAACACGATATCGAGGGCGATGTCCTCGCCCTTGGGCTCGGCAGGCGCCGCCTCCGGCACGTCGATTGTGATCGTATCGCCGGGTGCGACGTGATAAGCGGGGTCGCGGATTGCGGCGGCCCTGAGGCTCACCGCGCCCGCCAGGATCAGGGCTTTCAGCCTCGATCGCGACAGGTCGGTGAGGCGCGCCGCCAGCACGCGGTCGAGCCGGGCCGAGCCCTCGTCGCCGGCGACGACAACCTCCAACCTTTGCGCAGAGCCCGAGTTTTCCATGACGACGTCTGATACCGCTGTTCCCGAACCGAGCCCCGAGCAGGCCGCGCTGTTTGCGCGGGTGCGGCGGATGATGCTGATCGCGGGGTTGACCACGGCGCTGGCGATCTGTGCCGTGCTGATCGCGGTGGGCTACCGCCTTTTCAAGTCGGAGGGAAGGGCGCCCGAGGCGGTGGGCGACGTCACCGCGACCCTACCGAAGGGCGCCAGGATCGTCTCCACCGGCGTGGCCGGCGACCGCCTCGTGGTCACGCTCGACATCGGCGGCGTCACCGAGATCCGCACCTTCGACGCCCACACGCTCAAGCCGGCCGGAAAGCTGAAATTTGCCAATGAGCCGTAAAACGTCCGTTCAGTCCTTGCAGCGGACAAATTTCGAGGCTATTGGCTAGCCCTTACGCTCCCTTCGTCTAGCGGTTAGGACGCGGCCCTCTCAAGGCTGAAACAGGGGTTCGATTCCCCTAGGGAGCGCCATGATATCAAGGACTTAGCTTAAGTCCGCCAAACTCATCGAATATTCGTCGAATAAGCTTCTGGCGGAGGGCTGGCCTACTTTCGAACCAGTAGAACCACGGCATCCCTCCTTCGATCGCTGGAGAAGCGTCGCCGTATGCACAAAATCCGTAGTCGTCAGCACAAGCCTCTCTTGCAGGACGGGGAATGTTAGTAGACAGCGGCTTCCGCTTAGTACAGCCGGAGGTCGGCGAGAGGCCGCCCTGCAAAAGCGAAGAACAGGCGACCAAGATCGTAAACCGCTCCCCGTGGGCTCCAGCGGCGCACCGAGCGGTAAATGTCGCCACGGCGCCCCTCGATCAGCCATTGCGCACCGTCCAGTCCAAATTGCTCGTCGTCTGCATCGAGCGACCAAAAGTCCGAGATCGTCAGAGCCCGCTGCAGCTCTTCCCAGTCGTCAAGCGAGAGCGCCGATGAGAGAGGCGGCTCTCTCAAACGTAGGCGTGAGCGCCCCAGCACTTGTGAGCGCAATCCAACCGAGTCGCCTGCGCGCGCGATATGGACAAGCGCGGCCCCATTGAAGCTGCTCTTCCAGAGGAAGCGGTAAGCCTCGGCTTCCGTCTCTCGAAACCGACAAAACGGCAGCTCGTCTGCGAGATAGCCCGCTTCTGCACGGCAACAGTCGAAGCGATCTGGTTCGGTCCCGAGACATTGCTCTTGAGACGCCCCTTCAAGGGAACAGTGGTTCGAAAGTTTATTGACCATATTCTCACTCGGACGCATGGAGAGATATCAAGGAAGCCTGCACGCCAACGCGCTTGGCGATTTAGCGTCCGCGGTTACGCATGTGCAATGCTGGTTACGCCCAAATGGCAGTCTGGCCGCAATCCTATTCCATTGCCAGAGTCCGGAAAGTCAGACGGCATTCTGTTGTAAATAAGCGCCGAAGCATGACCCCTCCAATGTCATGTAGATCAATGACTTGTCGTGCCGATCGGCGTCGGGACCTCAGGCCGATTTACAGGCAGCTCGGCATCAGCAATCTGGTTCTCGACCACGACGTGAAAAACGGCATGCAATTGTTGGCGCGGGAGCCGGATCCGCGCACGTCGATGATACCCCAATACGAGATCGATCCGTTCCTCTTCGCCCAGCGCAAGCCACTGCTCCGGGTGTGGCGCGGTGGATGGATCATACTCGGGGATCACGCCTTCCGCGGGCTCCAGCGCCGATCGAACCGGATCGGCCTGTTGAGGACCGGGTGATGGGTCGTTGAGGCTTTCGGAGTTGAGACAGCACTTCTTGAACTTCTTGCCACTGCCGCAAGGGCAGGGGTCGTTCCGTCCCACTCCCCTGTGCGAGTTCACCATGGGATCGCCACTTGCCATTGCGTTCAGCGCCTCAGTTCGCTGAGACCTAGTTCCAGCCAAAGCCAGTCGAAGTTGTAATCGGCCATCGCGCCATTTGGCTCAGAAGACTTCGCCGTCCGGTTCTCCATTATCTTGAGCCACTCGACGACCCTGATCCGTCCGCCATCGGTTTTGACCGCCGCGCGCGGCGTTTCCCCTCCAAGCATCGGAACCGGTTGATCGAGTACGTCGCGGTAATGCCGGTCCATGTAGTCATGGACGATGGCGCGATGCTCATCCTCGGGAATATCGAGCTGGTTCGGCATGGCAGAGTCGCGCGATGCCATGATTTGCTCAATCGATTCCGTCCTGACCGAGGGCGGGCCGACGCGTTTGCCGAGTATGTCGGACAGCATTCGGCATCCGCGGTAGGAGCGTTGCACGGAATTGACACTGAGCACCAGCGTATCGTCGTCCAGCCGTACGTCGCCGAGCACGAGCGTGCCATCGTCGGACCATGTTTCGAACGTCAGCGATTTTCTCGATTGCTCGTCGAGCTCCGATGCTGCCCCGGCTGGCTTGGCTCCGCTCTTTCCTGCTCCAATCCAGCTCCAGGATGTCGCGCTTGTGGGACGAAATTCCGGACGTGCTTCGAGAACGGCCCGGACGTCGTCGGCCGCCGTGCCAGCGGAGAGCGGGTAGCGCGCTTCGCACAACATCAACTCGTCGCCCTCGGCGTTGTGCAAATCGGGAATCCTCGGTGTCTCGATTCGGTCGATTGCGTCGACGAGCCAAAATGTCGTGAACAAGGGTGCTAGCGCCCGCAACCCCTCCGTTTCACGACAATCCGGGAATGCCTTGTCCTCGACGTCCCGCCCGTTCGCCTCGGCAAACTTCCGCCTCTCCTCGCTGCTCAGCGAATCGAACTTCCGAATGTCCTCGATTAAGTTTTCCGACGTCTCGTGGTCGAATACCAGGAGGCCGCCACAGATCTGCATTTGCGATCCTACCTGAACGACGCGGGCGGCAATGCGGTCCCATGGCTTGAGACTTTGGGTCGCACTCCGCTCGCTGATGAGGATCGGCTCGCCGCCGCGGATGAGGTCGCGCGCCCGAAACGCGGTGCCGCGGACAATCTCGCTGACCTCATAGAGACTCATGGTCGAATTTCGCAGCGCAGCTATGTAGGTGCGACCAGCCGCGGATTCCTTCCAGCCGCGCCGTTTGAGATAGTCGTCGATCGCATTTTCGCCGCCGTCGAATTCGCGGGTCAGGAAGTCCTCGAAAGCGCAGGCCCACACCGTACGCATGAACAGGTCTTCGCCGATGGTCGAAACGATATCCTCAATTTCCAGGCCGGTTTCCTCGCAGGTGAGCGCAAGGTGATCTTCCAATATCTGATCGAACCGATCGGCCCAATGGTCGCGGCCAGACCACTTTATCAGCCCATCGAGCATATGCTTTCTGGCCATGTTCCTGCTCGCGTCACGGATTCCCGGATGGCCGCTTCAAGCGCGACCGCGCGGCAGTTTATCAAGCATAGGCCATCGGATCGATCCGGAACTGGATTGTTCGGGACGGAATCAACGAATTTCTTTAGCGCCCGCGCCGACCCGGCAGGGGCAGTCAGAGGGCCCTGAAGGCGTCGGGCATGGAACAGCTCAGACGAGCAGAACTCGCCAGGCAGTGCAGTCAGCACCGGGAGACCGTAGCCGCGATGTACCCCGGCGCGCTTTCGATCGACGTCGGCAAGATGAATCCATTCCAGAATTACGGTGACGTGCATTCAATGCAGGATCGAATCGATAAGCCGGTTGGATCAACTGCAAAGTCGCCGAGTTAAGTGCACTGTCACCGTAATCGAGTCTGCTCCAGGAAACTCGGAGGAGCCCAAATTCGCCTGAAAATATTCTGACTCCAGCGCCCTGTCTTGACTCTTCCCATTTTGACAATGTTCTGCAAGAGATCTGCAATGCAGAGGCGCTGACCAAGGGGCGATGGACATGGACTTCAAGCGTAGAGATTTCGTTAAGGGATGCGCAGCCGCCTCTGTCCTGTTGCTACCGGGTATCGCCAGCGCCGCGAATGGCGAGAACACAAATAAAGCACCCGCCTCTGGTGCCGATTCGCAGATCGAGAAATCGATCAAGGCGAGCTTCGGCGGTGGCTTCTCGGTACGGGCTCACACCGAGTCGGGCGGACTGACCTACGCTGAAATCGAACATTTTGGCACCCGGTACGCAGTCGCCTCTGCCGACTTGCTCGACTGGAAGATCGTTCGGTCATCTCTGAGCGACCCGCGCTTCGCATCTTCTTCCCTGAGCAGATTGTCGATCTCTATGGTGTGACCGCTTGGTTAGCGATGGCTGAGGCGCCCTTTCAGCGCCGGGTTAATGTCAGAAATTCATAGAGGTTGAGCAGTGGCCGAAGAGATCAAGAGCATTCGCATCCACCCTGGTATCGGCATTGCCCGCCTGGGGGACAGTGACGAGTTTTACGTTGGGCCGGAAGCGCCGGGAGTCGTCGTAGATCCCGGTGGTAGCAATGGCCCCGGTCCAAATGGTGGAACCTACCGCGACAGCGGAGCGCGACTGAAACGCCAGGCGCAGCGATATCGGATCTATGCCTACGATGCCAACGGCAAGGTCGTTGCGGAACTCACGTCTGATTCAGGCCTCGTACAATCCGTTCGCTGGCGGGTTCATGTCAGGAACATGAAGGCGGCGAATTATGCATTTCAGGGCGCGTATTTGTTCGATCCGGACAAGTTGCGAAACCCGTCGATCCAGCCCGGCATGAAGCCGATCGAACGTCACAAGCTGATCATTGATCCCGGTGTGCATACGATCGCTTCCGGACAGACCGGACCGGTCGTCATGAAAGGTGATGTTTTCACGGGTATTGAAAAAGGGACGTTGCCGGGCCAACTGCGTTTCGAGGGTTTCACGCCGAAGGACCCTTCGAAAGAAGTTGAGGTCACTTACAAGGCTGCCAAGGATATCGAGCTCGGGCAGCTTCGTCTCGATTCCAAGGATCGTCTGCTGTTCGTTCCTGCGCCCGGGAAAGGCGAATGCGTCACGACACCCAAGGTGGCCTTGTCGAACCCGAGCGAAACGATGACCCCTCCGAACGGTCCGGAGGACGGCAAGAATCCGCTGACGAACCAGTTTGCCTATTTCAACGTTCCGGGATGGTGGGACGACACCTGCGGCGGTGAAATCGACGTCACGGTCACGCTCAAAGGCGGCACTGTCTTGAGCACGCGCGACAACGTGAAATCGGCAACGGACGACGGCACGAGGAATCCGCGTGCAGGGGCATGGATCGTCACGGCACCACCGAAGTTTGCACCCCACATGTACCATGTGGTGTCCATTCTGGATCGCGTCTACGAGGCTTTTCCTGAAGCGTACCCCTACGCCGGGCGGAAGACGAATTTCTATCGCGATGTCTATCCGATCTTCGCCAAGGCGGTTAACTATGGCTGGGTGAGCGCCCAGGCTGCGGGCGTTGCGCCTGAAACCAAGGACGCCGCCCACGGACCGAAGCAGCCGGGCAACTTGCTCAGCGACGACTACATGTCGGCTTTCATCGACCCGACGGAAAAGAGCCAGCCGACAAGACAGATGGTTCATGATCTGATGCGGCGTGCACCCGGAAAGCGCGGACGACTGGTCGATTCGTTGCTGCCTGCCCCTCCTCAGCGGCCAACCAGCTGGAAGAACGAAGAGTTCAAACGCGACGAGGAAGACTTCAAGATGCCGAAGCTGTGGGGCTCGGGGGGCAAGCCGCTACAGAATCAGCAACTGAACAACAATCTCCCGGACCAATTCCTGAGCTTGACCGACTGGCAGTTGAACCACTTGAAGGAATGGGCAGACGGAAACTTCGAAGTCGGTGTTCCACCAAAGCCCGTCGCTCTCGAGACGTTGCCGCTGGCGGAGCAGCCGCATGCGCTGGACAGCTCCGCGCTCGAGCCGACGATCGGTGGCGGCTTTCACCCGGGTATCGAATTCCCCTACTTGATCATCTATCGGGAGAATTTCGCCGAAGCGTTTCGCGTGAACAAGGGAATCGAGCCTGGCGCGCTTGGTGCCTTCATGTCGAGCCCGTGGCAGGGCGACTTTTGGTCCTGCGACGTGGCTTGGTGGCCGACGCAGCGGCCAGATATCGTTTTCGAGTACGACAAGGAGAATCAGACCAGAACCTACAAGGAATGGTTCCGCGGGTACGATGAACATGGCGAACCGCTATCGTCCACTGATGGCTACCACCAGATGGCCTATGCCTGGTCAAAACTGGGAATGGTGCTGCCGGTCAGGAATGCGGACGGCAGCTATCTGAAAGACAACGGCGAGATGGTGTTCGTCGAACAGGAGCGAGATCCGGTGCTGAACCGGCCGCCCGTCAAGGCCAAATAAACGATGCCATCGACGCCGCCAGTCGACCGGACCAGGACATGGGACGTCGTCATTGTCGGCTCCGGACCTGCGGGATCCGCAACGGCCATCACGCTGGCCAAATTCGGCCAGCGTGTGCTGTTGGTGGAGAAACGGGAATCGCCCGGCTTCAAGCTGGGTGAGTCTCTGCCGCCAACCTCGATCGGTCTGGTCAAACACTTCCTGGGAGACCCTGAAAGTCCGGAACAGCGGCTTCCCGGCCTTTTCAGTACGGCCGGTAACGTCTCGCTATGGGCGACCGAGCAGGCCGACATCGCGGACTTTTTCTTTACGTCGGCCGGCCACGGCCTGTGCGTCGACCGATTGGCTTTCGATGAAGCCCTGCGCGCGAACGCGGCCGCAGCTGGTGCGACCTTGCTCAAGGGGGCCAGCTTCCAATCTTGCGCGCGTATCGCCGACGGTTCCTACAATTGGCGGCTAACGCTCGTCTCGGACACAGGGACGCGGCAAGATCGCGCCCGTTATCTTGTCGACTGTTCTGGCCGGCAGGCAGTCGTGGCCCGGGCGCTCGGTGTCCCGACCATCCACAACGACGATCGCTTGTTCGCCTATGCGCAATGGTTTTCCTGCGCCGGCGATGATGATGACCGCTATACGCGGATCGAGGCCGCGCCGCACGGCTGGTGGTATAGCAACCGCTTGCCAGGCGCTGACGGCGACGAAATCGGGCGATTGGTGGTTTTTCACACCGACAGGGATCTGCCGGCGGCAAGACTGGCTGCGTCACGGCAAGGCTTCGATCAGCTCCTGGACGGTTCGACGCTGATCGCGCCATTGCTCAAAGCGAAGGGGTATCGCCCTTGCGGGACGATCCGGGGCGCACCGGCCAACAGCCAGCGATTACGAGACTTCTGCGGTGACGCCTGGATGGCGGTGGGCGATGCGGCGCAAGCCTATGATCCGCTGTCGTCGCAAGGCATCGACAAGGCGCTCAAGACGGCCAGCCACGCCGGACACATGATCCATTATGCGTTGACAGAGTGTCCGCAGGGCACGGCGGGATTGGGCAGCCGCAATGCGTACATACATCGATACGATGAGCAGCAGCACCAACTCTGGCAAGCATACTTGTCGCAGCGAGACTACTACTATGGCATCCAGCCCCGCTGGTCTGATCAGCCGTTCTGGCAACGTCGGCGGCAGTTGGCGAATGAAGCTCGGTAGCCTCCTGCCATCGAACCGGAACTACGGTGGCAGCGCACTCGGTGCACGATCGAACCGATAGGCCGGTTGGATCAACTGCAAAGTCTCTGAATTAAGTGCGCTGTCATCGTAATCCCGACATCACACACCAAAGAGCCGCAACCTATTCGTGAAGCAGCGTTTGCCAGTCTGAAGGCACCGCTTCGGCCGGTCCGGGCACCGGTTGATCCAGCGGATGCGAGTGAGGGGCGTGAAGCTTCGGGCCGGCGAAGAATTCTCCAGTACGGTAGTCGTAGAACCACCGCTCGCCCGGCTCGAAGCTCGTGATTATCGGGTGACCCGTAGCCGCGTTATGTTTCGATGCATGCTGACCTGGTGAAGTATCACAGCAGCCGATGTGCCCGCATTCGGCGCATCTGCGAAGATGCAGCCACCACCCGCCGGCACCCGAGCATTCGACGCAACCAGTTCCGCTTGGCTTGGCTGCGGGGTTGATGCCATCCCTCTCGGAGTTCATAGGCTCAGCTCACTCCCACAGATGCTTTCATCGGTCCTGCTACTTAGCCGTAAGCAACGCCCGGGTTGCTTTGCCCAACTTCTATAATATAGCCATCAGGATCGCGAATGTAGCAGCGCGTCTCGCCGTACTTGGGCTTCGGCTCTGTGATGAACTCGGCTCCTCGACTTCGCCAAAGTTCATAACACGCTTGAATATCTGCAACGCGGATATTCATAAAGCTGCTGACTGAATCGGGATTGGCGGGGACGCTGAGCGTTACCGATGGTTTGTCGGGTGTAGGGCCGCCCCCGGGGTTGACAAGGAGCCACGTGTTCGCGATCTGGATATACCCCGGCGCGCCGCTGCTGTCGCCTCTGCTCAGAATGCGACCTCCGAAGACCTTTTCGTAAAATCGAAGCGATCTCTCGACGTCGGCGACGGTGAGAAAGTGTGCGACGGTGAACCCATCCTGCGGCGGCATCTGATAGGTTTTCTGCTCGACTTGTACTTGGTTCATACACGGCTCCTATGTTGATAGGCGCTGGCGCATTACCATTATAGGCCGTTCCTCATCCGGGTAAGAGTTCACGATGTCGTGGTTCCTCTCGTCCAGGGCAAAATGGCCGCCATTCAGGTGGATTTCGGCGTCCGGCAGATCGTGCTTGAACGCCCCCGCACCGGAATTACGGTGACAGTGCACTTGACTCTTCGGCTTCGGATGTCGCCCCGGATGTTCGCGAGACATTTCGTGCTCGCGATTGCTTTCCTCTCATACCGCCCCGTAAGACGCGATCTCCTTGATCTGCGGTAAGAGCACGTCTTCGGCCATTTCGAGATCGAAGCGTGTCTGAATGTTCATCCAGAAAGCAGCGCTTGTCTTGAAGAACTCGGCGAGCCGTAGCGCGGTGTCGCAATTGCGGTGACAGTGCACTCAATGCACGATCGAACCGATAGGCCGGTTGGATCAATTGCAAAGTCGCTGAATCAAGTGCACTGTCACCGTAGTCCTCACCCGGCCTATTTTCTTGCAAGCGGTGTCGTTCTGATGGATCAGCGATCTCCCGCCAATCTCCTGCGAAGCGGCCGCGTTGCTTCAATTCCAAGCCATCATGATCAGCGGCCGCCTGGAAGATAGGCTTTCTGGCAGGCCCTTATGTTCTTATCCCGCCCCGGGTAGTCGGGGCCGTAGGCCCCCACATATTTGATGCAGTCCATGTATTTTCTATTTCCCATCCAGCCATAGTCCGGTCCGAAGAATCCCGCAGCAGCGGGGGAATAATGTCCGGAACCGGCCAGCGAACCGATTCCGATGATGGCGGCGATAGCGAAGAGAGCGAAACGAGATGATTTCATATCCGCAGTCCTTGTTGCGGCCGGGCCATCCGGCGCGTGGCAGGACTATGGAGGTGAGCGGGTCAGTCGTAAGTGATTGACCTCACACAAGTCGATCGGTGTTTGCGACCGCTGTCAAAGTCAGCGTACGTGTACTCGAAACTCGCCAAGGTACCGGACGTGTACGCGCCGGGCTTTGCCTGGGCGGGATGAGGGCGGGCCATCGGCATCAGTATTGACGCCCGCAGCGAGCGCTTCGCGCACGACCGGCAGCAAGCCGATCGCGCAGCGGCGCTGTCACCACCTCATTCGGAATCCGCCGGTGCTGCCGCAGCCGGGACGTCTCGACCCGTCGGGCAAAACAGCCCGAAATCAGTGTCAATCCCTCACCATAAAAATATTCCACTTTACCGAAATTCGGATTTGTCGTATGTGTCGCTCATCCCAGCCCACCAAAGGGGCGGTCGTACGTCGTCACGAACGCGGGCTGGATTGCGGTGGACGCAGCAGTGCCGATGCGGGTGTGGTGCGTGCAGGGCGAGATGAACCTCGTGAGCATGTGACGAACCGCGCATGACGAGCGGCGCTTAATCCTTGCGGAGTCTTTGGCGAAGCAGGGTCGGCTGCGTACGGCGAAACCGTGTGGTCCTGGCCGTCGTTGCTACGGTCAAGCCTCGCGAAGGCGTCATCGCGTCAACCGGCGCGTTGCCGTGCATTTCGTGAGGCGACGGAGGCAAAAGGAATTCGTCTCCGGGGAGAGCGCGGCATAAGCCGTCAAACCACTGCGCAGGGAAGGCCTGGTCTCGGCTGCCCTGTGTCTCCCCTGTGCATTGCGTGCGCAATATCTTCGCATAGGGGCTTTATGGGTGCCAGCCGGCGCCCGGTCTTCCCTGCGCCCTTGTTCACACGAGGGTGTGACGAGAAGCATAGCTCGGGCAAAACATGCCGCGAGATTGCGAGCGCGTGCGATTGGCATGCGGATTGACCAAGCGGCGTCGTTGCGCTCTGGCCTCAATACAATTCCGGCGCTTGCCGACCTCACGTGCGAGCATGCTGCATCGGCATCGACGGAGCTGGTCGTTCCCCAAAAAATCTGCCTCTATGCGCGCCGAGACGGTCCCCGATGCGGCCGGTCCGCCTCCAAAACTGCTGCCGGGCCTTTGAGGTCATGGCTTTCTACTTTCGGGAGTTTTGATATGAGCGGCTTGGTGATCTCTGGCGGACGGGTGGTGGATCCGGCGAGCGGAATGGACGCCGTTGGCGATGTGGCGGTGGTGGATGGCAAGATCGCCGCGGTCGGCTCCTCGCTCGGCGGCGCCGAGCGGGTGATCGATGCGACCGGGCTCGTCGTCGCGCCCGGCTTCATCGATTTGCACGCGCATGGCCAGTCGATCCCGGCCGACCGCATGCAGGCGTTCGACGGCGTGACGACGACGCTCGATCTCGAGGCCGGCGTGTTGCCGGTCGCGTCCTGGTATGAACGCCAGGCGAGGCGGGGACGCGTGCTGAACTACGGCGCCGCCGCCAACTGGGCGTTTGCGCGCATCGGCGCGATGACGGGCTCGAATGCGGAGAGCTCGCTGGAGGCGTTCGGCAATGCCATGCGTGATCGCCGCTGGATCGATAACGTCGCGAGCGATGCGGAGGTCGCCGGCATCCTCGATCGTCTCGCGCGCGGCCTGAACGAGGGCGGCATCGGCATCGGCATTTTGAACGCCTATGCGCCGGGCGCCGGCGTGCAGGAGCTGACCGCGGTCTGCCAGCTCGCGGCCGCGCAGGACGTGCCGACCTTCACCCACGTCGCCTTCATGTCGCGCATCGATCCCGAAAGCGCGGCGGAGGCCTATATCCGCCTGATCGGCTATGCCGGCGCCACCGGCGCGCACATGCACATCTGCCATTTCAACTCGTCCAGCAAGACCGACATCGAGCGCTGCCGCGTGCTGATCGCGAAGGCGCAGGCGCAGGGCCTCCCCATCACGGTCGAAGCCTATCCCTATGGCACCGGCTCGACCGTGCTGGCCGCCGCCTTCTTCAGCGATCCCCAATTCGTCGAGCGTAACGGCACTGGTTACGACTCGGTGCAGCGCGTGACCGACGGCCACCGCTTCCGCGACCGCGAGGAGTTGCTGAAGGCGCAGGCCGAAGAGCCGTCCTCGCTGGTGCTCTGGCACATCCTCGACACCGAGACCAATGCGCATCACCGCGACCTCCTCGACATGTCGGTGCTGTATCCCGGCGGCGCGATCGCCTCCGACGCGATGCCGTGGACGCTGTCGGACGGCCGCACCTACACCGGCGATGCCTGGCCGCTGCCCGATGACGCCACCTCGCATCCGCGCTCGGCGGGCTGCTTCACAAAATTCATTCGCGAATGGGTGCGCGAGCGCAAGACGGTGTCGCTGCTCGAAGGCGTGCGCAAATGCGCGCTGATCCCGGCGGAGATCCTGTCGCAGAGCACGCCCGCGATGCGCGCCAAGGGCCGGCTCGCGAAGGACGCCGATGCCGATATCGTCGTGTTCGATTACGAGCGCCTGACCGACTGCGCGACATTCAAGGCGATGAACCGTCCGTCGGAGGGCGTGCGGCATCTCGTGGTCAGCGGCCAGCCGCTGATCAGCGATGGCGTGCTGGACGTGGCGGCGCGACCCGGCCGGCCCGTGCGTCGTCCTGTCGTCGAGGGTTGAGACATGCCGGTCCCCATTCTCCTGGTGACGGGCTTTTTGGGGGCGGGCAAGACCACGGTCGTGAACCATCTGCTGGCGCACGCGGAGGGGCGGCGGATCGCCGCCGTCGTCAATGATTTCGGCGCGATCAACATCGACGCGGAGCTGATCGCAGGCGCCAGCGACGGCGTGGTGAGCCTTGCCAACGGCTGCATCTGCTGCTCGCTCGAAGGCGACCTGCTGCGCACGCTGTCGACGCTGCTACGGCGTGATCCGAGACCGGAATACATTGTCATCGAAACCAGCGGCGTCGCCGATCCCGCCGACATCGTGCGGAATCTGATGGACCCGGTGATCCTGCGCGAGGCGCCGCTGGAGACGGTGCTTTGCGTGATGGACGCGTCGGCACCGCCGGCTGCGCTGGACGACGCGCTGGTGCGCTCTCAGCTCCGGGCGGCCGACGTGGTGGCGCTGAGCAAGATCGATCTGGCGGACGAGGGTGCCGGTGCGCGAATGCGCGAGGCCATCCGCGCGCTACGCTCCCCCGCCGTGGTGGTTGACGCGCCGCATGGCGAGATACCCTCCGCGCTGCTGTTTCCTGCGGATGCGGCTCGCGCGCCCGCGCCACGCAAGCCGGGGCCGCGACGACCGGCAGAGGAACGCTTCGAGACGCTGAGCTGGACCTCGGATCGGCCGCTCTCGCTGCCGCGTTTGCAGCAAGCGATCAATCGTCTGGCGCCGAAGCTCGCGCGCGCCAAGGGCCTGTTTGAGACCGTCGAGCAGCCCGGGCGGCCGATGGTGCTTCAATTCGCCGCGGGCCGCGCGACACTCGCGCCGGGCGAAGCGCCGGCCGCAGGCGTGCCGCGAGCCCGGATCGTCTTCATCGCGGAGCTAGGCGTTCTCTCGAAGGCCGAGCTTGATGGAATCATGGAGACGTGCGTTGCGCGTGGATAATGTGCAGCGGCCTCACGCAAATTGCGCGAGGCCGTGGCCGACGGATCGGTTCTCCCTCGGCGATTGGAGCCCGTTCACACGAATGCGACGTCGATTTTGTTGTCAGCTTTCGCGATCATCCGGCAGACGCGGGAGAGGCCGTCGCTGGCGATGGCGAGCTTGAACTGATCGGGGACATCAGCGGTCGAGATCACCTCGATCGTCGCCTCGTCGTCGGAGAGCGCACGCACGGTGCAGTCGAAGGTCGAGCGGCCCGAGTTGAAGGTGATTTGGCCGGCCTTGAACACACGCCGGCGCGCCGGCGAGATCGGCGGTGCAGGATCTGCCCACGCGATCGCCCGGTTGCGGCCCGCGTTCTTGGCCGAATACATCGCGAGATCCGCGTTGTGCAGGGCGTCGTCGAAATGCTGCCCGCTGAAAAGCGGCGCTGCGCCGAAGCTGCACGTCACGGGAATCGGCCTGCATGGTGTATCGATAGGCTGGCCGGCGATCGCCAGCCGCGTCTTTTCGAGCGCGGCCATGCCGCTTGCGAGATCGGTGTGCGGCAGCAGGATCGCGAATTCCTCACCGCCGATGCGGCCGACAATGTCCGATCCGCGCAGGCTCTTGCGGCAGGTCGCGATGATCGACGACAACACCGCATCGCCGACCGCGTGACCGTAGCGGTCGTTGACCTGCTTGAAGTGATCGACGTCGAGCACGGCAAGCGTGAGATTGTGGCCGTGCCTGTTCGCCAGAGCCGAAAGGCGCTCGGCTTCGGCGCGGAAGGCGCGGCGCGACAGCGCCCCGGTCAGGCTGTCCTGCATGCTCAGAGTGCGCAGCAACAGTTCGTCGACGGCAATCGCGGCGAGGTCGGTCAGGATGGCGAGCCCGTCCGCGTCGAGCTGGCGCGGAGCGGTGTCCATGATGCAGAGCGTGCCGATATTGACGCCGGAGACCTTGAGCTGCGCGCCGGCATAGAAGCGGACGAAGGGGCGCCCGCGAACGAAGATATTGTCGACGAAGCGCGAATCCTTGTGGGTGTCGGGAATGACGAGCGGGGTGTCCTGCTCGATGGCGTAGCCGCACAACGCCGGGCGGCGATCGGTCTCGCGGTCCGCCATGCCGACCTCGGCCTTGAACCATTGCCGGTGGCCGTCGATCAGTGTCAGCGTCGACATCTGCACGCCGAAGATTTTCTTGCACAGCGTCGTCAGGCGGTCGAAGGCAGGCTCGCGCGGCGTGTCGAGAATGTCGAGTGACGTGAGAGTTTCGAGGCGGTGGGCTTCGGTCGCTGCTGTGATCGGCATCTGTCTGGCTCCCCTCGCGCAGTTTTGCGCGAGCGGATTAACGCCTAATTGAGCCGCGGCCCTTTCCTCGTATTTTTGCGGGATTTCGGGAACCCGAATGCTTAATGTTTTGCTAGCGCGCCGGGCTAACGTCGTTGGATATCCCCGCCAATTCCTGCGTGCGCCGGGCATTCTCCCGCCTCCGGCTCTGCAGCGCGCGTCAGAATGCCAACTGATATTCCGGCTCGCGGGAACGGTTATCGCGACCGGCTTTTCCGCCCTTGACGGTTGCAGCTAAAGTGAAGAAGCAGGATCATCGAACCTGCCGACCCGCGCTTCGGCTCGCGGGCATGGAGACGCTGCATGTCGTTCAAGAAGCTCCTGATCGCCAATCGCGGTGAGATCGCCATCCGCATCGCGCGCGCCGCGGCCGACGCGGGCATCGCGACAGTCGCGATCCATCCGGCCGATGATGCGTTGTCGCTGCACGTGCGTGTCGCCGATGATGCGATCGAAATCCCCGGCCGCGGCGCGCGGGCCTATCTCGACATCGATGCTGTGGTGAAGGCAGCAAAGGCGTCCGGTTGCGATGCCGTGCATCCCGGCTACGGCTTTCTCAGCGAGAATGCCGCGTTCGCCAGAGCCTGCGGAGACGCGGGCATCGTCTTCGTCGGGCCGAAGTCTGCCGCGCTGGACCTGTTCGGTGACAAGGTGGCGGCGCGGCAACTGGCAAAACGCTGCGGCGTGCCGATCATCGCCGGCACCAGCGGGCCGTCGTCGCTGGAGGAGATCACGGCGTTCTTCGCCTCGCTCGGCAGCAATGCGGCGATCGTGATCAAGGCGATGGCCGGCGGCGGCGGCCGTGGCATGCGCGTGGTGGAGAACGCATCCGATCTCACGGAAGCCTATGCGCGCTGCCAGTCCGAGGCCAAAGCGGCGTTCGGCTTCGACGGGGTCTATGCCGAGCGGCTGATCCGGCAGGCCCGCCACATCGAGGTGCAGATCATCGGCGACCGCCATGGCGCGATCTCCCACCTCTGGGAGCGCGAATGCACCATCCAACGCCGGCACCAGAAGTTGATCGAGGTCGCGCCGAGTCCCTCGCTGAGCGAGCCGCTGCGTGGCCGCATCATCGAGGCGGCGAAGCAGCTCGCGACGGCTGCCTCTTATGACAATCTCGGCACGTTCGAGTTCCTGGTCGACGGCACTGCCGAGGATAGCTTTGCCTTCATCGAGGCCAACCCGCGGCTCCAGGTCGAGCACACCGTGACCGAGGAAGTGCTCGGTCTCGATCTCGTGCGCGCCCAGCTTGCGGTCGCCGCAGGTAGCTCGCTGGCTTCGCTCGGCCTCGCGCAGGGTTCGATCCCGAAGCCGCGCGGCTATGCCATGCAGCTCCGTGTCAATATGGAAACGCTGGACGAGACGGGCGCGACGCATCCGACTGGTGGTGTACTTGCCGTGTTCGAACCACCGTCGGGGCCGGGCGTCCGCGTCGATAGCTTTGGCTATGCCGGCTACAAGACTAGCGCAGCCTTCGATTCGCTGCTCGCCAAGGTCATCGTGCATACGCCGGGCGAAGCCTGGCACGACGTCGTCGCGAAGGCCTCACGCGCCTTGCGCGAATTCCGGATCGACGGCGTCGTCACCAACATCGCCTTCCTCCAGGCCGTGCTCGCGCATCCCGATTTCAGGACCAACCGCATCGCAACTGATTTCATCGACCGCAATATCGCAAAACTGGTCGAAGACGCGGATGGCGCGGCCAAGCCGCTCTATTTTGCCGCGACCGAGCGAACCGGCAGCCAGGCCGGGGAGGCTCACGTCGCGCAAGCCGTACCTGAAGGCGCGGTGATGGTCGCCGCGCCCTTGCAGGGAACCATCGTCACCATCCAGGTGAAGGAAGGCGAGATCGTTCGCCCTGGCCAGCAACTCGCCGTGGTCGAGTCCATGAAGATGGAGCATCTCGTCATGGCCGAGCAGGGCGGCCGCGTCATGAAGCTCGTCGCAAGCGACGGCGTTACGCTGATGCATGGCGAGCCGATCATGTATCTGGAGCCGCTCGACGTCGCGGCCGATCATTCGACGACGGAAGCCGATATCGATCTCGATCACATCCGTCCCGATCTCGCCGAGCTGATCGCGCGCCAGGCCAACACGCTCGATGCGAACCGGCCCGCTTCGGTCGAGCGCCGCCGCAATACCAACCAGCGCACCACGCGCGAGAACGTCGCGCAACTCGTCGACGATGGCTCGTTCATGGAATATGGCAGCCTCGCGATCGCGGCTCAGCGGCGCCGGCGCAAGCTCGACGATCTCATCAAGAACACGCCGGCCGACGGCCTCGTCATGGGCGTTGCCACCGTGAATGCCGACAAGTTCGGCCCGGAGGGCGGCCGCTGCATCATCGTGGCCTATGA
Organism: Pseudomonadota bacterium; assembly: GCA_023388935.1. Classification (GTDB taxonomy): domain Bacteria; phylum Pseudomonadota; class Alphaproteobacteria; order Rhizobiales; family Xanthobacteraceae; genus Bradyrhizobium. The sequence goes on along the minus strand of JAEWFG010000171.1, from coordinate 24,312 downwards.
CTACACCGTGCTCGCGGGCACGCAGGGCCACATGAACCACAAGAAGATCGACCGCATGCTGACGCTGGCGGAAGACTGGCGCGTTCCGCTGGTGTTCTACGCCGAGGGTGGCGGCGGCCGACCCGGCGACACCGACCGGCTCGGCATGACCGGCCTCGACGGTCCGTCCTTCGTGCAGTTCGCAAGGCTCTCCGGCCTCGTGCCTGTGGTCGGCGTGGTCTCCGGCTATTGCTTTGCCGGCAACGCCGCGATGCTCGGCTGCTGCGACGTCATCATCGCCACCAGGAACGCCTCGATCGGCATGGGCGGCCCCGCGATGATCGAGGGCGGCGGCCTCGGCGTCTATCACCCGGCCGAGGTCGGCCCGGTCTCATTTCAGGCCCCGAACGGCGTCATCGACATCGTCGTCGAGGACGAGGAGGAGGCGACGCAGGTCGCGCAAAAATACCTGTCCTATTTCCAGGGCGCGGTGACGGAGTGGCAGGCGGCCGACCAGCGCCTGCTTCGCCGCGCGATCCCCGAGAACCGCCTGCGCGTCTACGACATCCGCAGCGTGATCGACCTCGTCGCGGACAGGGATTCCGTGCTGGAGCTGCGCCGCGACTACGGCGTCGGCATGATCACCGCGCTGATCCGCATCGAGGGCAAGCCGTTCGGCCTGATCGCCAACAACCCGCGCCACCTCGGCGGCGCGATCGATGCCGACGCCGGCGACAAGGCCGCGCGCTTCCTCCAGCTCTGCGACGCATTCGATGTCCCGATCGTCTCGCTCTGCGATACGCCCGGCTTCATGGTCGGCCCCGAGGCTGAGAAGACCGCGATCGTCCGCCACGTCTCCCGCATGTTCGTTACCGGCGCGAGCCTCACAGTGCCGCTGTTCGGCATCGTGCTGCGCAAGGGCTATGGACTGGGCGCGCAGTCGATGATCGGCGGCGGCTTCCATGCCTCCTTCTTCACCGCGGCCTGGCCGACCGGTGAGTTCGGCGGTATGGGTCTTGAAGGCTATGTCCGCCTCGGCTTCCGCAAGGAGATGGAAGCGATCGCTGACCCCGTCGAGCGCGAGACCTATTATCGCAACAAGGTCGCCGAGCTCTACGCCAACGGCAAGGCTGTCTCGATCGCCTCGGTGTTCGAGATCGACAACGTCATCGATCCCGCCGAGACGCGGCGCTGGATCATGGCGGGCTTGCGGTCGGTGCCGAAACCACCGCCGAGGACGGAGAAGAAGCGGCCGTGTATCGATACGTGGTGAGGGCGGTGCAGCAATTTCGATAGCGCCGCGGCCATTCCCGGTTCCAGATTGACATCCCCGCCTGTGCTGCCAGACTTTGCACAATAATACAGGTGGAGACCTCTGCGATGGCCAGCCTTTCGGCCTCGAACCATGTCGCCCGTGTCTTGTCCGTCGCCAATCATGTGGCGAACGTCGATGCCTCATCGCGGATCGCCAATTCATGGCGCCGCTGCCTGATCAGCCACAAGCTCGATCCTGCCCGCCAGGGGCCGCCGCAGACGCTCACCGAGGCCGAGGTGCGGCATGTCGCCGAGCCCCTGGAGGAAACGATCCGGCTTGTTACGCCCGAGCTCGACGATCTGGCCCGCGTGCTGCGCGACGCCGGCTATTGCGTCAATCTCGCCGACGCCAGCGCGACCATGCTGTCCAGCCGTCTGCCCGGCGAGGCCGACGCAAGAATGTTCATGGACTGGAAGATCTTCACTGGCTCGAACTTTTCGGAGGCCTTCGAAGGCACCAACGGGCTCGGTACCGCGCTCGCGGAGCAAAAGCCGATCCTGGTGCATCGCGACGAGCATTTTCGCGCGCAGTGGCACATGTTCTCCTGCGCCGTCGCACCGCTGTTCGACCAGGCCGGCCGTCTCGCTGGCGCCGTCAACATCACATCCTGCCGCGAGGACCTCGAACGCACCGCGCATCAGCTCGCGCTCGCGGTGACGATGGAGGCGACGCGGCGCATGGAGGGCGCTATCTTCCGCGGCCATTTCCGCAGCGCATGGATCGCAACCGTGCCGGGCGACGGTGGCAGCGGCCAGCTCGCCTATGACGACGATCGCCGCATCGTCGGCGCCTGCCGCTCCGCGCGTGCACTGCTGGGTCTGACCGACGGCATGATCGCATCCGGTATCGACCTGTCGCACTATATCAAGTTCGACCACCACGCCGCGCGCAGCGCCGATGAGATCGTCGAGCTCCGCCGCGCCGACGGCAGTCCGCTGGGCCGGGGCCATGTCGTGCCGCCGCTGCGCGCCAGGCCCTCCATGCGATCGCCTGCGCCGCGCCGTGATGCGCCTGTCGACCGTTTCGACGCGCTGCATCGGCTCGCCGGCCGAGATCCCGGCCTGATCAAGAGCGTCAAGCGCCTCAGGAGCATCGGCGATCATAATCTGCCGGTGCTGCTGCATGGCGAGACTGGTGTCGGCAAGGATGTATTCGCGCGCGCCATTCACGCGGCGAGCAACCGTGCGCGCAACAATTATGTCGCGCTGAATTGCGCGGCGATGCCCGAGAGCCTGATCGATGCCGAGCTGTTCGGCTACGAGGCCGGCGCGTTCACCGGCGCGCGGCGCGACGGTTCGAAGGGCCTGATCGTGCAGGCCGATGGCGGCACGCTGTTCCTCGACGAGATCGGCGACATGCCGATCGCGTTGCAGACGCGCCTGCTGCGCGTGCTCGAAAACCGCGAGGTCTGGCCGCTCGGTGCGCTCAAGCCGGTGCCGGTCGACATCCGCCTGATCAGCGCGACTCATCGGGACCTGGGCCGCATGGCGGAGCAGGGCGGTTTCCGCACCGATCTCTATTTCCGCCTGCGCGGCATGGAGGTACGGCTGCCGGCCCTGCGCGAGCGAGCCGACCGGGACGATGTCATCCGGCAGATCGCAAGCGAGGAGGCGCCGAACTGCCACCTCTCGCAGGAAGCCTGGGCGCTGCTGTCGGCCTATCCCTATCCCGGCAACATGCGCCAGCTCCGCCACGTGCTGCGGCTCGCCGGCTGCACGGCGGAGGACGGCGTCATCACCGATGCCGACCTTGATCTGCCGCCATTCGGCGGAAGGGCGACGGAGCCTGACCTCGAAGCGGCCGAGCGCGCCACGATCGTCGAAGCGCTACGCAAGCATGGCGGTCGCGTTACCGAGGCGGCACGCGCGCTGAAGCTCAGCCGGGCCACGCTGTATCGGAAGATCAAGCAGCTGAAGATCGAGACGGCGCAGTAGGCGCGCCTCTACGAAAAATCCGTCCAGCTCAGATGCCGCGCATCGAGGTCGCCGAGCGAGATCGCTTCGCGCATCTCCTGCGGCGTGTGAAAGTTGCTGCGCAGATAGACCAGCGGCGCGGCTGCCGCCGAATGTGATGCGCCGCGCACCTCGCCGACGAAGATCGAATGCGTCCTTGTCTCGAATTCCTGCGCCAGTACGCAGTCGAACGCGGCGACCGCATCCGTCAGCACCGGCGCGCCGGTTTCGCCGCGCGTCCATTGCCCGAAGGCAAAACGGTCGTCGCCGTTGACGCCCTTCTGGCCGCTGAAGGTGAGCGCGAGCAGAGCGTGATCCGCGTGGAGGAAGTTGATCGCGAAGGCGCCTTCCTCGCGGATGCGCACGTGCGCGCTGGCGTTGCGGTTGACACAGACGATCAATGACGGCGGATTGTCAGATAGCGAGCAGGCCGAGGTCACTGTCAGCCCCGTGCGCTTGCCGTGTTCGGCGCCCACCGTCACCAGCGCGACGGCGCCGGCGCATTGGCGCATCGCCTGCTTGAAGTCCTTTACGTCCACCGTCACGCCGAAATCTCCGAAATCTGAGCGGGTGCGACACGATTGCGCCGCACCCGCCTCCATGAGTCAAGCATGATTACTTCGGAAACCCGCTGCGCACTTTTCCGATTCATGCATGGGTCAAGCCGCCTTCTTCGCGGAGCCGAGATGCTTCAGGCGTGGCATTACCTCGTTCTTGAGCAGCGAGAGCGAGTGGTGCCAGGCGTCCGGCTGGTGCTTGTAGTCGAATCCGAACACGCAGAGCACGCCGAAGCCGCCGACCTCGTCGTAGATCTTCTCGATCTTCTCGGCCACGGTCGAGGGCGAACCGACGACCCAGTTCCGCTTGGCGCAATATTCGACGGTGACGTCGCTATCGGGCACGTCGGGCGCGTGCTTCAGATAGTCCTTGAAGCCGAAATGGCCGAGCAGCGGCAGGAAATACTCACTCATCATCCGGCCCATCATGTCGCCGGTCGAGAGCTTCCAGGCCTCTTCGTCGGTGTCGGCGACGAACACCTCGCGCACCAGCCGCCAGTCCTGGCGGTTCGGCTTGCGTCCGGTCTTGGCGGCGCCGATCTCGACCGAGTCCCAATGGCTCGAGACGTAGGCCGGGTTGAGGTTGAGGCTCATCGGGATGAAGCCGCGCTCGCCGGCGAGCTTCAGCGTGTCCGAGTTCTTCGACAGCCCGGCAACGCCGATCGGCGGATGCGGTGCCTGCAGCGGCTTGATGTGGGGCTTGAGGAAGTCGAACATCGTGTCCGGCTTGCTCACCGTCCAGAACTTGCCCTTGTGGGTGAAGGGCGCCGGCTCGGTCCAGAGCTTCAAGATGATCTCCAGCGCCTCGCGGGTCATGTCGCGATTCTGCCCGCTCATGCCGTCGACGTTGAACATCGCCCAGTCACTGGGCAGGCCGCTAGCCGCGACGCCGAAATTGAGCCGGCCTTCGGAAAGGTGGTCCAGCATCGCGACGCGGTTGGCAAGCTCGGCCGGATGGTGATAGGGCAGGAGGAAGCCGCCTGGCCCGATGCGCAAGCGCTTGGTCTGCATCAAGGCCTGTGCGATCAGCAGGTCCGGCGTGGGGTTGGGTTCCCAGGGCGCGGTGTGGTGCTCGCCGATCCAGGCTTCCTGATAGCCGAGCTCGTCGAGCCAGCGCAGGACCTGAAGGTCCCACTCGTGTCCTTCCTTCAGACCGCACTCCGGCGGATGCGAAGGCATCGTGAAATAGCCGATCTCCATGGGTTTCCTCATCTGATGTTGACGCGTCTTGTTGCGCGGTTCACGGCGCGTGAGCGGATGTACTTCAGCAAGCGGTGTGCCAGCGCGGCTGGTGCATCTGACCTGCGAGAAAGGGCTGGTTTGGGGCGGCAATAGCCGATATCCCAGGGCGAATTTGCAGGACCTCGTCTCATTGTCGCGAGACGGCGTCTTAGCGTTGAGACGAGGACACGATCCGAAATGACCGAACCCGCCTATGTCGCGGTGGACTGGGGCACCAGCAGCTTCCGGCTCTGGCTGATCGACCGCGCCGGCCAGGTGCTGGCGGAACGGCGCAGCGATGAGGGCATGCTGGTTGCGGCCAGGGCCGGCTTCCCCGCCGTGCTGCAATCGCATCTCACTGCCGTGCAGGCACCCGATCATCTGCCCGTTCTCGTCTGTGGAATGGCCGGCGCCCGCACCGGCTGGGTCGAGGCCGGCTATGTCGACACGCCGGCGCCGTTACAGGCGATCCTGAAGCAGGCTGCACGGGTGCCGGGCGAAGTGCGCGACATCCGCATCTTGCCGGGCATCGCACAGCGCGAGGCCAGGGCGCCGGACGTGATGCGCGGCGAGGAGACGCAATTGCTCGGCGCGCTGGGCCTCGGTGCCGCGGGTGAGGCTCTGGTCTGCATGCCCGGCACGCATTCGAAATGGGTGCGGGTGAAGGACGGCACGGTCGCGCATTTTTCGACGTTCATGACGGGCGAGCTCTTCAGCGTGGTCTCGCGTGAGACCATCCTGTCGCTGGCGGTCGCCGGCGCTGATGATGCCGAGGACGTTGCGAGCTTCAAGGCGGCCGTTAATGCGGCGTACGAAGCACCGGCCTTCGCGGCCAATCTCCTCTTCGGCGCGCGATCGCGACAGCTCCTGTTCGGCGGCACACCGGCCGCAGCGCGCGAGACGCTGTCGGGCACGTTGATTGGTGTCGAACTGGCGGCAGGCCTTTCCGGCACTGTGCCGAAAGCTGGCATCACGCTAATCGCCTCCGGTCGGCTTGCGGTGCTGTATCGGCTCGCCTTCGACGCGCTGTCGGTGATCGTGAACCCAATCGATGCTGATGAAGCGGTTCGCCGTGGCCTGTCGATGGCGGCTGCGGCGATCTGGACGAAGTGAGAGGATTGTTGAGATGAGCGTTCCCTTTCCGTCGATGAAGCGGCCGCTGGTCGCGATCCTGCGTGGCGTGAAACCGGAGGAGGCCGAGGCCATCGTCGCGGTGCTGATCGAAGCCGGCATGACCGCGATCGAGATCCCCTTGAATTCGCCCGATCCGTTTCGTTCCATCGCTACCGCCGTGAAGCTCGCGCCGGCCGGCGTGCTGATCGGCGCCGGCACTGTGCTGACCGCCGCAGATATCGATCGTCTCAACGATGTCGGCGGCAAGCTGATGGTCTCACCGAATGTCGACATAGAGGTGCTGGCGCGCGCGCATCAGCACCGTATGGTGACGATGCCCGGCGTGTTCTCGCCGACGGAAGCGCTGCTTGCGGCGCGCTCCGGCGCATCGAGCCTGAAATTCTTTCCGGCGAGCGTGCTCGGCGCGTCCGGTATCGCCGCGATCCGCGCCGTGCTGCCGGTCGGCGCGATGATCGCCGCCGTCGGCGGCGTCTCCGACCAGAATTTTGCCGAGTACATCAAGGGCGGCGTGACGGCGTTCGGTCTCGGCTCCCGCCTCTACAAGCCCGGCATGACGGCCGCAAATGTGGCCGCTCGCACGAAAGCGACTATCGCGGCCTACGATCGGGCGATTGCGAAAGACTGAGCTGACAATAAACAAGCCGTGATGCGGTCACGGCCGCGCTTTATCCTATCTTGCTGCACCAGCGAGATCAGGAGGCCGACATGGCGATCAACAATGTGGCCGATCTGTTCGTGGCAACGCTCGAACAGGCCGGCGTCAAGCGCATCTATGGCATCGTCGGCGACAGCCTGAACGGTCTCACCGAGGCGCTGCGCCGCCACGGCATCATCGAATGGGTCCATGTCCGGCATGAGGAGGTCGCAGCGTTCGCGGCCGCCGGCGAAGCCGAGATGACCGGCAGCCTTGCGGTCTGTGCGGGCTCCTGCGGCCCGGGCAATCTGCATCTCATCAACGGCCTGTTCGACGCACATCGCAGCCGTGTTCCGGTGCTCGCGATCGCGGCACAGATCCCATCGGCCGAGATCGGCGGCGGCTATTTCCAGGAGACGCATCCGCAAAATCTGTTCCGGGAGTGCAGCCACTATTGTGAGCTGATCTCGGATGCGAGCCAGCTTCCCTTCGTGCTGGAGAACGCCATTCGTGCAGCGGTGGGCCTGCGCGGCGTCGCTGTCGTCGCCATGCCCGGCGACATCGCCTTCCGCACCCCGCCCAAGCGCGCGCTGTCGACGACGCGCGGGCTCGCGCTGTCGGCGCCGAAGGTCGTGCCGGAAGCCGATGAGCTGAAGGCGCTCGCGGATCTCCTGAACGGCGCTGAGCGCATCACTTTGTTCTGCGGCCGCGGCTGCGCCGGCGCGCACGCGCCGCTGATGCAGCTTGCAGAAGTCCTGAAGAGCCCGATCGTGCATGCACTCGGCGGCAAGGAGCACGTCGAGTACGACAATCCCTACGACGTCGGCATGACAGGGTTCATCGGCTTCTCCTCGGGCTACGCGGCCATGCACGCCTGCGACGCCCTCGTCATGCTCGGCACCGATTTTCCCTACAAGCAATTCTTCCCGGCCGACCGCCAGATCGTGCAGATCGACATCCGCCCCGAAAATCTCGGCCGCCGCTGCAAGATCGATCTCGGCCTCGTCGGCGATGTCAAGCTCACCATCGAGGCGCTGCTGCCGCTGCTGAAGACCAAGGTGCAGCGAAAACATCTCGACGATGCGATCGCACAATACAGGAAAGCGCGCGAAGGCCTCGACTCGCTCGCCAAGGGCACGCCGGGCAGCAAGCCGATCCATCCGCAATATCTCGCGAAGGTCATCAGTGACCATGCGTCCGAGGATGCCGTCTTTACCGCCGATGTCGGCACACCGACGGTGTGGGCCGCGCGCTATCTCGACATGAACGGCCGCCGCCGGCTGATCGGCTCCTTCGTCCATGGCTCGATGGCCAACGCCATGCCGCAGGCGATCGGCGCGCAGGCCTCACAGCCCGGCCGCCAGGTGGTCTCGCTGTCGGGCGATGGCGGCTTTACCATGCTGATGGGTGATTTGATCACGCTGACGCAGATGAAGCTGCCTGTGAAGGTCGTCGTCTTCAACAACGGCGTGCTCGGCTTCGTTGCGCTGGAGATGAAAGCCGCGGGCTTCGTCGACACAAATGTCGACCTGGAGAATCCGGACTTCGCCGCGATGGCGCGCGCGATGGGCATCTTCGCCAGGCGCGTCGAGGACCCCGGCGAGCTCCCGGGCGCCATGAAGGAGATGCTGGCGCACAATGGACCGGCGCTGCTCGACGTCGTCACCGCCAAGCAAGAGCTGTCGATGCCGCCGACCATCACGCCGGAGCAGATCAAGGGTTTCAGCCTTTGGGTCCTGCGTGCGGTGATGAACGGCCGCGGCGACGAGGTGCTCGATCTCGCGAAGACGAACCTGCTGCCGCGCTAGCTCCGCTTGACCGAGGGCAGCGGCAGCCGCTCGTGGCGGCGCTGGAAGCGCTGCCAGTGCAGCACGATGCCGATCAGCACGGCCGGCACGAAGCCGAGCACGATCAGGAAATGCGGCAGCTCCTTCGGCGAGATGAAGACGATGGCGATGTCAGAGATGAGCCACAGCGCTGCGAACATCACCGCGAAATCCGTGCGCGGGCAGCGCAGGTAGTAGAATACGGCGGTGATGACGATGGCGGGACCGATCGCGATGCCGATCATCACCACCGTCAGCTCCTTCGGGGTCAGCGCGTCGAGCACCATCACGGCCAGCAGCCAGATGGCGGCGAACATGGCGATGATATCGATCGGATGCCGCAACCCAATACCTCTCGCGGGGAATGCGCTATCGTTGTGGCCCGTGCCCCGGCCGTCAAGTAAAATACGCCTATTCCTCGTAGTTTCCCGGCGTCGGACGCAGCATGAAATGGCCGAAAGCGGTGGCGATCGGCTTGTTCGCATCGTCCTGCCAGGCCCGTGCCTCGAAGGCGACGATGCGGCGGCCCTGCTTCACGATCGAGACGTTGGCAAAGGTGTCGAGGGCGCGGCCGGAGCGCAGATAGTTAACAGTGAGTCCGATCGGCTTGGGCAGCGTGGCGATCCCGAGCTCGCGCCTCACGCCAACGATCGCGGTGGTCTCGAGGAAGGCACCGGTCATGCCGCCATGGATCGCGGGCAGGATGGGATTGCCGATGATCTGTGGCGAAAACGGCATCGTCAGCGTACCGTCATCGTTCACGCGGATGCCGAGGCAGCGCGCAAACGGGCTGTTGGCGAACGGGCCATCCGGGTCCTCCGGCGCCTCCAGCGTCGGAATGCTGCGCGCATCCATCCTGCGGTCCGCGAGCATATTGGTGCGGTTGGCGCCGATCATGAAGCAGGCGGTTGCGGTCGCAACCGGATCGTCCTCGGACTCCTGATAGGCCGTGGAGCGTACGAAGGCGATCGAGCGCGTGGTGCGGTAGCAGACCGAATGCGCCTTGATGTCGAGACCCGGCGTTGCCGGCTTCTGGTAGTCGATGCGCAGATCGAGCGTTGCGATCGCGCTCGTGCCGTCGAGCGCAAGTTGCACCGCCATGCCGCAGCTCTCGTCCAGCATCGCCGTGACGACGCCGCCATGCAGCACGCCGGTCTCGGTGTCGCCGACGAAGACGGGCCGGTAGGGCAGGCTGGCCCAGGCCTCGCCCGGTGCAAACCGGTCGAGCCGGAGCCCGCTGATATGGCCGTAGTCGGAGCGGCGGCCCTGGATGGCCTCGGCGAGTTCCTCGAAGGGAAGTGTGGTCGATGACGTGGACATGTTGATGTTCTAGACCACTGTCGGGCGCGGCGCAAAACTCCGAATGCGCCTCGTACGGCAGGCCTGCCAGGAACCGGTTTGGCCTCGACAGAGTGCGCCGAAGCAACGATGGTGGGCGCTTCGCCAGTCGACTAGCCCCAAGGAGTGCCCATGGCTGACCCCGAAACACCCGCCGCCAACCAGGGGCCCGTCACCATTTCCAGCTCAAGCTCGGAGCGGGCGCCGATCATCTATTTCGACGGCGCGTCCTGCTTCGGCCATCACAACGGTGCGATCCAGATCGAGCTTGCCGCGAACCTCCTGATGCCGGTCGGTGCTGCCGTCAGGGTCGACGTGATCCAGACCGCGCATCTGCGCTGCAGCGTGGCCGCGGCGCTGGCGCTGCGCGAAGCGCTCGACAAGGCGCTGGCGATGTACAATCTGGGGCAGCAGCCGAAGGAGGCGATCCCGGTCGTGAAGAACTGAGGCTGATAGCGCAATCGCAGGTCATCGCGATCGCAGGTCCTCAGCTCACATGCACCTTCGGCTTCTTGCCGCCGTTCCACTTGCCGTCGATGGCACGCTCGATCTGGGCGGCGAGTTGCAGCAGCAGGCCGTCATTGGCCTGCTTGGCAATCGCCTGGATGCCGAGCGGCAGGCCGTGTTCGTGGGTTGCCATCGGCATCGAGATCGCCGGCATGCCGCAGAGATTGGCGAGCGGCGTGAAGGCGAAGTTACGCCAGAGATTGCCGAACCAGTCGAGCACATCCGGATTGTCCGAGAGGGTGAGATACTCCTTCGTGCCGACCTTCGGCGTCGGCAACGCCGTGACCGGCGTCAGGATGACGTCCCACTGCTCGAAGAAGCTGCCGAAGGCGCGCGATGTCGTGTTGAACACGCCTTGCATCTTCGCACGCTCGGCGAAGCTCGTGTGGCGTCCCGCCTCCCAGATCCGGATGTTGACGGGCTCGACCAGATCTTCCGGCGGCCGCTCCAGTCCGCGTGCGGCCAGCATGTTGGAAATCACCACCGCAAAATTGCTGATGTAGCAGGTGGTCTGCGCCTCGAAGGCGGCGCGGAAGTCGAGCTCTGGCAGCACATAGTCGACGTGATGACCGAGGCCTTCGAGGAAGCGGCCGGTCTTCTCCAGTTCGGCGGCGATGTGCGGCGTCGCGGTGTAGTCGCCCCAGGTGTGCGACAGCGCGATGCGAAGCTTGGACGGATCGCGCTTGATCATCTCGCCATAGGGCTGCGCCGTGGTCCAGAACGGCATGAACTCGCCGGGTGCCGGCCCGCGGGCGTGATCGACGAAGGCGGCGGTATCGCGCACCGAGCGCGACTGGCAGCCCTGGATCGAGACGAGGCCGCTGAGGTCGGACAGGTGCGGCGCGAGCGAGAACACGCCGCGCGAGACTTTCAGGCCGATATTGCCGTTGACGCCGGCGGGAATGCGGATCGAACCGCCGCCGTCGGTCGCATGCGCGATCGGCACCACGCCGGCCGCGACCATCGCGGCGCTTCCCGCGGACGAGCCGCAGGTGGTGTAGTCGGTGTTCCAGGGATTGCGCGTGACGTAGACGGCCGGGTTGTCGGCCGAGCTGCATACGCCGAATTCCGGCGTCGTCGTCCGCCCGATCAGGTTCAGTCCAGCCTGGCGGAATTTGCCGGTCAGGAACGTGTCGGCGGCGGCGCGATTGCCGCGCATCAGGAGCGAGCCCATCTCCTGGAGCCGGCCCTTCATGGTCGGGCCGAGGTCCTTCATCAGGAAGGGCAGGCCCGCGAACGGGCCGGCAAGATTGGCGCCGTCCTTGGCCGGATCGGCGATCACGTCCTCGAACAGCTCGACCACGCCCGACAGCGCTGGATTGACCTTGGCCACGCCCGCGGCCGCCTGGCGCGCCAATTCCTTCGCCGTCAGCTCGCCCTTGCGGACGCGCGTCGCCAGGGCGACGCCATCGTGCTGCGCCCATTCATTCCAGCTCATTGGCAAAGTCATGAAATCAAAATCCCCTAAGATGCAGCGCCAGCATTTTCGCAAGGGCCCGCGTGAATCAACTGAGCCGGCGCGAAGGGCAGGGTTGCGCCGGGCGGAGAGGTCGCGGTGTCAGTAGGACAGCCGCCGCGGAGTTCGCACCTCCAGCGACAACCGCTTCGCAGTTGCGCGGGGATGACGAGTCCGCCCTTTTGGCCTGGCGCGAAAAGGAGAGTGCCCGCGACACCCGCACGAATGTGGCAAGATCGCATCGATTCAACAAAAAATCCTCTGTCGACGGTTTTGCACCGCACCTTGATGAATCAACCCCGGTTGGTCCATAAGCGGCGTCCCGCAGCCGGTGGTTCGCCCCGCATTGCGTGCTTGGATAGAGGAAATCTCGCGTGGCAAATATCAACCAGAAGATTGCGCAGGAGCTTGGGGTTCGGGCGGAGCAGGTCGAAGCGGCGGTGACGTTGCTCGACGGCGGCGCCACGGTTCCCTTCATCGCCCGCTACCGCAAGGAAGCGACCGGTGCGCTCGACGACGCGCAATTGCGCACCCTGGAGGAGCGCCTGGTTTACCTGCGTGAGCTCGAAGACCGCCGCAAGTCCATCCTCGAATCGGTCCGTGAGCAGGGCAAGCTCGATGCCGCGCTGGAGGCCACGATCATGGCGGCTGACAGCAAGGCGCGGCTCGAGGACATCTATCTGCCGTTCAAGCCGAAGCGACGCACCAAGGCCGAGATCGCCAAGGAGGCTGGCCTCGAACCGCTCGCCAATCAATTGATGACGGAGCCGGGCAACGATCCGAAGGTCGTGGCGGAAGGCTTCATCAACGCCGAGAAGGGCGTCGCGGATGCAGCGGCTGCGCTCGACGGCGCCCGCGCCATCCTGGTGGAGCGCTTCGACGAAGACGCCGATCTGATCGGGGGCTTGCGCGAGGAGATGTGGACCAATGCGCGCATGGCTTCCAAGGTGCGCGACGGCAAGAAGACCGAAGGCGAGAAATTCGCCGACTATTTCGAATTCTCCGAGCCGCTGACGAAGCTGCCCTCGCACCGCATCCTCGCAATGTTCCGCGGCGAGAAGGAAGAGATCCTCGATCTCCAGATCCAGGCCGAGGCCGAAGCGCCGCCGCCGGGCGTCCCGGGCGCCTATGAGCTGAAGATCATGAAGCGTTTCGGAATTGCCGACCTCAAGCGCGCCGGCGACCGCTGGCTGATCGACACCGTGCGCTGGGCCTGGCGCACCAAGATCCAGGTGCATCTCAACATCGATCTGCGCATGCGGCTGTGGAACGCAGCCGAGACCGAGGCCGTGCGCGTGTTCGCCTCCAACCTGCGCGACCTCTTGCTCGCGGCGCCCGCCGGCACCCGCGTCACCATGGGCCTCGACCCCGGCTACCGCACCGGCGTCAAGGTTGCGGTCATCGATGCCACCGGCAAGGTGGTCGATACCACCGCGATCTATCCGCACGAGCCGCAGCGGCAGTGGAACGAGTCGCTTGCGACGCTCGGCCGGCTCGCGCTGAAGCACCGCGTCGAGCTGATCGCGATCGGAAATGGTACTGCTTCGCGCGAGACCGACAAGCTCGCGGCCGATCTCGTGAAGGGCCTGGCCGAACTGAAGATGACCAAGATCGTGGTGTCGGAAGCCGGCGCGTCGGTCTATTCGGCCTCAGCTTTTGCCTCGGAGGAATTGCCGGGCCTCGATGTCACCCTGCGCGGCGCGGTCTCGATCGCCCGTCGCCTCCAGGATCCGCTCGCCGAGCTCGTCAAGATCGAACCCAAGGCGATCGGCGTCGGCCAGTATCAGCACGACCTCGGCCAGGCCAAGCTCGCCAAGTCGCTCGATGCGGTGGTCGAAGACTGCGTGAACGCGGTCGGCGTCGACGTCAATACCGCCTCCGCACCGCTTCTTGCCCGCGTGTCGGGCGTGGGCTCGGGCCTGGCCCAGAGCATCGTTCAACATCGCGATGCCAATGGCCCGTTCAAATCGCGCAAGGCCCTGAAGGACGTGCCGCGGCTCGGGCCGAAGGCGTTCGAGCAGTGCGCGGGCTTCCTGCGGATCCTCGGTGGCGAAGACCCGCTCGATGCCTCCGGCGTGCATCCGGAAGCCTATCCAGTGGTGCGCCGGATTCTGGCGGCCACCAAGAGCGACATCAAGGCGCTGATCGGCAGCAGCGAGATCGTCCGCACATTGAAGCCGAAGGACTATGTCGACGAGACCTTTGGTCTGCCGACTGTCACCGACATCTTGCGCGAATTGGAAAAGCCCGGTCGCGACCCGCGTCCGGCATTCAAGGCCGCGGTGTTCAAGGAGGGCGTCGAGGAGATCAAACACCTCCAGAAGGGCATGATCCTCGAAGGCACGGTGACGAACGTTGCGGCCTTCGGCGCCTTCGTCGACATCGGCGTGCACCAGGACGGCCTCGTGCACATCTCGGCGATGTCCAAAAACTACATCAAGGATCCGCGCGAGGTGGTGAAGCCCGGCGACATCGTCAAGGTGAAAGTGCTGGACTTCGAGGTTGCGCGCAAGCGCATCTCGCTGACGCTGCGCCTCGATGACGAGGTCGGCGCCAAGAAGTATGCGCCCGGCATGCAGCGCGACAACAACTCGCGCAACACTGCCCGGATGACCTCGTCGGCGCCGCGCAAGCAGGAATCCTCCGGTGGCGGTGCCCTCGCCGAAGCGATGCGCCGCGCGGCGGAGAAGAGCGGCGGCAAGCGCGCATAGGCCTTGACCTCGCCCGCCTTCCGGCGGGAAGAGGCGGTGAGAGAGCATGCGTCTCTAACTTTCGCGTCAGAATCTGGCGCATTTGTAAGTTGATGGAGACGGCGCGTTCTTTTCTTCTGATCCTCCGGGTGCGGCGGTGTGCCTGCCGCACCACAAGGAGGATTTTCCGATGAACAACAGGCTTCTCAAAGGCCTCGTCGCGGCGGCAGTGGCCGCAACGCTGGCGGCCGCATCGCCCGTTCTCGCGCGCGGCGGCGGCGGCGGTGGCGGTGGCGGACATGGTGGTGGCGGGTTTGGTGGAGGCGGTGGCGGACATGGCGGGTTTGGTGGCGGCGGCTTTGGCGGCGGCGGTCACTTCGGCGGTGGCGGCATGCACGTCGGCGGTATGGGGGGCGGCGGCATGGGATTTGGCGGCATGGGCGGTGCTCATTTCGGTGGCGCCCGCTTCGCAGGTTCGCCAATGGCTGCCCGCGCTGCCATGGGGCCGCGCTTTGCCGGTGCTCCGCTAGCGACCCGCGCCGCCTTCGGCCCGCGGTTTGCTGGCCCGGGCTGGCACGGCAGGCCCTTCATCGGCCGTCATGCCTTCTTCTTCCGCCATCATCGATTCCACCGGTTCGCCTTCGTTGGTGGGCCGTTCTTCTATGCCAACTATTACGACAACTATTACGACGATGGCTGCTGGACCAGGAGCTGGACGCCCTATGGATGGCAATGGTTCAATGTGTGCGGAGACAGTTGGTACTAGCATCACCGTGCCGCACCATTGTCGCGATCGCCATCGGGCGGTTCCGCTCGGCCCCGGAACGGGATAGTCTGATGGCGATCGTCGCGCGGAGTTTGTCATGACCGGAGGTCACCGCCGCATCCTGGTCGTCGAGGACGATCCGGAAACCGCAGGCCAGCTCGTTGAGGAGCTGACGACCTCGGGCTACGACGTCGATCTCGCCGCAACCGGTCAGGAAGCCTTGAGCCACGGTGCTGCGTGCGACTATGCCGTGATCACGATCGACCGCATGTTGCCAGATATCGACGGCATCACAGTGATGCGTCAATTGCGCGATGATGGCGTCGCAGCGCCCTTCCTGATTATCTCCGCGCTCGGCGAGGTCGACGACCGCGTGCGCGGCCTGCGCGCCGGCGGCGACGACTATCTCGTCAAGCCGTTCTCCTTCGTCGAACTGCTGGCGCGGCTCGAGGCGCTTGGCCGCCGCAGCGAGACCATCGCCAAGGAGACGATTTTGCGGGTCGGCGACCTCTCAATCGACCTGATCGCCCGCAACGCCAGTCGCCGCGGTCGGAAGATTCCGCTGCTGCCGCGGGAATTCCAGCTCCTCGAATATCTCGTCCGCAACGAGGGCCGCGTCGTCTCCCGCGCGATGCTGCTTCAGCATGTTTGGGACCTGCATTTCGATCCGTCCACGAACATCATCGACGTCTATGTCGGGCGCGTGCGCCGCAAGGTCGACGACAGCCAAGCCTATCCATTGATCCATACCATCCGCGGCATCGGATATTGTCTCCGTGCTCCTGGCTAAGACGCTCCGCTCATCGACGTTTCGCCTGGCGCTGATCGCGATTGCGGTGTTCGGGCTGATCGTCGCGGCGATCATGGCTTACGTCTATTTCGGGACGCTTGCCTATGTGGAGAGCCGGGTCGGCCGCATCGTCGATCACGACGGCTTCACCGGCATGATCGAGCTTGCGATGGTCGCCGTCGCCGTGCTGCTCATGGTGCTTGCCGGCCTCGCGGCAGTGATGGTGACGCAGCGCACGGTCGGGCGGATCGAGGAGATCAACGCGACCAGCCGTGCCATCATGCTGTCCGGCCTCGACCGGCGAATCCCCTTGCGCGGCAGCCACGACGAGTGGGACCGCGTCGCCGAAAACCTCAACCATATGCTCGACCGCATCGAGACGCTGATGGGCGAGGTCAAGCAGGTCAGCGACAACGTCGCGCATGATCTGCGCACGCCGCTGACGCGCATGCGCGGCCGGCTGGAAAAGGCTTATCACGCCCCGCGCAACGGCGAGGCGGATGCCGTGCTGATCGGCGACACCATCGCCGATCTCGACGCCGTGCTCGGCATGTTCGCCTCCATCACCCGGATCTCGGAGATCGAGAGCCGCGCGCGCCGCAGCGCGTTCCGCACGCTCGATCTCGCCAAGCTCGCTGGTGAGGTCGTGGAGCTTTATGACGCCGCGGCCGAGCAGGTCATGACCCGTCTCAGTCTTGGTGGAGACCGTAAGGTATCCGTGACCGGTGACCGCGACCTCCTGTTCGATGCCATCGCCAATCTCGTCGACAACGCGATCAAGCACGGCCGTGTGGGAGGACAGGTCACCGTGACGTGTCGCAACGCCGGCGGCGGGGCGGTGATTGCAATCGCCGACGACGGTCCGGGCATTCCGGCCGATCAGCGTGATCACGTGTTCAAACGCTTCTACCGGCTTGAGCAGAGCCGCTACACGCCGGGCAACGGTCTGGGCTTGAGCCTGGTTGCGGCAGTTGCCGGCCTCCATGGCGCCGAGGTTGCGCTACACGACAATGCGCCGGGCCTCACGGTCCGGCTCAACTTCCCGTCGACAACAGCGTAATAGAAACGGATGGGTCAGAGATCGATCACGCCGCGGCGAGCCGCATGCGCCACCGCGTCGGTGCGACCGGTGGCATCTAACTTGTCGAGCAGCGAGCCGACGTGGAATTTAACCGTGTGCACGGAAATGCCGAGCTGACGCGCGATCATCTTGTTGGAGGCGCCCTCGGCCATCAGTGCCAGCACGTCGAACTCGCGCTGCGTCAGCGCGATGTCATCGGGGATGCTGCGCGGATCGCGGGCGATGATCGTCGCGGCCGCCTGTTCGCCGGGGGCGGCGAGGCGAAGCCCGGCGACCTTGCCGAGCAGCGTCGCCAGGCGATCGGCGAGGGTGGGATCGTCGATCTCCAGAGACAGCACGATCTCCGGCTTCTTGTCCTCGCTCACGCCTCCGGCCTCTCGCCGACCGTGACCTTGAAGCTGACCGGCTCGCCGCCACGACGTACCGCGATATTGACCATCACGCCGACGCTCGCCGGACCCAGCGTCTGCGACAGCGCGCGCACGCCGGAAAGCTTTTGGTCGTTGACCGCCACGATAACGTCGCCCTGGCGAATGCCGGCTGTAGCGGACGGGCCGGCCTTGTCGACATTCATCACCATCGCGCCGACGCCGTCGTCGAGGCGCACCGGCTGGAGTCCGAGGCCGAGGTACCCGCGGGCGATGCGGCCGCGCGCCTCGAGCTGGGGCGCGACGCGCTCGATCGTCGCCGCCGGGATCACCAGCACGCGCCGCGGCCCGAGCACGGCCATGCCGAACGCTTCACCGGTCGCATCCAGCGCAAGGCCGCCCTGTTGGGCGGGACGCAGGCGAACGTCGAGCTCGATCCGCGCATCGATGTCGCCGCCGCGCAGGCTTCGCCAGCCTTTGCCGGATAGCGAAACCATCCCGAGCGCCGCGCTCGGCGTATCGCGATCGGCGGCGACCACGACCGACAGTGTACCGAGGGGCGGGACCGTGGTCGCAAGCTTGACCGGGGCGATACCGGCATCAGTGCGCAGCAGCGCGATATCGGTCGTATGGTCGCGCCCGGCGATCGTGGCTGCTACGGTGCTGCCGTCGGGGAGGCCGATTTCGACCTCGCCCTCATCGGCCAGCGCCTCATCGGCGGTGACGATCAGGCCGGGTTTCCAGACGAAGCCGGTCGCGCGGGAGCGATGCGAATGCACGGAAACGACGCACGGTGCGGCGCGCGCCACCATGTCTGCAAGTGCGGATGACAGCGAGGACAGAGGAGTGGGGTCGGTCATGGAAGGCTCCTGTAAGCTGCCTCCAATCTGGGATGTCGCGGCCGATTGCGAAACTGGCCGGGTGGCCAGGACCTCCGTAGCGGTGCGGCCGACGAACATGTGATTGGGAGCCGCTCACGCGAACGTGTAGCAATCGGCCCGACATTGCGCCGCATTGCCTCAAGACTTCAGCGAGCCCTGACCGATGACCATCGATCCCACCCGCCGGACCCTGCTTCAACTCGCCGGTGCGACGTCGCTTGCGATGGCGGCCGCAGCCGCCGCGCGCGCCGAGGGGACGCCGCAGGGCGGCGGGCCGACTTACGCCAGCCATACGCCGATGCGGGTCGGCATGGTCACGTTGCGGGTGAAGAATCTCGACAAGGTCGCGGACTACTACCGCGACGTGATCGGGCTCGCGGTCATGGAGCGCTCGGCCACCGCCGCAAAGCTCGGTACGGCCGGCATCGCGCTGCTCGTGCTGGAAGCCCGTCCCGATGCTGCAATCGAGCCACGCAACGCCGCCGGCCTCTATCACACCGCCTTCCTGATGCCGACGCGAAAGGACCTCGCTCGCTGGCTGGTACACGCCGCCTCGCATCGCGTGCCTCTGTCGGGCTTTGCCGATCACCTCGTCAGCGAATCCGTCTATCTCGACGATCCCGAAGGCAACGGCATCGAAGTCTATGCCGATCGCGATCCCTCGCAATGGCAGTGGAGCGAGGGCTCGGTGAAGATGGCGACCGACGAGCTCAACATTCCGGACTTGCTGTCGTTGACGAATACGCGCGTGGCGGACTATGCGAAGGCGCCGGATGGCCTGCGCGTCGGCCACATGCATCTGCGCGTCGGCGATCTCGCGCAGGCGGAGACCTTTTATCACGGCGCGGTCGGCCTCGACCCGACCCGCCGCCGCAACGGCGCGGCGTTCCTGTCGTCGGGCCGCTATCACCATCACCTCGGCATGAACATCTGGCAGAGCCAGGGCGCCGGGCGTCGCGACGACAGCATGACGGGCCTGGCCTGGTTCTCGCTTGTGACGGAGAAGCAGGATCTGCTGGCCGCGCAGGAAGAGCGCTTGCGCAACGCAGGCGCGAAGGTCGAGGCGCTCTCGAATGGCGTTGAAGCCGTCGATCCCTGGGGAACGAGGGTCCGGCTGATCAAGGTTTGATCGAAGGCGCGTGCGTTGCTAAGACCCGGAGAGCGTAAACCAATTTTCCGGGAATTGCCCTGACATGCCCGAATTCCACGGCGTCTTTCCCTATCTCGTCTCGCCCGTCGATGCCGACGGCACCGTGCGCACAAAAGTCCTCGGTAAGCTCTGCGACGATTTGATCGGCGCCGGTGTCCACGGGCTGACGCCGCTCGGTTCGACCGGCGAGTTCGCCTATCTCAACGCCGTGCAGCGGACGGACGTAGTGCGAACCACGATCGAGGCCGCGAAGGGCCGCGTGCCGGTGGTGGCGGGTGTCTCGTCCACCTCGACGAGCGATGCGGTGGCGCAGGCGAGAGCCTACCAGAAGCTCGGCGCCAACGGCATCTTGGCAATCCTCGAGGCGTACTTCCCGCTCGCGGACACCCAGGTCGAATCCTACTTCCGCAGCATCGCCGACGCCGTGGACATCCCTGTCGTCATCTACACCAATCCGCAGTTCCAGCGCTCCGACCTCACCCTCGACGTGATCGCGCGCCTCGCAGAGCATCCGCGCATCGGCTACATCAAGGACGCCTCCACAAACACCGGGCGCCTGCTCTCGATCATGAACCGCTGCGGCGATGCCTTGCGCGTGTTCTCGGCATCCGCTCACATTCCCGCGGCTGTCATGCTGATCGGCGGCCTCGGGTGGATGGCGGGACCTGCCTGCATCATCCCGCGCCAGAGTGTTGCGCTCTACGATCTCTGCCGGGCCGGCCGCTGGGACGAGGCCATGGCGCTCCAGCGCAGGCTGTGGCGGATCAACGAGGCCTTCGCCCGTTTCAACCTCGCGGCCTGCATCAAGGCCGGGCTCGCGATCCAGGGCTACGACGTCGGCGACCCCGTCCCGCCGCAGGCCGCTCTCACGGTCGAGCAGCGCAAGGTCGTGGAAGCGGCGTTGCGCGAGCTCGGCTAACCGCCTCCGCATTCGTCATGGCCGGGCATAGCCGTCCAAAGGATGGCGTCGCTTGCGCTCGCCTATGCCCGGCATCCACGCCTGCCCGGGCATGACGAATCTGTGGGTTCGTCGCCCAAAACCGCGACTGGCTTCACATGGCTCGATCCGTTAAAAGGCGGCCGCACTTTGAGGCTTAGAGGATCAAGCGGAATGAACATTCTTCCCGGCAATTTGCGTTTCGGAGCGGGGCAGCCCGTCAAGCGTTTGGAAGACCGGCGGCTGCTCACCGGGAAGGGGCAGTTCATCGACGACAAGCCGGAAGACGGCGCGCTGTGGCTGTACCTGCTGCGCTCGCCGCATGCGCACGCGAAAATCGCGTCGATCGACACCAGTGCCGCGGCATCGACGCCGGGCGTCACCGCGATCTACACCGGCGCCGACCTGGTCAAGGACGACATCGGCACCATTCCGACGCTGAGCATCTTCAAGCGCCCCGACGGCAAGCCGATGACGGTGCCGCCGCGCCGCCTGCTTGCCCACGAAATCGTGCGCTACGCCGGCGAAGCTGTCGCCGCGGTGGTCGCCTCCTCCCGCGCGGAAGCGCAGAGCGCCGCCGAAGCGATCGTGGTCGAATATGACGTGCAGCCGGCGGTGGTCGACCCGGTCGAGGCCGTAAAGCCCGGCGCGCCCGTGGTGTGGCCGGAGGCGCCCGACAACATCGTCGGCGCGATGAGCTATGGCGATGCCGCCAAGGCGGACGAAGCTTTCGCCAAGGCCGCTCATACGGTCGAGCTCGATATCGTCAGCCAGCGCCTCGTGCCGTCGGCGATGGAGCCGCGCTCGACCATTGCCGAGATCGACAAGAAAACTGGCCGCTTGCTGCTGCACGTTCAGTCGCAGACGCCGGCCTCGACCCGCGACGTGCTGGCGGAGGCCGTGCTGAAGCGTCCGAAGGACAGTGTGCGCGTGCTGGTCGGCGACATCGGCGGCGGCTTTGGCCAGAAGACCAACCTCTATCCCGAAGACGGCATCGTCGCCTATGCCGCGACCAAGCTGAACAAGAAGATCCGCTGGCGCGGCGACCGCACCGACGAATTCGTCGGCGGGACCCATGGCCGCGATCTCACCTCGACCGCGTCCTTTGCGCTGGATGAGAAGGGCAAGGTGCTGGCCTATCGCGTCAAGTCGATCGGCTGCACCGGTGCCTATTCCTCGGGTGCGGCGAACATCATTCCGCTGGTGCTCGGGCCGTTCGTGCAGACCGGCGTCTACGACCTGCCGCTGGTGCATTTCGAAGTGCAATCGGTGATGACCCACACCGCGCCCGTCGGCGCCTATCGCGGCGCAGGCCGTCCCGAAGCGGTCTTCATCGTCGAGCGCCTGTTCGACGCTGCCGCGCGCAAGATCGGCATGGACCCGCGCGCGATCCGCAAAGCCAACTACATCAAGCCGGCGCAGCTGCCCTACACCAATGCAGCCGGCCAGGTTTACGATTCCGGCGCCTTCGCCCACATGCTCGATCGCGCCGTGAAGCTTGCGGATTGGGACGGTTTCGCCGCGCGCAAGAAGGCCGCGAAGAAGAAGGGCCTGCTCTACGGCCGCGGGCTCACCTCCTACATCGAGTGGACCGGCGGCCGCGCCCACACCGAGAAGGTCAGCCTGCACGCAACCTCGCAGGGCCGCGTCATCCTGCATTCCGGCACCATGGCGATGGGGCAGGGACTGCAGACCACCTATACGCAGATGATCTCCGACACGCTCGGCATTCCCATGGACAAGATCGACGTCGTCCAGGGCGACACTGATCTTGCGATGGGCTTTGGCAGCGTCGGCTCGCGTTCGCTGTTCGTCGGCGGCACGGCGGTCGCGGTCTCCTCCAGCGACCTGATCCAGAAGGCGCGCGAGAAGGCGGCGAACGCGCTGGAAACCTCGGTCGAGGACATCGAATATCACGGCGGTATGCTCACCGTGGTCGGTACCGACCGTCGCATCAGCCTGTTCGATCTTGCCGGGAAGGAAGGCGGCGCCAAGTTGAGCGTCGATTCCGAAGGTGAGGTCGACGGTCCCAGCTGGCCGAACGGCACACATATCTGCGAGGTCGAGATCGATCCGGAGACCGGCGTCTCCCGCGTCGTGCGCTATACCACCGTCGACGACGTCGGCGTTGCCGTGAATCCGATGCTGGTCACCGGCCAGATCCATGGCGGCGTGGCGCAGGGCATCGGCCAGGCGCTATATGAGGGCGTCTCGTATGATGCCGACGGTCAGCTCCTCACCGCGAGCTACCAGGACTACTGCATCCCGCGCGCCGACGACGTTCCGCCGATCGAGGTGACGCTCGACGACTCCGCGCCCTGCCGTACCAACCCGCTCGGCGCTAAGGGCTGTGGCGAATCCGGCGCCATCGGCGGCCCGCCCTGCGTCACCAATGGCGTGATGGACGCGCTCGCCGAGCTCGGCATCACCCAGCTCAACACCCCGCTGACGCCGCAGAAGATCTGGCAGGCGATCCGGGACGCGAAGGTGGCGAGTTAAGCGAAGCGCATTGTTGCGCTGGCTGTCGCCACACACTCAACTGTCGTCCCGGGGCGCGCGTAGCGCGAGCCCGGGACCCATAACCCCAGGGAGTGGTTTGGCGAAGACTCGTGGTTACCAGCTCGTGCCATAACCCCTCCCTGGGGTTATGGGTCCCGGA
Source organism: Pseudomonadota bacterium (assembly GCA_023388935.1). GTDB lineage: Bacteria > Pseudomonadota > Alphaproteobacteria > Rhizobiales > Xanthobacteraceae > Bradyrhizobium. Next base: position 1,071 of record JAEWFG010000171.1, on the reverse strand, counting down.
TCAGCGCTCACTTCGTTCGCTTGTCCGGGACGACGCCGAGAGTGTGGCAGCCGCCGCCCGTCAAATCCCCAGCATCATCTTTGCGATGATGTCGCGCTGGATCTCCGACGTGCCGCCGAAGATCGTATAGGCCCGGCCGTTGAGATATTCCGGCACCACCGTCAACATCTCCTCGGCAAGCGCAGGCTCGTGGTTGAGTTTGTAGAGCGGGCGCATCGGCTCGACCGCAAGCGCGTCGTGACCGATCACGTCGACGCCGAGGCGCGTCACGGCTTGCCGGATTTCACTGTTGCGCAGCTTCAGGATTGACGACACCGCACCGGGATTCTGCCCGGTCTGGAGCGCCGAGAGCACGCGCAGCTCGGTCATTTCCAGCGCATCGATATCGACTTCGACCTCGGAGATGCGCGTCGCGATGTCGGGGCTGTCGATCGCGCGGCCGGTCAGGTCCGACTCGGCAAGGTCCGCGATCGCTTTCAATCCCTCGCGCAGCTTCGCCGAGGCGATCCCCGAGCCGCGCTCGAATTCGAGCAGATATTTGCCGTAGGTCCAACCCTTGCCTTCCTCGCCGACACGGTTGGCCACTGGCACGCGCACGTCGTCGAAGAACACCTGGTTGACCTCGTGGTCACCGCCGATGGTGAGGATCGGGCGCGTGGTGATGCCCGGTGTCTTCATGTCGATCAGGATGAAGCTGATGCCGTCCTGCTGCCGCGGCCCGTCGCTGGTGCGCACCAGCGCGAACATGCGGTTGGCATGATGAGCATGCGTGGTCCAGATCTTGGTGCCGTTGATGATGTAGTCGTCGCCGTCGCGCACCGCGCGCGTCTTCAGCGAGGAGAGGTCGGAGCCGGAGCCCGGCTCGGAATAGCCCTGGCACCAATAGTCTTCGCCGGAGAGAATGCGCGGCAAGTAGAAGTTCTTCTGCTCGGGGCTGCCGAACCCGATGATGACGGGCCCGACCATCTTCACGCCCATCACGTTGACATTGGGCACGCCGGCGCGCGCGCATTCAGTCTCGAAGATCCAGCGCTGCGCCGGCGTCCAGTCCGGCCCGCCATGGTCGACCGG
>JAEWFG010000021.1 GCA_023388935.1 Pseudomonadota bacterium | reverse complement strand
ATCGCTTCTTGGCGGCTTCGATCCAAGATTTGAGGCCATAGCGCTCCCAGCGCTTGACCCTGACCAGCACGACCCATGCGGCTTGCACGAACAGCGCGCGCAGGTAGCGATTGCCGCGCCTTGATATACTGCCGAGGATCGTGCGGTCGCCGGTCGATATCTGCTTCGGCACCAGTCCAAGCCAGGCGCCGAAGTCGCGGCCTTTCGCGAACACGTCTCCCGTGCCGATCGCGGCCACCATTGCGCTCGAGATGAGCGGTCCAATGCCAGGCACCGTCATCAGTCTCTCGCAGGCTTTATCTTGACGGGCCAGCGTTTCGATCTCGCTCGATAGCCCCTCGATGCGCGCATCCAGCCGGCGCCAGTCGCCCGCCAGATCCTCGATGATGTGCAACATGCGAGGCAAGAGCACATCGGTGCGCGTAGCGAGGATGCCCGGCAACTCGGACCGCAGGAAATGCAGACCTTGCCGCACCATCGCGCCTGTCACGCCGCTGCGCAAATGGCGGAGATCAACAAGCGCGTCTCGCTGCACACCTATACTCGCGCCCGAGCACATGCCGCGCCTTCCGACGCTCAGGACCATTCCGTTCGAAGGCGACCCGGTTTCGCGGGAGGTGCGGCTATTGGCTGTACAGGGGCGCCGTTACTCGCCGGCGCGCTGGACGCTTTCGTCAAGGTCGCGCGGCTTCGCGACTGGTCGATCGTCGCTCAGACGGCGTGAAATCGTGGAATGTCTCCGGCATCCGAGGAGAGCATGCGGCGCACGCGTTCACCGGGGCTACTTAAAAACCACCTCAATGCGCTGTGCATGAAGCAAATAATGCTGTCGCTCGAGGCGCGCGACCTCGATAGCGCGATAGAAAAATACCTAGAATATGTCGGGAGCGCTCTGCTCGATAGAAGCGAGCCGATCGAAGACGACGAGCGAGCGCAGCGAGAGCTCGCGTGCGACCTCTCCGAAGCGTTCGACAACACCGTCCACTCGCACTCCGACAAGATCGAGAAGCTCTCGGCGATGGACTTCGGGCCGATGAGCAAGGTCGAGGAATGCGCGGCGGTGAAGTTGGGCGAACGATTTTTTCGTTGATGCCTGTGCCGATAGGTAACTTTGTGCGCGATGGAAACGAGATCATGGGCATCCCCAACCAGGCGCCGATCTATGCTGAGTTGGAGTGCAAACGCGTCGGTGATGCCATCTCGGTCAATGGAACGGAGCTCGTGATCGAGGAGGTCGCCCGACAGCTGCGACACTGAAGATCGAAAGCTGCCCCTCGGCATAACGCACGGCGACCGTCGCGAACCTGTGTGCAGTGCCCAGGAATGAGCGGATGACGTATGATACGGCCCGGACGATCTTCCCAAGCCTTCTCTGACCTCGACAGCCGGACACTGACGCACCGCCCTTGGACTGGCGGTCGACGCCACACTAACCAGCTTCCATAGCGCCGGGCGAATGGAATGGAAACGATAACGACCGGGCATTTCTAATGGTTGGCGTGCCGGCATACCTTACTGTTCGTCTAACCGGGCTGACCCATGACGGTTGTATGGAGTGCTTGCCAGCATAGGACGGCGTAATCGTCCTCTTGGGTGGATGCACTCTCCGCGTCGCAAGGGCCCGCTCGAGCAACCAAGTAGGTGTCACCAATGTCGTTCCGCTTCATCACCAAGTCTATCCACGCCTACCTGATTGATTATCCTGTCGCGATCGTCTTGATCGCAGCGCCATTCGTGCTCAAGCTCGGCCAGAGCGGACCAGTCGCAATGTGGCTTTCGGTTTTCGTCGGTGTGGCCGCGCTGCTCTTGGCCGCCCTGACCGACCATCCCACCGGCGTCGTTCGCATCATTCCCTATTGGCTGCACCTTTGGGTCGATCGCGCCGTCGGCGTGGTGTTTGTCATCGCACCGTTTGCCTACAAATTCGCTGGGCTCGACGCCTGGTACTTCTTGGTCCTCGCTGCCGCCGTCCTGCTCACGACGTCAGTCTTGAACGCGCCTGAGGAGCTAGTCGCGACGCGTTCAGAATTGGGCGGGCGCACGGCGGTTTGAGGGCGGTGACGGCGTCGTGGGGGGCGAGACGTTGCCGATGTTTGTCTGCAGCCGTCCGTTACGCCCCCCGCGGAGCGCCTGTTTCCAGGCGATCGCGTTCCGCACGCCTTTGACCGCTCTCTAATCGGCGCATGGCGCGGCCCTCGCCCGGGCCGCAGCCAGTCTCAGCCGCGCGGGGACTGTGGAGGCCGACGAGTCCGGCCGCACGCCTGGAATCCTCACCGTGACGGATGCCGAAGCGATTCTTACCGAGGCGATATACTTGGGACTTGGGTCGGGATCATTTTTGGTAGCGCCGGTGCCGGAGGGCCTGCACGCTGCAAGCCTTCGGGCGATGCCGCCGGATCACGCGGCTGATATTTAAGGGGTTTAAGATGGACACGTTTGCTCAGCCGCTGGACCGAAGCGCCACAAATGGTGTGGCCGCATTGTGGTGGCATCCCTCCTCCGTCGAACGCGCCTTGGGAGAAGAACCTGCCCCAAGAACCTTGCCAAGACCCTCGCAAAATCCGTGTCGCATTTGCCGCCGAGCGGGTCGCTTTCATGCGCGAGTATCTAGAGTACGGCTTTGCCTTGCGTGACGCCGTCGTTGGTGACGACAAGGAACTGCGAAGAAGCGTTGATGCTCCCACGATCTCGTGGATCGCTGCAGCGGTGGCGCTGGGTCACGCCGAAGGCCGACCGATGAATGCGAGTAAGATCGCGGATTTCCTCGACCTCGACCGCGACACGGTCAGGCGCAAGCTCGAAATCATGATTGCCTTGCATGTGATCACGCGCGACGGCGACGACTTCTTTATCGAACCGACCCGCGCCGCTAACGTGCCGCCCGAGCGCAGGCGGCGCTACGCGCGCATATTCCACGACGCGTCCCGATCACTTAGACGCGGAGCAAAGGCAATAAATCGCGGAACCGACAACGCGGTTCACAACCGATATCGCCCGATCGAGCGGCGGCGATGCGAAGCGCGCCACCCTGACAGATCCCTGCGGGCAACCGCTGCCGCTCGCGGCGGCGAATGACAAAAACCTGATTGCGTTCAAGCGGCCCGTCAGCGCACAAGCGGAAGGAAGTAGACCCCTGTCCAACGTCAGAGACGAAGAACTTCTGTGTCGGGCAGTGGTGCTTGCCCGTTCCAGTTCGCGTCGCAACCCGCACCCGCGATGGTTCGCGGTCATGGAGGCGTTTGGGCTTGGTGCGGCATCCTCGATCGCACTTTGCAAGAGATTCGGGTGCGATCCTCATGAACTGGTCTCGCGAGACTGGGCGTAGCAATGTCCACAAGTCTTCATTGCAGTGGTATTGTTGGGGCGAACGAAGTCCTAAAATCTTGGCCGCGCCTTCGTCGCGCTGGGTGCAGGGCTCGATCTTTTCGCGGAGCTGAAGAACCTCTTGGAGAGGCGGGCGCCCATCATCGTCCGGTCCACCGCTAACAGCCGCCCCTTAGACGTTGTTCGGCTTGGGGCGCTTGAACCGGATCGAGCATATGATTTCTACTTCGCACCTAAGGGGCGACATTAGCGTCAACGGAAGGCGCCTAAAACAATGGCCCCGACGACATTGCGTCAGGGCGGGCCGCGCTTCGACTATTTGCCGCTGACTCCCGCAGCGGCCGCCATTTGCTATCCTTTTCTACTCCGGGCCTTTCATACCGTCGCCGGCGCGCAGACTGCGACGCCTTCACCTCTCGCAACTGTCGGCGCGACCTTCATCCTGGCCGTGGCGTTCGTCGTGCCGTTTCTCGCGCTCGCGCTCGCTTGCCGGCCCGACGCCAATCTAGCGGCGCGGCGGTTGGCCTATGCCGCCGTGGCGACCCCAACGCTCTATGTCTTTCTCGGCGTCGCTCAGACCTTGATTCACAGCCCTATCCCCGACGAACTCGTGTGGTGCGTGCTTTGGCTCGCAATCGCGATTTGGTCACAGACCGCCCGTAATCCCGTCGCCGCAACGCGGCCGACCGTGGAGCGCTGGCGCATTGTCCACGGAATAACGGCAACGGTTTTGTCCCTATACGTGGCGTTCCATCTAGCCAATCATCTGTTTGGGTTGATCGGCCCCGACGCACATGCAGCCGTCATGAAGATCGGCCGCGTTGTCTACCGCTCAGGCGTGGGTGAACCGCTGTTGGTCACGGCCATGCTTTTCCAGGTCGGCACCGGCCTGTTTCTGGCATGGCGTTGGAGTGCCGCCCCGCAGGGCCTCCATCGGACATTCCAGGTCGGCTCAGGGGTCTACCTCTCGCTGTATATCCTCGGGCACATGAACTCGGTTTTCATCTACGCTCGAAGCCTTCTCGGTATACCGACCGATTGGAATTTCGCGATCGGAGCCCCGACCGGGCTCATTCATGGCGCGTGGAATATCCGCCTGTTGCCTCACTACGCGCTCGGCGCGTTTTTTGTCCTAAGCCACCTTGCGTCGGGATTGCGGGTGGTGCTGATCGCGCACGGCGTCGATCAACGCGCCGCAAATCGGCTTTGGGGCGCGGGCGTAGCAATAAGCGCCGGTATCTCAACCGCGATCATCGCGGGTATGTGCGGGGTTCGGATCAGCTAGGCGACCGCGGCGGCCGACGCGGGGCACGCGGCCATCACCACGGCGCCAAACGGCTTAAAACAGCGCGCGGGCAGAGCTCGGGGTCGGGCGGCTCGCGCGGGTACTGCCTGATGGGATTTCGGCTCAATGGAAGTGAATGCGCTTTTCGTCAGCTGAAAGACCAAAAAGCGTGCCGCCCGCGCATTAACCGACTTCCTTCTCAGGGAGCTCCGTGCTGCTTAGGACGGCGCTGGCTAGGGCATCGCGGTGACGGCGCGGCATTCCTCGCAGTTATTGAAACAATACCTTTACCCCTTCCGCGCCGAAACCTAACTCTGGCAAAACACGCCCCCGACCGTCCGCCCTCGCGGTGGAGGCTCTCCGCGCGTTTGGGCGCCATGCGCGGGGGCGAAGCGAAAATACCCAAAGAAGCGTAAGCGGGCCCGCCCCCGACATGATGGAAGGCCCCTATGGCCAAAGTACTAGTGCTCTACTACTCCTCCTACGGACACGTCGAAAAGCTCGCATACGAAATCGCCGCGGGCGCGCGGGAGGCGGGCGCGTCCGTCGACGTGAAGCGCGTGCCTGAACTTCTATCTCCGGAGGCCGCCAAGGCAGCCAGCTACAAGCTCGACCAGTCTGCTCCAGTCGCGCGCATCGAAGACCTCGCCGAGTACGAAGCGATCGTCGTAGGCACGGGTACGCGCTTCGGCAGGATGCCGTCCCAAATGGCAAGCTTCCTCGACCAGGCTGGCGGCCTATGGGCGAAGGGGGCCCTCCGGAGCAAGGTAGGCGGCGCCTTCGCGTTATCGGCGACGCAGCACGGCGGCCAGGAGACGACGCTGCTTACCATCATCACCGACCTGCTCCACTTCGGCATGACGGTGGTCGGACTAAACTACGGGTTCGGCGACCAGATGGAGATCGACGAGATCACCGGTGGCGCACCTTACGGAGCGACGCCGATCACCGGGCTCGACGCGCTGCGGCAACCGAGCGAGCACGAGCTTGCCGCCGCCCGGTACCAAGGACGCGCCATCGCCGAGAACGCCGCGAAACTCCGCGGCTGAACGAAGCGATCAGAACGCGGCAGGGCGCTGGCCAGGTCGGGCGCGCAATCGAGCAGACCGGGCGCTGGCCGGATGGAAGAGAAGGCGGAAGATCAGCACGGCCTGGAACAGGCCGAGCGCGACCTGCTCGCCGACCTCAGGAGAGCGCGCCGCTCACTTCGGCTTCAAGCCGCGGACGAGCCCCCCAACGGCGGCGCGCGCGACGCCGGGGCAAGGGATTGCGGACGCGGTCGCCACCGTCATGGAGTCATGGACCTTCATCGTTATCCAGAGCGCGATCCCGTTCGTCTGTCAATCGGCGTTCAAACTTGACCACACACAGAGCCAAGTTTGAACGCCGATTGACAGGCAATAAGCCTCGCCGAACTGGCGCAGGAGATGAACAAGCGCGAGGACTCGCTCGATCATCTCACCGCGAAGGTCGAGGTTGTCCGACGTCGGACCGAGGCGCAGATCGAGGCGACGCGCACGACGGCGCGCAATGCGAACTACATGCTGGCATCCGTGATTGTCGCGGCGCTGATGCACGCCGTCTCCACACGTCAGTCGCAACACGTCCCCTGCAAACCTCGCCCCAGCATCGACGAGCACCTGATTGGGGTGCGGTAGCACTCGGCTATCGCTGCCCTCCTTGGGCGCTCCCTCCCCAGACTCGGGCCGCTTGAGGCAACACACATGACCTTTCTAGCCAAGTGACTCGGCACCGGACCTTGGCCCCGGCTTGCGAGGGACCGCAGGTGCTCGCTCCTAAACCTAAGGATCCTCATCTTAAACGAACGTACGGCATTGACGAACCTCTGTGCAATAGTCCGCGGCTACCATCTGTGATTGGCTGGGTTCGACAGCGTTATGCCATTCGAGGTGAGACAGTGGAGGCCAAATGCCAGCCCAAGACAATTTTGGTACGGCGCCGATTGTACTCCGGGCCACTCAATCAATGATCGACCGACACGATGCGTGTCGGCGTAACGCGCTTGCTGAGAACTATGAACGATGCGCCGAGAAAGCCGCGCTTGCTGATGCGGCCGAGGCATTGGCTTCCTTGCTGAGACGACCGGCCGTTCCTGAAAACGAAGTTTCGTCGAACAAGGGCGAGTGAAGCCGCAGCGGCACGAGCAGCTACAGCACTACCACAGCGGAGAGCTCGTCCTCTGCTCCGGCCAGGGACGGAACTCGAGCTTAGGCAGTTGCATCGTAAGGACAGCAGCACTTTCGATCCGTTGGTCGAGACCTACCAGGATTACGCCCACGCGATCCAAACACCATCCTTTGGAAAGGGTTGACCTATCATGCCACGCGACTCTCGCGGTAATCGCCTTCGCATCAGCAAGCAGCAGCGCGAGGAAATCTTGCGCCTCTACACCGGTGGCGAGCCTCACAGGGCACGGCAGTATGCCATGACCCTCGGGCTTCGCGAGGAATACGCTTACCGGCTTGCGAGAGAGCGCGGCGCAATCCCATTCGTGAGTTTGGGGCACGCGCACCGAGAGCGAGAACGCACATCTTGATGCCGCCAGAGCACTGATCTCGCAATTTATAAATCAGGGGCGATCTCGGTGCGGATTGTGATGTCCGGACGCAACGCGCGGTCAAGCGGGCCGCTATCACTGCGAGGCGATAGCCTGCGACAAACCCGTCGATCGACGTGGGGCGCGGTCGAGTGGCGTCGAGGAGCTGCCGGCTAAGCAACGCACTTCGCGTGATTGCCTCCTGCATTTTGTCGACGATGGCGTTTCGGCGCGCAGCATCGCTCTGGCACTCGAGCAGCCGCAGGCCGCTGCCGATCACGGAGCTCACCCTTCCCCCGCCCGCGGCGACTGCGCCTCGCGTGTCGGACCGCGGGCTGGCGCGGCACACAACCGCCGAGGCTCAGTCGCTTCAGGAAGTGCTAGTGCATTCTCTCGGCGCGCGCTACCGTTCCAATCGCAGCGGAGGGAATCCAGTTGGTTGAGCCCGTGCCCTGCATCGAACCTCTCTCGACTTGTCGTTTTGCGGCTACCCGGCGAGGTGACATGTCAGCGCGGACACCACGTGGCCCGAGGCGAGAGCGCGAACACACAGAACAGCCGCTTGTCGTCCTCCCAGAACTGCGACACGCGCCAGCCCGCTCGCGCCGCGAGCGCGCCCAATCCTTCGTGATTTCCTCGAGCTCTCTGTGTGGATGGTTTCGCCCTCTCGGAAGTGGACTTGTCAATCGGCGTTGGACTGGGACCCCCCGATCGGCGTCCAAGGGGGGACCCCTTTGATCGGCGAGTCTTGATGGTAGCGCTCGCGGCGTTTGAGCTGGCCGGGGTTGCGGACACGGCGCGAGCGCGGGTTGTTTGATCGTCGTCACGGCTTTTAAAACGCCAGCTATCGTTACCGGTCTCGACGATGTCGCAGTGGCGAGTCAAACGGTCGAGCAGCGCGGCGGTCGAACCCCGCCGAGGGAAGTCACCACTCGCCATAGAATCGATAGACGATCGTGATTGCCGCTTACTGCGCGGCGTGACGACGTCGCTGCCTGCGCAACCTGCCTTGTTTTATGAATGGCGGTGAGGACTGCCGCGGCACAATTCCCCCCCGCTATGGAAACTATACGTACCTGCTATTGGAAACTTCCGTCCTGTGCTGCGACCAATGACAACCGCTGCCGCAGATTTCATCGAATAATCGTGTCCTACTTTTTGGCCCCACTTGCGGGCCAGCTCGGCACGCATCCAGGTGGAATATTCGGCCATGTCCCGGCCCAAGCTCGGCACGTTCATCCAGGAGGAAGAAAGTGACGCTCGATCATCCAATTTTTACGCGCTGGCCGGCGCAGTACCCCGATCGGCTGCAACTCTTTTCTACCCCCACGCCCAATGGGGTGAAGGTCGGCATCATGCTTGAGGAAGCGAGCCTCGCCTACGAGCCGCACCGGATCGACATCATGGCGGACGAAAGCCACGACCCGGCCTTTCTCGCACTCAACCCCAACGGAAAGATTCCCGCAATCTACGACCCCGATGGGCCGAGCGGCTCGCCGCTCGCGTTGTTCGAATCGGGCGCGATCCTCCTCTACCTTGCCGACAAGACTGGACAATTTATCTCGGCCGATCCGAACACCCGCTACGAAACGATCCAGTGGGTGATGTGGCAGATGGGCGGAGTCGGGCCGATGTTCGGCCAGGTCGGCTTCTTCAACAAATTCGCCGGCAAGGCCTATGAGGACAAGCGCCCGCGCGACCGCTACGCAACCGAATCAGCGCGGCTGCTCGGTGTCCTGGACGAACGGCTCGCGGGCCGCGACTGGGTGATGGGTGCTAACTACAGCATCGCCGATATTTCGCTGCTCGGCTGGGTGCGCAACCTGATTGGCTTTTACGAAGCACGCGATCTCGTCGGCTTCGACCGCTTTCTTCATGTGAAGGCGTGGCTCGCCCGCGGCCTCGCTCGGCCGGCCGTGCAGCGCGGGCTGAAAGTGACAGCGGGCTAGAAAGGGTTCGAACAATGAAGCGAGGATATCTATGATTGAAATCACTGCCGACATGGAGGCGATCATTAAGCAGGCGATACTGTCATTCGTCGCTACAGTCAACGAGGACGGAACGCCCAATCTTTCGCCGAAGGCGTCTTTGACGGTTGCGGACGGCGTGCTCTACTTCGCCGATATCGCATCGCCCCGGACGATATTGAACTTGAAACGCAATCCCGCCGTCGAAATTAACGTAGTCGACATCTTCCAGAGGCGCGGTTATCGATTCAAGGGCCGTGCGTTGATACTGCCGCCAGACGATGACGAGTCTTTGATGATCGCCAACTGGGTTCGGGCGACGAATGGCCTAGAGTATCCTGTTGATCACGTTGTCAAATCGCAACCACTTCGATCACCCCATTGCTGTCTCCAGCCCATGTCTTTGCCGACCCTCCTCGAAGCCAGGACCAAATCAGGAGCACCTACTATCAAAAGTACGGTGTGAAACCCGTCGGGGCGTAGGTGCAGGGTCCGCGAAGAACGAAGACCGACCGATACTCAGAGAAAGGAGGCTCGTGAATATACGAACCATCATCGCCGCCACCAGCGCCGCTCTCGCCTTAAGGTGAAATCCTTCGGATCCCTTCAATCTGACGTTTGCTGCAGGCGACACAGGCAATTTCGCCGCAGCCTCCGCAAGTTCGCCGTAGCTCAGATGCTTCGAGCCTGACTCATCGAACACCGCGCCGTCCTTGGCGCGGCAAGTCGCTGGATCGACATTCCAGTGCTTTGCGGCCAATCAGCAGGTTACGACCTACTGCCCCTGCCTGACGCAGCGGTATCGAGAAGGCGCGGACAGAGGCGGAACCACCTGTATTTTGAATACCTATGATCGAGTTGACGTAATGCGCATGATTTGGCGGCGCATGCCGACCTGAATCTGGTCGAGCTTCACTTCCAGTTCTTCAGCGAGAAGCATCGAGAGCGACGTGTAATCCCCCCGTCCCATCTCGACCATCGGCATGACCAAGGTCACGGCGCCGGTTTGATTGATCCGTATAAACCCATTCGGCGCGAAAGCACCCGTGACCTCGTTTTCGACCACCTGCGAAGCAGGTGCCGCGAAGACGGACTCCGTGCTCGCGCCGGTCAGCGCAAAGCCAAGCAGCAAACCTGTGCCCTGAAGAAAGGCGCGCCGCGACATCGGTGTTTCATCGGCAGTCTGCGATCTCAGAATAAGCCCATCCATGATCTCAGACTCCCGCAGCGTGCTTGATCGCAGCGCGGATGCGCTGATAGGTGCCGCATCGGCAGACATTGCCCGACATGGCGGCGTCGATGTCGTCATCGCTCGGCTTCGGCGTGTCCTTCAGCAGCGCCGCCGCCGACATGATCTGGCCGGACTGGCAGTAGCCGCACTGCACCACCTCCAGCTCCAGCCACGCGGCCGCGCCCTGCGGCGTCCGGCCGATCGCCTCGATCGTGGTGACCGCGCGATCGCCGACGCTGTCGACCTGTGTCTCGCAGGAGCGGACCGCCTGGCCGTCGACATGCACGGTGCAGGCGCCGCACAGCGCCTGGCCGCAGCCGAACTTGGTCCCGGTCATGCCAAGCACGTCGCGCAGCACCCACAGCAGCGGGACATCTCCGTCGACATCGACCCCGTGGGGTGTGCCGTTGATCTTTAACGTGAAAGCCATGGATGCCTCTCGGTGGCTAGGGCTGATAGGACGCAGCCTGTCGGCCCGGACCGCGCCGGCCGACTGCATGGATCCTACGGACGAACGCGGATGATGCTCTTCCCCTTGCGTCGCTCGGTCCGGTTGAATGCGGCGACGGCATCGTCGAGGGTCGCGACGGTGCTGATGTTCGTTCGCAGTCGTCCGTCTCGGACCCTCTGGACGATCTCACCCAGTTGGGCACGATCGGACTCGACAACGAAGTCGATCGCCAAGCCATCGGCAGGCCGTGCCTCGGTCGGGCCGGCAATGGTCACCAACGTTCCTCCGGCTCGAACCAGGGCTGCGGACCGCTTCCCGATGTAGCCGCCGAAGACATCGAAAACCAGATCGACTGGGCCGACGTCGTCCAGGGCGTCGTTCTCGAGGTCGACGAACTCTTGCGCGCCGAAGTCGAGCACCGCCTGATGGTCGACGGCGCGTCCGGTGCCGATGACGTAGGCGCCGGCCTCGCGTGCGAGCTGGGTTACCATCGAACCGACCACGCCGGCCGCGCCGTGCGCGAGGACGCTCTGCCCTGCCTGAGCGCGGCCGTGCTCGAACAGTCCCTGCCATGCGGTCAGGCCCGGCATCGGCAGGCTCGCGCCCACCGTGAAGTCGACGTCGCCCGGCAGCGGCGCCAGATTGCGCGCCTCGACTGCCACGTACTCCGCCAGAGTGCCGTCGCGAGTCCAGTCCGTGAGGCCGAACACTCGCTGCCCGACCGACAGCCCTGTCGTGCCATAGCCAACGGCAGTGACCACTCCGGCCAGCTCGTGCCCAGGGATCGACGGTGTTCGGTCACGATCAAGGCGATCGACCCAGGTCGGGGGCCACGTCAGCTCATCCCAGGTGAATCCCGCCGCATGAACCTGAACGACCACCTCGTTTATCGCTGCCAGCGGCTTGGGCCGCTCGACCAGCTCCATCCCGGCCGTTCCCGCAGCCTGGTTCGTCACAATGATCGCCTTCATGAGAATTTTCTCCTTTGGTGGAAATGTTGCAGCGCTGGAAAGCTTGTTCGACATCTAATGTCGGGGGCCACGGGTTCTTTCCGAAAGCGAAGGTAGAACAGCGCCGCGCTAGTGGTCGACGTGACCTCGCTTCCTGAACCGTTCGGTGCAGGGCAACGGCTCGACTAGCGACATATCATCGACGTCACGCCCCGCTTATCCGATCAGGAGCGGATAGCCGCCAGTGCAGATCCAGTCTGACTGTCGCGCCGGCACGCGGCAGGACTGACAGTCCGTCGTGCAGCCGGTCGAGGCGGTCTTTTGGGGATTAGCTCCGTCGAACCAGGACCAACCCCAGCCTTCGCCCCAAAGCTTGTTTCCCGAAAATCGGCCGACGTTGTCTTTAACTATGACGCACCAGCGAGCGAGAGCGCCGGCACTGCTTACGGTTCCACTAGTTGTCGTTCTGAGCACTTCCTTCACGAGAACGGCGCCGTCGGGAAAGTGACCGTGCTTGCGGTATGCGGCGATGGTTCCGGGCGATGCATAGACCACGTGCAGCTCCTTCGAGCTCGGACCGCCATCTTTAGCCACTGCCCAGATGCCCAGCATCTGATAAGCGGTCTGATAGTCGGAGGGCACGCGCAGATTTCCCTTGTCGTCGACGAGGGCCGCAGTCGCCGCCGTACTGAGCGCGCATCGATTTGCCCGTAGGCCGCGACGGCGCCGATCACGGGCAATCCCGCCAGGACGACGCCCAGGGCACTGACGCTTCTCATGGCGTTGCTCCTTGTGTTAGCGAACCGATGACGTTCGCTGACGATTTCAGTTGTCGCAGCGCGGGACGCAGTTTTCCAATAGCTCGCATGTATAATTTCCATAGTGGTGGGGAATACGACTGCGCCGGCCCTCACGCATCCTCGTCGATCGAGCCGTCGTCGAGATTGGGGATACCCATGTTGGACCAATAGATGTGACCTTCCGCATCCACGACCATGCCGTCGGGGAGGTGGCAATCAGTGACGATGGTCTTGCGGTCTGATGCGTCTGGATTCATCGAGCGAATGCGGTCCGCGCTCAGTTCGAGAACGAACAGTCGGTTGGAGCGGCTGAGGCCAGATGCTTCTTTCGATTCGGCTTCTTCGAGCGTCGATATCTGTGTGTGAGACTGCATCAGAATGCTTTGCTTTACTTGCCGGCCTTGGCGGCCGGCTGCGCCGCTTGCGATGGGCGCGGGATTGGACGGCCGAGCAAATAGGTGTCCGAATTGTGGTTGATCCTCTCGATGCTGTCGTCCTTGAGGAACGGATCGCGGAGGCACGCGGCGTACGTGCCGGATATCGCTGCCTCGCATCGCTCCATCGAGTTGAAGCTACAGTTCCGCGCGAAACTATAACCGTCTTCGCTGCAATATTCAGCGGCGCGCACTGCAGCCGGTGAAAACAGTCCACCCAGTGCAATCACCGCGACCAATGTCGCAGCGGGGATGGTCATTGCTTTCAACACGGTGGTGGTCATCCGATCCTCCTTTTCACCTTGGCTGCGTTGCGTACTATTTGATCCACGTGCGCAGCGAGCGCGAGTTGTTCCGGCTTCATCGCACATCGGCGTCACCGCAACTCACTCCGCCGCGGCCGCCGTCGTCTGGGTCGGCTTGCCCTCGTTCTTGCCTTCCGCGAGGTTGCGCACCACCATGTAGAAAATCGGCGTGAAGATCAGGCCGAACAACGTCACGCCGAGCATGCCGAAGAACACGGCGACGCCGACCGCCTGGCGCATCTCGGAGCCGGAACCGGTCGACAGCACTAGCGGCAGCACACCAAGGATGAATGCGAACGACGTCATCAGGATCGGCCGCAGGCGGAGCCGGCAGGCCTCGACGACAGCCTCCAGCCGCGGCCTGCCCTCTCGTTCGATATCGCGCGCGAACTCGACGATCAGGATCGCGTTCTTGGCGGCAAGTCCCACCAGCACGACGAAACCGATCTGGGTCAGGATGTTGACGTCCTGGCCCATGATGCGCACGCCGATGGTGGCCGCGAACAGGCACATCGGCACGATCAGGATCACCGCGAACGGCAGCGTCCAGCTGCCATATTGCGCCGCCAGCACGAGATAGACGAACAGCACACAGATCGGGAACACATAAAGGCCGGCATTGCCACCCGTCACCTGTTGATAGGACAGATCGGTCCATTCGAGGGAAAAGCCGCTCGGCAATGTGTCGTTGGAGAGCTTCTTGATGGTGTTGAGAGCCGTCGTCGAGCTTACGCCCGGCGCCGGCTCACCCTGCAGTTCGGACGCCGAGTAGAGATTGTAGCGCGCGACACGATCGGGGCCCGAGATGTTCTTGAAGTCCACGACGCTACCGAGCATCACCATATCGCCGGCGGCGTTACGGGTCCGCAGTCGCGCAAGATCGGTGGTCTCCTTGCGGAACGGCAGGTCGGCCTGCGCGGTCACGTGATAGGTGCGGCCGAACAAATTGAAGTCGTTGACGTACGTCGAGCCGAAATAGGTCTGGATCGTGTCATTGATGTTGGCGATCGGCACCCCGAGCTTCTGCGCCCTGACGCGATCGATGTCGACGAACAGCTGCGGCGTGTTCGCGGAGTACGGCGAGAACACTGAGGTCAGGTTTGGCGACTTCCGCGCAGCGCCGACAAGTTCGTCGGTCGCGGCCGCCAGCAGCTCAGGGCCGCGCCCTTGCCGATCCTGGATACGGATGGTGAAGCCGCCGCCGGTGCCGATGCCTGGCACCGCAGGCGGCGGAATGACGATGATGAAGGCGCCCTGGATCACCGACAACCGCTTGCGCAGTTCGGCGGTGATCGCGGTTGCCGTCAGCCCCTTCTTCAGCCGCGCCTCCGGCTCGTCGAACACCGGGAACAATGCCGCGGCGTTGCCGGCCTGCGTGCGCGTCGCGCCGGAAAATCCTGCAAATGCCGCGACGCGAACGATGCCGGGCGTGTCCCGTGCAATCCGCTCGATTTCGCGGACCACCGCGGTGGTCCGCGCCAACGACGCGGCGCCTGGCAATTGCGCCGAGATGATGAGGTAACCGCGATCCTGCGCGGGAATGAAGCCCTGCGAGGTGGTGGCCAGCAGCCAGCCGGCGCTGCCGATCAGCGCGAGGTAGATCAAAAGCATCACCCGCGTATGCCGGATCACGAAGTCGGCGGCCGCCGCATAACCGTGCGCGAGGGCGTCGAAGATGCGGTTGAACAGCGCGGTGAAGCTCTCCCAGCCGCGCGCGATGATGTTCCAGCGCGCCAGCGGACCTTTCTCGTCATGCGGCACCAGGATCTGCGAGGCCAGCGCCGGCGACAGCGTCAGCGAGCAGAAGCAGGAGATCGCGGTTGCGACCGCAATGGTGACCGCGAATTGCTGGAAGAATCGTCCGGAGATGCCGCCGAGGAAGGCGGTCGGCACGAACACCGCGCACAGCACCAGCGCGATCGACACCAGCGCCCCACCGACCTCCTCCATCGTCTTGAGCGCCGCCTCGCGCCGGCTCATACCTTGATCGAGATGCCGCTCGACATTCTCGACCACCACGATGGCGTCGTCGACAACGATGCCGACGGCGAGAACCAGACCGAACAGCGTCAAATTGTTGATCGAGAATCCGAGCGCGGCCATCACCGCGAAGGTGCCGACCAGCGACACCGGAATCGCAATGATCGGGATGATCGCGGGCCGCCAGCCCTGCAGAAACACAAGCACCACGATGACGACGAGCGCCATCGCCTCATAGATCGTCTTGATCAGCTCATGGATAGACTGAGCGATAAATTCGGTGGGGTTGTAGCCGATATTGTAGTCGAGCCCCTTCGGGAAGCTCGTCTTGAGCTGCGCCATGGTGTCGGAGATATGCTTGGCGGTCGCGAGCGCGTTGGATCCGGGCCGTTGCGTCACGACCATTGCGACGGCCGTCTTGCGCAAGATTAAGCTGTTGGTGGCGTAGGACAGCGCACCGAGTTCGACGCGGGCAACGTCGCGCAGCCGCACGGTACGGCCGTCGGAGCCGGCCTTCACCACAATGTCCTCAAACTGCCTGATATCCTTCAGGCGTCCGGTGAAGACGAGGTTCGGCTGGAATGCGCGATCGGCAACCGGCGGCTCCGCGATCTGTCCGCCCGCGATCTGCAAGTTCTGCGCGCGGATCGCTGCCAGCACCTCGTCCGAAGTCAGGCCGAGATTGGCGATTCGGTCGGGATCGAACCACAGCCGCATCGAGTAATCGCGCGCGCCGAACATCTGGATGTCGCCAACGCCGTCGATCCGTAGCAACTGGTCGCGAACTTGAAGCAGCGCGTAGTTGGAGATGTAGAGCTGGTCGAAAGTGTCGTCGGGCGACAGCATGAACACGACCATCAGGATGTCGGGCGAGTTCTTGCGCGTGGTGACGCCGTTGCGCTGCACCTCCGCGGGCAGCCGCGGCTGCGCGATCGCGACGCGGTTCTGCACCAGCACCTGGGCCTTGTCGAGGTCGGTGCCGATCTTGAAGGTGACGGTAATGGTGAGCTGGCCGTTCGAAGTCGCTTGGCTGTAGAGATACAGCATGTCCTCAACGCCATTGATCTCCTGCTCGATCGGCGCGGCAACGGTGTCGGACACGGTCTGCGCCGAGGCGCCCGGATATTGCGTGGTGACCGTGACGGTCGGCGGCACCACTTGCGGATATTCTGAGACCGGCAGCGTCGGGTAGGCGATCGCGCCGACAATCAAGAGCACGATCGACAGCACCATCGCCACGATGGGCTGGTTGATGGACAGCCTTCCGAGATTCATGGCGTGGCACCTGCCGGAGCCTTGTCGCCCGCCGGCGACTGCGCCACTTTTGGCGTCACCTTGGCTCCGATGCGGGCACGCTGCAGCCCGTTGACGATGACGTGATCCTCCGCCTTGAGGCCCTCGCGAATCACGCGCAGCCCTTCATCGAGTGGCCCGAGCACCACCGGCCTTGCCTCCACCGTGCTGTCGTCCTTGACCACGAACACGATCTTGCGCGACTGGTCGGCGGCAATAGCTGCGTCAGGGATCAGCAGCGCCTTGTAGGGCGCGGAGCCGATGATTCGGACGCGGCCGAACTGCCCGGGCAGGATCGAAAGATCCTTGTTCGGGATCACGGCGCGGCTGCGCAGCGTCGCGGTGGAGACGTCCAGTCGATTGTCGAGGAAGTCCATCTTCCCCTCATGCGAGGGCTTTGTCTCGCCGGTCAGCGTCACCTGTACCGGGTTCGGGGTGTCGCGCGAGCTCGGGCGCCTGCCCTCGAACCAGAGCTTGCTGTTGCGCTGATAGGTCGCCTCGTCGACGTCGAAGTAGATGTAGATCGGATCGAGCGACACGATCGAGGTGAGCCGCGTTGCACCGCCATCGCTGCCCTGCACGAGGTTACCGGGGGTCACCAGATGCCGGCTGACGCGGCCGGTGATCGGCGCCAGCACGTGGGTGAATTCAACATTGAGCTGCGCGGCCTTCAGCGCACCGTCGGCCTGCGTCTCGGCCGCATGAGCCGCCTGCAAGGCCTGACGACGCTGATCGACGACCTGTTCGGAAACTGCGCTGGTCTGGACCAGGTTCAGCCCACGGTCAAGTTCACGCTTGGCAAGCTCTGCCTTGGCCCGCGCGTCGTCGAGTTGGCCCTGGGCCTGCAACGCGACCGCCTCGAACGGGCGCGGATCGATGACGTAGAGTAGATCGCCGGCATGGACGATCGCACCGTCCTTGAACTCGACGCTGTTGACGAAGCCGCCGACGCGGGCACGCACCTGGACCTCCTCGATCGCCTCGAAGCGGCCGGTGAACTCGTCCCAGTCGGTGACCGTACGCTTGACCGGTTGCGCAACTGTCACCGGCGGCGGACGAGGCGCGGCCACCCGCGATTGCGCCTCCTCGTCGCAGCCAGCGAGCAGCAGCGCCAACAGCATACCGATCGGTGCGCCGCCGCGTCGTGCAAGGCGACGAAACGAACCGCGATCGAGCCGCGTCGCCAGAGCCGAATGCTCCGTTCTGTCAGTCGTACTCACTTTCATCTCTCCAGGGACCTAGACGATCGATTCCATGAAACCTGCGTTCGTGGAGCAGGCTGAATTGGTGGAACGGACGGGTTGTTGGCGGATTCCTCATTTGCGGTTGACGAAACGAGGAGCTGTATCATGGCAGGATGGCGGCGCGCGGTCGAATTGGCCCTGAGTGATGAAGGGATTGCGACCTTGACGACGCTTTCGCAGTCGAGACTCGAGTTGGCGAGCCGGGTGTCGCGGGCGCAGATGCTGCTGGCGTATCGGGAAAACCCTTCGTTCTGCGCGATGGGCCAAATGCGGCGTCGCGTGTCGGTCGCGGCACCGAATGTCTACGACGATGATTTGGAGAATGACCTTGGAACGCCGGCGAGAGAAATCACCTTTCGCTATAGAGTCGATAGACGATCGTTATTGCCGCTAGCCGCGCCACGTGATGCCGTAGCGAGAAATGCCACTAGCCGCATCTGCAGAGACTTCCAAACCCGTTCAGTCGCCGTATCGGCAATTGATCTCGTCGCGGCCTGCGCGCAACGCGGGCTATCCGCTCCTGCACTGATAAGCGGGCATGACGTCGATGATGTGTCGCTGGTGTCGCTCGACGGTGGTACGGTTGACCCGTGGCCTGCCTGATTTTCCAGGTGCGTTGCGGAGAGGCGAACCGCTCTTCGCCGGCTGGAGACCGGAGCAGCGGCCGTCTCTACGCCGTCGACACCTCATCGCGGCTGTGAACGCGTCGGAATGAAAACCATAACAGTCAGATATTTCCCCAGTGAAAGCCGCCGGCGTAGCATCGTTCAAGAAGCGCCGGGAGTTTCAGATGAGATCGGAAGTAGCTGGTGTCGTGTGGGCGGTTTCGCGACTCGTTAACAAGGGATACGACCGTAAGTATCGTATCAAGGATGATTATCATTTCGACCTGGTGCTCAATACCCCGCTAGACCTGAGGCACGTCCACGTCGACACCGCCCTCCGTTGGGAGAGCGGACCTGGTTATCCCATTTCGGATAAGAACACACACAACAAGGGATTGCTGATCGACGCATTCGACATTTTCGTTGAGATCTGCGTCCGCGAGTTAGCCGAGCGGCTGGTGGAGACGCGTTGCGCGGCTTCAAGCTGCCTACCAATGAGCTCGCGCGGCGCCAATCGCGCGACCTAAACTGAGGGATTACGTCGTGAGCAGCGCGTCCCTGATCTTGACCGACTGGTATCGCGCCAAATTTCGCGTCGCTCATCGTCGGCCGGTTCCTGCAAGGCTTGGGCGAAGCCGTGATCCTGCCCAACGGCCTTTCGGTGCTCGGGCGGGCCTTTCCCGCCGACAAGAAAGCACGTGCGGTTGAACCTATGTGGGATGCCCGGGAATGAAGCGGATGACGTATGGTACGATCCGGGCGATCTTCCCAAGCCTTTCCCGACCTCGCCAGCCAGACACCGAAGCACCGCCGCCTCGCACGCCTGAATTTCACTCCGCTCGGACTGGCAGACGCTCAACGCCACACTAACCCGCTTCTATGGCACCGCGAGTGGAATGGAAACAATAACGACCGGGCATTTCTAATGGTTGGCGTATAGGCATAGCCTTTCCCTGCCTCTAACCGGGCTAACCCGTCGCGGTTGTACGGACTGCTTGCCAGCATTGGGCGGCATGATCGCCGTCTTTGGTGGCTGCAGTCTCCGCGTCGCAAGGACCCACTCGAGCAACCAAGCACGTGGGAGTCACCGATGTCGTTCCGCTTCATCACTAAGTCTATCCACGCCTACCTAATCGATTATCCCGTCGCGATCGTCTTGATCGCAGCGCCATTCGGGCTGAATCTCGGCCAGAGCGGACCGGTCGCAATATGGCTTTCGGTTGTTGTCGGCGTCGCGGCGCTACTCTTGGCCGCCCTGACCGACCATCCCACCGGGCTCGTCCGCATCATTCCCTACTGGCTGCACCTTTGGGTCGACCGCGCCGTCGGCGTGGTGTTTGTCATCGCCCCATTTACCTTCAAATTCGTCGGGCTCGACGCCCAGTACTACTGGGTCCTCGCTGCCGCTGTCTTGCTCACGACGTCGGTCTTAAACACAACTGAGGAGCCAATCGCGGGTTCGATGTTGAACAAGCGCGCGACGAATTGAAGGCAGCGAGGGCGTCGAGAGGGGCTGCTTGAGGTTGAATTGATGTGGCGAGGAGTGAGCCGCGAACGGAGTTCTCGATCCCGGCGATGAACTGAACCACTTTGAGCTCCCGCTTGGTGCCGGCGGACTGGCTGATGGCCGGTGAATGGCACCAACGCCACGGGCGTTTCCTCCCTTGACTACCCGGGGCTCAAAGCGAGCTCCGGGCTTTTTTTCGCGCGAATGGTCCGATCGGAAGGTGGAAAGCGAACCCTCGCAGAGAAGCTTGGTCATTTCAGTCACCTCGGCGATTTCCGGAAAGCTGTCGATCGGCTGAGCGGCGGCCTCCCATACGTGACGGCACGCCAATGGAGTCGATAGCCGGACGTTATGGCGGCGTCTGATACAGGCACCCCTGTTCCGATCGTGGGGCGCTCGGTGGCTCCTTCACGATCTAGGCCCGGTACGGAGCCAAGTTTGGAAACGTGGGCGACAAGTAGAACCATGCACAATTACGATAAGATGTTTCACCATTTCCGGTTTTCGAGGCCCAATGCTTGAAGTCGACTGGCTAAGCCATCTCCTACAAATCGTCACCGTAACCGGTCAGCTCGAGGTCCGCTGCGCCTATGGTGCGCCGTGGCGCCTTACCTGGAGCCAGGCTGCGGCGAACGAAATTCCTTACCACGTCATAGTCAAAGGCCGCGCCATTATCGAGGATCCGGAGACGCGAGCGGCACGAGAGCTGGTGAGCGGAGATATTGTGCTGCTGCCTCACGGTGCGGCGCATGTGCTGCACGACGGTAGTGGGCAAACACCTATCCGTACCCGGCAACACCGGGGGGCGGCCGGATGGACGCTGAGCGAGAACGATGGCGAGGGCGAAAAACTAGATCTGATGTGTGGGCGATTTTTCATCGCGCCACCCCATGACCGGCTGATCCGCAACTACATGCCCGCGGATCTGGTGGCGCGGGCCATGAACGGCCATGGAGAAGACGGAATCGGCTCCGCCTCCAGCCAACTGGCCAGCCTGGTGAGGCTGATGCGAATGGAGTCCGATGGTGACAGAGCGGGAGGACATGCCATTCTCAACGCGCTTTCGTCGGCCTTGTTCACGCTGGTATTGCGCGCGGCAAGCGAAGCCGAGAGAGCACCTGAAGGCTTGTTGGCCCTGGCCGGCCATCCGCGGCTGGCTCCGGCAATTGCGGCGCTGTTCGCCGATCCAACACGGTCTTGGAAACTGCCTGATTTGGCGGACTTGTGCGGCATGTCGCGCGCTACGTTCATGAGGCATTTTCAAGCCAGGCTAGGTTGCTCCGCCCTCGATCTGTTGACCGATCTGCGCATGAGTCTGGCAGCCAACGAGTTGAAAAAGCCAGCGATCAGCACTGAGGCCGTGGCTGAGACGGTCGGGTATCAATCCGTTTCGGCATTTCGACATGTGTTTGCGGAGAGAATGGGGATGACACCAGGGGAATGGCGCCGACTGGCGCACAAGGGCGAATAGACGCGCGGCCTGGGCCTCATGTGCTTCAGCTTGATCCTTTCGAGCATCATATTGAGCTAATCCAGTCTCGAATATTGCACTGCTAACCGTAACTTGGGCTCCGTAATCACTTGATGAGGGAGCGACCCAATGAACTGCATCAGCATCGCCGCCGACAAACTGGCAACCGGCACAATAGCCGAAACCCACGCGCAGACCGAGACGAGCGGAATCGCTCTCGCGCCCCAGCCTTCCCATTTGCCCACGCGGACGGCGCCCACGAACGCCGTCATCGAAACCATTCTGAGCCGCAGTGCCGCCAAGTATTACGACCCTGCCGCCACCCTGAGCGACGATCATATCCGCGACCTGGTGCGGATCGGTACTTCCGCGCCGACATCCTTCCACCTGCAGAACTGGCGGTTCATCGCCGTCCGTACGCCTGAGGCCAAGGCGCGGTTGCGTCCGATCGCCTGGAATCAGCCTGCAATCACCGACGCCGCCGTTACCTTCATCATCATCGGCCGGTTAGCGGATGCCAGCGACGTCCGTGAGCGTCTGGCGCCGGTGGTGGAAGCCGGCATCATGCCGGCGCACTTGGTGCCGGAATGGGAAGCGCCCGCTCGCGGCCTGTATGACGATCAACCCCAGCGGCAGCGCGACGAGGCGGTACGCTCCGCCACCTTTGGCACCGCGGCGATTATCTATACGGCCCGCTCACTCGGCTTGGGTTCAACGCCGATGATCGGTTTCGACGCCGAAGCCGTGCACCGCGAGTTCGGCCTGGCCGACGATGAAATCCCGGTAATGCTGCTGACCGTAGGGCCGGAGCGAGCTGGCAACTGGCCGCAGAAGCCGCGCATGCCGGTGGCCGATGTGCTGGATTTTGCATAATTCCAAACCAAATCATAAACTTATGGAGTGTAAGATGCCAAGAATTGCTGCTCTGAAGCCGGAACAGGTGCCGGCTGCTTCGCAACCGACCCTCGATATGTTCGCCAAGAACATCGGGTTTACCCCAAATATGATGGCGACCTTCGCGGCGAGCCCGATCGCGTTCAACGCATGGGCCAGCCTGCTCGGCTCCTTGAGCAACGCGCTCGATGTGAAAACGCGTGACGGCATCGGCCTCGCTGTTTCCGAAGTGAACGGCTGCGACTACTGCCTGACCGTTCACAGCTTTACGGCTGAGCATATGGCCAAGTTGCCGGCGGATGACATCATTCTCGCTCGCAAGGGCCATGCCAGCGATCCGAAACGCGACGCGGCCGTCCAGTTTGCACGCAAAGTCATCGAGACTCGCGGCAAGGTCGGCGACGCCGATGTGAAAGCCGTCCGCGATGTCGGCTACACGGATGCAAACGTCATCGAGATCGTAGCGCTGGTCGCCATGTACTCCCTGACGAACTTCTTCAACAACGTGTTCGATCCCGAGAAGGACTTTCCCGCCGTAACGCCGGCCGGCTCGATCTGAGCTTGTCCCGTCGCAACCTCTCGAAGTCATTGGGATCGATCACATGCACATTCTCCATATTGATAGCAGTCCGCGTCGAGAATCGCATAGCCGTGAGCTTTCGGCCGCGATCGTCGAAAAGCTTTTCGAGGTTGCGCCCGGGGCGAGCATCAGCCGGCGTGATTTAGGGACTGAACCGTTGCCCCACACCGTGGCTGACTATGCCGCCGCGTTGGCGTCGCCCGCCACGTTAGCCGCCCCTCCGAAGGGTTCTCTGGATGTTTCCGAAGCGCTTATCCAGGAGGTCGAAGCGGCCGATGTGATTGTCATCGGAACGCCCATGCACAACTACACTATTCCCTCGGTCCTCAAAGCGTGGATCGACCAAATCTTGCGCGTCGGGCGCACGATGAAGTCGACGCCGACAGGGAAGGTGGGAATGCTGCGGGACCGTCCGGTATTCATCGGTGTCGCCTCCGGCGGCATCTTTACTGGCGATCGAGCCAACCAACCGGACTTTCTCACTCCCTACCTGACGTTCGCGTTGAACTCCATTGGACTAAAAACCCTGCAATTCCTTCCTATTCAAGCCACTGCCTTCCTCGATCATGACCAGGCTGCATTAGCGAGGGAGAAGGCTTTGGCGGCGATCGATCTGATGGGGAAGCTTCGTGGCATCGATGGTCGCCCTGCAGTGCTCTCAGGCACCGGCAAACTGTATCGCGAGGCGCACCGCCTGCTTCGGGGAGCGTCGCACCGGGAGCTCCTTAAGGGCGCGCCGCGAGCTCTTGGCACGCCCTCACCATGATCCTCCGGCCTCCGCCGGACTATGACCATGAGGTCTTCTGATGATTTCACCTTCAGGTACGAGAGTAACAGCCGCTGATGGCGAGACGCTGCCCCAAATAGGCGACAGGATGGCCGACAAATCGTCACCACCCGACGACGGCGCCGTCCGCGAATGGATCGGGCCAGAGGCGTTCGGGCGTTGGGCCAAGCTGCGGAACTGGATCGACGAATACTACCTAGGAGTTTTCGCGCCGGACTGGCTCTACGGTGGCAAGAACCGTGGTTGGTCCTTGCGCTACAAGAAGACCAGGGCGTTCTGCACCCTGGTGCCGGAATATCGGCTGTTTTCGGCTGTGGTGGTCATGGGTGGAGCAGAACGAGAGAAGTTTGAGGAGCGGCGTTATGTCTGGCGCCCGCAATTGGTCAAGCTCTACGATGAAGCCAAAACATACATCGACGGAAAATGGCTGACAGTTGCCATCTCATCGGCAGATGATCTGCATGATGTGACGGAGCTTCTGACTATGAAGCGCCCGCCGCCGTAGCGCGGTTGAAGTTCGCAAAAATGCTAGATTCGCCGCGCGATGGTTCCGAGGAACCCGAGCAGCGGTCTCGGCGACATCACACAGCAATTCGACATCAAGGTCATCGCGGAAGGCGTCGAGCCGATTACCGGCGTGAGAGATCGAAAAGACCTTCCACGTCTGCAATTTACCCCGAACCAACAAATATCTGAGAAGATAATTCCCATGAAAGCGATCGTAGTGACGGACGAGACGGCGGGAACGGCCGGCATGAAGCTGGTGGAGCGGCCCGAGCCTCAGGCAGCGATAAACGACGTCGTCGTACGGGTTCATGCGGCGAGGTTCGTCGAGTGATCGATGAGTATCTGGCTGTTGTCGATGATTCCGCTTTCGGAGTAGCGACCGAGGTCACGCCGAAGTTCGTCTCGCCCTCCGATCCGGCGGCGCGCTGGACAGGGGCGCACCGCGGCCAAGCCTTCTTCGCCTACCTGCACTCGAGTTCGCGCACAGCGTGCTTGCCGACCCGTTTCACTTGGCGAGCCCGGAGGTGATGCCGAGCCGGTCCAGCAAATCGGCGTCGCGGTCGCGCTGCGGGTTTTTGGTGGTCAGCAGCACCCTGCCGATGAAGATCGAACTCGCGCCGGCCAAAAAACAAAGTGCCTGCAGCTCATCGGTCATGTACTGCCGTCCGGCAGATAGCCGCACCACGCTCTTCGGCATCATGATCCGGGCCGTCGCGACCAGCCGCACCAGCGCGATCGGATCGGGACGCTCCGCCATGTCGTTGACCGGCACGCCCTTAACCTCGTTCCAGAGGTTGATCGGCACGCTTTCCGGATGGCTGGGGAGACTGGCGAGCAGCACCAGCATACCAAGCCGGTCCTCGATGTGCTCGCCCATGCCGATAATGCCGCCGCAGCAGACCTTGATGCCCGCATCGCGCACATGTACCAGTGTATCGATGCGGTCCTGCAGGGTGCGGGTGGTGATGATCTTGTCGTAGAACTCGGGTGAGGTGTCGACGTTGTGATTGTAGAAGTCGAGCCCGGCTTCGGACAGCCGCGCGGCCTGATTCGGCGTCAGCATCCCGAGTGTGACGCAGGTTTCCATGCCCAGACCTTTAACCGCGCTGACCATCGCGCAGACCTGATCGAGATCGCGGTCTTTTGGACTGCGCCACGCCGCGGCCATGCAGAAGCGGGTCGCGCCGGCGTCCTTGGCGCGCTGCGCGGTCGCGACTACGTCGGCGCGATCCATCAGGCGTGCGGCTTTCAAGCCGGTGTCGTAATGCGCGCTCTGCGAGCAATAGCCGCAGTCTTCCGGACATCCGCCGGTCTTGATGCTGAGCAGGCTCGCGGTTTCGACGTGGTTGGGATCGAAGTTGCTGCGATGAATGCTCTGCGCCTGAAACAAAAGGTCCGCAAACGGCAGGCCATAAAGTGCTTCCGCCTCGGCACGCTTCCAGTCACTGCGGATCGGCGCGCTGTTGCCACTGTCGTTACGCTCCACTCCGACCACATCAACCATAAGAATTGTTTTCCATCTACGATTTCTCATAGATAATTTGGCAAATTATCTATGATCAATGATGCAAGGATGATGCTAACTGATGTCGTACGGGAGCGCACTCGCTTTTACGATAGATAATCTATGATGACCGATGAAGAGAACACGACGACCTCAGGGCGCATCGCCGAGTCAATCGGCGAGCGCATTATTAGCGGCGCGTTGCAGCCGGACGTCCCACTCCGACAGGACCATGTTGCGCGGGAATTTCATTCAAGCCACGTCCCGGTGCGCGAGGCTTTTCGGCAGCTGGAGGCTCAACATCTTGTCGTAGCGGTGCCCCGTCGCGGGGTTCGGGTTGCTCCGCTCGATACTAAGTCGGTGAAAGAGATCGCAGAGATGCGTGCAGCGCTTGAAGTGGTCGCGCTGCGCAATGCAGCCCCAAAGCTCACATCGGCTCACTTGGCACGGATCGAGCTTGCCCTCATTGAAGGAGACAATGCCGAGACGATTCAGGAATTCGAAATGGCCAACCGCGCCTTTCACCAAGCGCTGGTCGCGCCCTGCGCGATGCCGCGACTGCTCGCCAGCCTCGACGGCTTACAGCTTGCAAATTCACGGTTGGTGTTAGCGATGGCGCGCACCGCCGGCTGGCGACCGCGGTCCAATCAGGATCACCGCCTCATTCTGCAAGCACTGCGCGCGCGCAACGTCGATCAAGCCTGCAACCTGCTCGCGCGCCACATTCAAACGATTGAGCGCCTTGCCCTGCCTGGGTCCTGACCAGGAATGACTGCTGCTGCGGCGTTAGCATTCCAGCGGGCTGGATCCCAAGATAGTTACGCGACCAACTTCGATTAATCCTGCGGCTTCACATCGTCTTATTCACCGCCATAAAGCCCACATCGATCAAATAATCGAGGGCCTGTCGGTTCTCACGGCGATCTCGCATGCACGCCAGCTGGAAGTCGCCCGACATCGACGTTGTGGTCTATGGTGAGTTCGACAACGAGACAGAGCTTAACGCCTACAAGGCGCATTATCTCTACCAGGAATCGCTCGGCGCGCCCGTTTTAGCGCTCGCCTAATTTCATCCATCCACTGGTGGGCCTATCGTTTATCTTTCAGGCCGTCGTGCTTTGCCAAGTTGACCGCATTGGATTTCGTACCGGCACCGCACCAACCTTGGAGCGATGCCTGTCTGCCAGTCTCGAGTTTCTTTTACGGAGCACGAAATGGCTTTGATACAGAACGCTGCCCGAATCGCCCGAGCGACGGAATTGCGTAATCTCGCCGTCGACCTAGTGGCTATCCGCGGAGCCATGACCGATGCCCGGGCCGGTAACACCAAAATTCAAGTGATGACGTTTGAAAACGAGCGTCTTGCCATACTGTATAAAACGCCGAGGTTGGATCTAAGCACAGAGGGCGCTCGGGCCTGGATACAACCGAAAGGGTTCATGCTGGACGTCTGGTTCGACGGGCGCAAGACTTTGTCTATGCAGTGGGACAACGAAGGACCCGTCGACGTTTTCATCTTCAAACCGGGTGAATGGGAGGATTTAGTAACAAGGGCGCTCCCGGAAACCGGATTCGAGGATCGCGATGGTGCGGCTCACTGTCCTCGCTGCAAACGCTGGGGAATGACGATGTCGGACCTCAACTCGATCTGCCCATCTGACGCTGCCATGGATGCGACTTACAGCCTGGCGGACTAGATGGCGCCGAAAGTTTCGCCTGGCTGGGCGTGCCGCGGCGCGGCCTCTCTGACTTCAAGATCGTGGATGATCGGTTTCAGTCCGTCGGGCGTGACTTCGAGGCTCGCAAGCGTGATCGGCAGCTCGAAGCGCCGGCGCCCGGCACTGCCGGGATTCACGTAGAGTAAGCCGTCGACGGTGTTGATCTTCGGCACGTGGGAGTGGCCGGAAACAATGACATCAATGCCCTGAACTACAGGATCAATCTGCAGGGTGTTGAGGTCGTGCAGAACGTAGAACAGCCGTCCGGCGAGCCGCACGAACTCGGTTTCGGCAAATTCGGTGGCCCACTCGCCCGTGTCCACGTTCCCCCTGATCGCCGTGACGGGGGCGCAGGTTCGACCGGCTGGGCGCCGAAAGAGGTCAATGTTCGAGGCCGAAACACACCTGGCGGCCCGTTTTCCGTTTAGCCTTTCCGGACCCGCTTGTGTCCTGCCGTTCGTTGCAGCTATTTGGGGGAGTCGTCATTGGAAGTGCGAGGCGGGATTGGCCGAAATCAGTTTGAGAGCCAGCCAGTACGTGTGCGACTCCTGCACGCTGGAGCGAGGCAAGCCGATGACGGCTTTGGTCCGCATGATGCCGAAATCTGTCGTTCTGTTCGACAAGCTCGTCGGGGACGAGTGGTGGGGCTGTCCGTGATGCTTCGAGCCAAAATTCCCGGTCAAGCCACGCAAGAAGGCTCCGAAGAATGACGAGGCTACACTAGCGGCCGCGGCAACAACTGGGTCAAGAAGACCTGCGCACAACGCGAGACCCTGACCATCGCCGGCTTCGCGCTCGATGAAGGCAAGTGGGACGGCATCTATCTCGGCCGGCGCAAGGGCGAGGATGGCGTCTATGCCGGCAAGGTTGTGGGGCACGCGACGGTCACGGCCGACAAAATCCTCGTTGCGGCGGACGCTTGGCCAGTGTTGCCTGATGAACCTGGCATCCGCGCGGCTTCTTGCCTTGGATCGGCATTAGCATCTCCTTCTGGCCGGCCGCTACCTTGCTTCGCTTCTTGGTGAGCTGAACGGGTGGCCTGGAGGAGTGCCGAAGACGGCCGTCGGCGCGGGGGGCAAGATTGCAAGTCCGCGGGCTGCAGGCTGTTCGATTTAACCCGACGTTCGTCGACGCGCACACGAGCGCGCAGGAACGGTCCCATCTCGTTGCAGACCTCGCTGGGCGCGTCTTCGTTCAGCCAATGGCTCGACGCCCTACAGGAAGACGAGCGCGGGCCCTCGCTTCCCCTCTCCAACTACGCACCTGCGCGGGAAAAGGTGAGTATCCGCCGCCTGCCCTCGACGACACTGCAGCGGCGCAGCGAACGAAGGCCTGCTTAGGGGCAAACAATCCCGCTGATCGCCGTCATAAATCCGTAATCTTAATTCACTGAAGGCTTGCGGTGACTTAGGTTGGGCATCAAGAGACCAAGAGACGGGGCAAGCCATGACGGAACGCGATCAATCAGGAATGACGCCACGTGGCCGCCTTCTGGAAGCGGCTCGCAAGGAACTCGTTGATTTCGAGCGGCGCGAGAACGAGTTCCGAAAAAGGGACCGACGAGCGGGCCGCAGAGTTGCGACTTCCTCTGGAGGAGATCAAGATTCACTAGCGTGCGGGCTCGTTGTTGTTGCCCTGACGCCGACGCAGCCGCCCTCACGACGCCCGTCTGCCTCACCGCTTCAGCCGAATTGATCGACCTCGCCGGTTCCGGATATTTCTCGGTCGCAATGGCACTGCCGACGAAGCGCCCCTGCACGGGTTTGGGCTTAAGCTCGACCGTCGCTGCGTTGGGGCTGCCCGGCTGATCATCCATATTGGTGTTGACGAGATTGGACAGTCGCAATTCGTCCGGTGACAGCTCATGCAGATCTTCCCAGGGCGGCACGTTCAGCGAAAGCAACAACAGATCGCCGGCACCGCCCATGTCGAACGTGTATTTGGCAAGACGTCCAATATCGCGTTCCACGATCGTCAGATCATCTGCGCTGTAGGTCGCGGCCCTGGCGTCATTGGCGCGGTCGCCCATCCATATCTGATGCACACGAACATGGGCGGTCTCGGGCACGTAACGCGTCTTGCCCGACAGAAGCAGGAACACGCACATCGATTCGCAATAGGCCACAGGCGGCATGTTAACGAGATCGTCCTACGCCGTATTGGTCTGAACGCTGACACCGACGGTGGTCAGCACCCCGAGATTGCGCCAGCGCCGTCCAAGCGCGATCGAATCGTTGACCGAACCGCCGCTGGAATCCAGCACGATGGTCACGCCGCCGAGCTGTCGGCCGCGCGCGAATTCATCGAAATCCGGTGGCCTATCGGCGGTCACGATGCCGACAGCGCTGATCCAGCCCCGGCAATTCGGCTGGCAAGCGACCCAGCTAAACTTCATCGGCAATTTGCGTCCTTCGACGGCAAGGCCGGCATGCGCCGAACCGCTCAGCATGGCCACCGATACGATGCAAAGAGCGGCGCCAATGAGCAGCATCCAACCTCGGATTTCCGCGCAACGAGCGCGAGCGGAGGTTAGGTCGGAGATGCCGGCGCAATCCGAAGATCCGGCTCTCGAGACGAGCATGATAACCTCGGCTTGGCTATCGAGTGAGGCTGGCCACATCGCGGCGGCGTGCATACAGCGACGACGGCTGGTGCTCACCGGCCGGTGGTACTGCTCGAGCATCGACTATCAGCCACGCTTGATGCCTGGCGCGCCATTTGGGACCAGGGCCGCGCATGTAGTGCAGCTCGGGCCGGTAACTGTCGCGCACGTCCAGAATCAGGTTGCGAACGACGCTGGCGAAGTCCGAGGCAGACTCAGCCGTCCTGCGAGCACAACCTGACAATGCGGTTGCATCCATGATTCTCATCGCTGGAACTCCTCGATTGTCGCTCGATAGATCGGGCGATTAACACCCCGAGCGTAGTCACGAGAGGAGAACCAAACCATTGTACAGAGGTCGATCGTGCACGGTACATCGGCTAAGAATAGCAAACCTAAGTTTAGGGTCTGCCTACCCGAGCCTGAGCCGGCCTTCAAACCGACGCTTACTCGGACCTGCCGCGATGCAACGCCGCCCAACTCACCTGCACCCGCTTACTAGAGAGCAAACGTGGAGGGATTTTCGTGCGCGAAAGGTGGCGCCGGGCCGGCCGTGCTTCTCTTGCATGGCCTTTCCAGAGACGGGCTTGATGAGGCGCGACGAGTTGGAGCTAGTGGGCCGTAACAACTACTGATCGCCCTGCGCTCGCGATCAGCCCATGCTCCCCGGCATGAAGCAGCGCGCCTTCGGGTGGCCATTTAGGTTGTAAGGCCAGACCATCGTGCGGCCAGCGCGGTTCGGTCCATCCACGACAGCGTCGTTCGGAACATCAACCCACTCACCATCAATGCGTACGCGATAATGGCCATCCTTAGTTTCCCAATCGGCGTCATCAACGCGCTTCGCATCGCTGCCATCGCAGCAGGGCCCTTTGCCGCTGCGCAAGCTCTCATACCAACTGTTCAACTCAGGGTGCTGATAATCGTGGGCGCGGGCGCGACCGAGCGCGATGACAGCGAGTACAACAAGCGTTGCATGCCACATGTGATTACTCATCTTACACCTAAACGACCGCTTCCATGAAACCACTCAATGGCAATATGGGTGCCTTGAGCCGAAAAACGCGGCTATTTCGGATGCCGCATATGATTCGAACCACGAAAACACTGACCTAATCCCGGAATCTCTCTCTGCAGTCAGGAAATTCATCCATCCGCATCAACATGCGAAGCTTTCTCAGCTCGCCGCAGGTGGTCGTCGGCAAGGGCCTTAAGCTGATACGCAATCGCCGAGTCCACCATGGTTCGGGCAGCGCAAAGCAACGTCTGTGCCGTTTCTAGATATTGCTTTCTTCGTTGCGAAATCTGCAATGTCATGAATTCCTCGCACGGTTCTCGGGCGACTGGAAGGCGATCTGGAGCCAGCCCACCCAATCGCGGTCACTTTTCCTGCGATCTCCGAAGCGATCGACGCACTTCTTGGAACAAAGCGTGGTTCGCCACGAGTAGTGCCGGACGAGACCAAACTTGCCATCACAAACCGCGCATCGCGCGGCTCTGCCAGATTTAAGACTTTCGGAGCAGTCCGGCATTGGAGTCTCCTCTTGGTACTATCCTCTCTCTCTTCGATCGTCCTCTTTTTCACCGTCGCACTTCATGAGCTTGTGCGCTTTCCAAACTCATACAGCGTAAGACGATTGCGATCAGCGGCTCAATTGAACGTAGGTAACCGTCCGACATCTAAAGGGGGCACGGAACGATACGAAAGGTTTATGGTGCTCGCGCCAAGAGCCACACTTCCGCATCGGGTCAAAAGCGCCGGTTTGATTGTTGACCCGTCATTTCTGGTCTACTTTGAACAGCAGACGTTGAGACCGGCCGTTGGCGGTCTTTGAAGGGACATCAAGCGACCTACGCGGTCCCACGTCAACGCCCGCTTCCGGAGCTAATCTGGTTCATGCTGTGCCAACGCGGAGGAGAGCTTTCGATGTACAGACGAAGTCTGATCCTTGGGGTGATTGGGTCCTCATGTTTTGGAATTCGCGCAGCGAGTGCGTGGACCTTTGGTCGCCGCGGCGCGAAAAATGCTACAACACCTCATAAGCAAGCTGCTCCGGCTGCACCTCGATCAGGCGCTCCAACGATCAGGATTGAGGAGCCAGGCACAACAAGGCCGATAAGGTCGCTAGCTAGCACTACTTTGGCAGAACCTGTTTGTGCAGCGACTTTTCGAGGATTTGTCTTCTGCAGTACGGACACCGCTGAGCCGGCGGCCGCAGGATGAGATCGACGATGGCGTGACGTACTGCGGGCATG
>JAEWFG010000431.1 GCA_023388935.1 Pseudomonadota bacterium | reverse complement strand
ACGCTGGCCTCTGCCGCGCGCATGTTCATCGCCTGATTTCTGGCCTGAGAACCTCCTCCGGAACGCGCATCGCGTTGTGCGTTCCGGCGGCTTTTTGGCCCCCTTGAAGCCCACCGCGCCAGCGGGCACATTGCCCGCTCAATCAAAAGCGTAGGTGGAGCATGAGCACGTTCGAACACATCATCGTCGAAAGCAAAGGCGCGGTCGGCATCATCAAGCTGAACCGGCCGAAGATGCTCAACGCGCTCTCTTTCGGTGTCTTCCGCGAGATTGCGGCCGCCGTCGACGATCTCGAGGCCGACGACGCCATCGGCTGCATCGTCGTGACCGGCAGCGAGAAGGCGTTCGCCGCCGGTGCCGACATCAAGGAGATGCAGCCGAAGGGCTTCATCGACATGTTCTCGGAGGATTTTGCCGCGATCGGCGGCGACCGCGTCGCGCGTTGCCGCAAGCCGACCATTGCCGCGGTCGCAGGCTATGCGCTCGGTGGCGGCTGCGAACTCGCCATGATGTGCGACTTCATCATCGCGGCCGACACCGCCAAATTCGGCCAACCCGAGATCACGCTCGGCACAATTCCCGGGATCGGCGGCACCCAGCGCCTGACGCGCGCGATCGGCAAGTCGAAGGCGATGGACCTCTGCCTCACCGGCCGCATGATGGACGCGGCCGAAGCCGAGCGGAGCGGCCTCGTCAGCCGCATCGTGCCCGCTGACAAGCTGATGGACGAGGTCATCGCAGCGGCCGAGAAGATTGCCTCGATGTCGCGGCCCGCCGTCGCAATGGCCAAGGAAGCGGTCAACCGCGCCTTCGAGACCACGCTCGCCGAGGGCATGAGCGTCGAGCGCAACCTGTTCCACTCGACCTTCGCGCTGGAGGATCGCTCCGAGGGCATGGCGGCGTTCATCGAGAAGCGCAAACCGGTGAACAAGAACCGGTAAGATTCTCCGCAGTCGTCCCGGCCTCGACCGGGACGACATCGAGGCTAAAGCGCCTCATCGCGCTTTAGGTTATTGTTCGAGCATCATCTCCGCGCGGACGATCCCCTCCGCGAGAGCGTCGGCGTCGGGAGGCATCCCCGGTCTCCTATAACGCATTTGGCGATCAGATTTGGTGTGACGCACCTGCAACAAGCGTGGAATACATGGGAGTTTCATCCACGGCAGTTTGCCTGCGGGATCGCCGCTGGTTAAACAGGTAGGAGGCCGCCGTCGGCGGAGGCGGATAGCCGGGGTTTTGCGGGATCAAATGAACGGGCGTACCGCCAGTACTGGCCGCGCGCGAATGCGGCGCCGACCGGGCGTGGATCGTGCTGTTGCCGCATGGGCTGCGCTGGCGCTCTCGTGCGCCCTGCCCTCCGCCGCCTCGGCCGAAGCCCTGCCGGAGGCGCTCGCCAAGGCCTACCAGACCAATCCGCAGCTCAATGCCGAACGTGCGCGGCAGCGTGCGACCGACGAGAACGTGCCGCAGGCGCTGGCCGGCTACCGGCCGCAGATCGTGGCGAGCCTCAGCGCCGGCCTGCAGACGGTGCGCAACCTGCTTCCCGACAACACCATCCAGACCGCTAGTCTGAAGCCATGGGTCATCGGCGTCACGGTGACGCAGACCCTGTTCAACGGCTTCCGCACCGCCAACAGCGTGCGGGTCGCGGAACTCCAGGTGCAGTCCGGCCGCGAGGCGCTGCGCAATGTCGGCCAGGGCGTGCTGCTCGACGCGGTCACCGCCTACACCAACGTGCTGGCGAACCAGTCGCTGGTCGAGGCGCAGCGTTCCAACGTCGCGTTCCTGCGCGAGACGCTCGCCGTCACCCAGCGCCGCCTCAATGCCGGCGACGTCACGCCGACCGACACCGCGCAAGCCGAGGCGCGCCTCAACCGCGGCCTTGCCGATCTCAACGCCGCTGAAGTCGCGCTTGCCGTGAGCCAGGCGACCTACGCCCAGGTGATCGGCAATCCCCCGTCTCAGCTCCGGCCCGCCGAGGTCGTCGACCGCTATCTGCCGAAGAGCCGCGAGGACTCGATGACGATGGCCATCCGCCAGCATCCGGCGGTGATGGCGGCGGGCTTCGACGTCGATGTCGCCTCGACCAATATCCGCGTCGCGGAGGGCGCGCTGCTGCCCAGCGCCAGCGTCCAGGGCAGTGCCAGCAAAAGCCGCGATAACGACCCGTCGCTGAGCACCCTCGCCGAGAACCAGGCATCGATCGTCGCCAGCGTCACCGCGCCGATCTACGACGGCGGCACGGCCGCCTCGCAGACGCGCCAGGCCAAGGAGGTCAAGGCACAGAGCCGGCTCGTGCTCGACCAGGTGCGCAACCAGGCGCGCACGGCGGCGGTCAGCGCCTGGGTCGCCAACGAGGGGGCCAAGATCGCGGTCTCGGCCTCGGAGTCCGAGGTGAAGGCGGCGACCGTCGCGCTCCAGGGCGTGCAGCGCGAGGCCGCCGGCGGACAGCGCACGACGGTCGACGTGCTGAACTCGCAGGCCGACCTGATCCAGGCTAAGGCCCGCCTGATCGGCGCGCTGCGCGACCGCGTGATCGCCTCCTATACGCTCTTGAGCGCTGTCGGCCATCTCGACGTCAAGACCTTGAGCCTGAATACCCCGGACTATCTGCCTCAGGTGCACTACCAACAGGTCCGCGACGCCTGGCACGGCCTGCGCACGCCGTCGGGGCAGTGATATCTTGCTTTAGGGCAGTACCGTAGCTCGACATTTCGCTGTCTACGTCCTCTACGCCGCCGGAGTAGCCATGACCGAGAAAGTCCACGTGCGCGCAGCCCAACCAGCGACGCCGGTCAATTTCGACGTCCCGGACCATGCCTGCGACTGTCACACCCATATCCATGGCGATCCCGAAAAGTTCCCGTTCTTCGCGGGCCGTGTCTATACGCCGGAGCTGGCGTCGCCGGAGGAGATGGCGGCGCTGCACAAGGCGCTGCATATCGAGCGCGTGGTGATCGTCACCCCGAGCGTTTACGGCACCGACAATTCCTCCACCCTGTTCGGCATGAAGGCGCGCGGCGCGACCGCACGCGGAGTGGCCGTGATCGACGACAAGACGACGGAAGCGCAGCTCGATGCGATGCAGCAGGAAGGCTTTCGCGGCATCCGCATCAATCTCGCGACCGGCGGCATCAGCGATCCCAATGTCGGCCGTACCCGCTTCGCAGCGGCCGTCGAGCGCATCAAGGCGCGCGGCTGGCACGTGCAGCTCTACACCACGCTGCCGATGATCTCGGCGATCAAGGACCTCGTGCTGGCCGCGCCCGTGCCGGCCGTGTTCGACCACTTTGGCGGCCTTGAGGCTTCGCTCGGGCTGGAGCAGCCGGGCTTTGCGGACCTGATCGCGCTCGTCAAATCCGGCAAGGCCTATGTCAAAATCTCCGGCGCCTACCGCTCGTCAAAGCTTGCGCCCGACTATCAGGACATGGTGCCCTATGCGCAGGCGCTGATCGCGGCGAACGCGGACCGGATCGTCTGGGGCACTGATTGGCCACATCCGGATTCGAGTCATGTCGAGGGACGCAAAGCCACCGACATCGCGCCGCTCTACCCGATCGACGACGGCCGCTTGCTCAACCAGCTTCCGGTGTGGGCGCCGGATGCGGATGTGCGCAAGAGAATCCTGGTCGACAATCCGGCTCGACTCTACGGATTTTGAGATCGCGGCAGGCGGGCGCAATCAGCGCGCGCGGCGGGAGAAGAACGAAATCAGGACCGGCAAGGTCACCAGGATCACGATGGGCGCCAGCATCATGCCGGTGACGACCACGACTGCGAGCGGCTTCTGCACCTGCGAGCCGATCCCCTCCGACAGCGCGGCCGGCAGGAGCCCGACGCCGGCGACGACGCAGGTCATCAGCACGGGCCGGAGCTGCAGCTCGCCGGTGCGCACCACCGCGGTCATGCGGTCCACACCCTCCTCGATGAGCTGGTTGAACTGCGAAATGATGATGATGCCGTCCATCACGGCGATGCCGAACAGCGCGATGAAGCCGATCGCCGCGGAGACGCTGAACGCCGTACCGGTGATCACGAGACCCAGCACGCCGCCGAAGATCGCCATCGGGATCACGCTCATGGCGAGCAGCGTGTCGGTCATCGAGCCGAAATTGAACCAGAGCAGGATGCCGATCAGTGCCAGCGAGATCGGCACCACGATCGACAGCCGCCGGATCGCGTCCTGGAGGTTGCCGTACTCTCCGACCCATTCCATGTGCGAACCCGGCGGCAGCTGCACCTGTTCGGCGATCTTCTGCTGCGCCTCACGGATCGCGCTGCCGAGGTCGCGCTCACGCACCGAGAACTTGATCGGCAGATAGCGTTCCTGCTGCTCACGATAGATGTAGGCCGCACCCGAGACGAGATTGATGGTGGCGACCTCGCTCAGGGGAATTTGCGTGACGGTGCCGTTCGGCCCGGGCGCACCGATCCGCAGATTGTGGATCGCCTCCGCGCTCTTGCGATATTCAGGCGCGAGGCGAACGATGATCGGGAAGTGGCGGTCGCTTCCCGGTTCGTAGAGGTCGCCGGCGGTGTCACCGCCGATCGCGACCTTGATGGTGGCGTTGATGTCGCCGGGCGTGAGCCCGTAGCGCGCGGCCTTGGCGCGGTCGATATCGATCTGGACAGTCGGCTGCCCGAGCGAGGTGAACACCGCAAGGTCGGTGACGCCCTGCACGGTCGCCAGTACCGACTTGATCTTGTTGGCGGTGTCGGTCAGCGCCTGGAGGTCGCTGCCGAACAGCTTGATCGAGTTCTCGCCCTTCACGCCGGAGACAGCTTCGGAGACATTGTCCTGGAGATATTGCGAGAAGTTGAATTCGACGCCGGGGAAGCGGTCGTCGAGCTGCTTGAGCAGTTGCGCGGTCAACTCTTCCTTGCTGTGCGTGTTCGGCCACTCGCTGGCGGGCTTGAGCGGCGCAAAAAACTCGGCGTTGAAGAAGCCGGCGGCGTCGGTGCCGTCGTCGGGGCGGCCATGCTGCGACACTACGGATTCCACCTCGGGCCGGGCAGCGATCAGCTTGCGCATCTCGTTCACGTAGCTGTTGCCTTCCTCGAGCGAGATGGTCGGCGGCAACGTGGCACGGATCCAGAGATTGCCTTCTTCGAGCTTCGGCAGGAATTCGAGGCCGAGCAGCCGGCCGAGCGCCACCGTCATCAGCACGAGGCCGACCGCAGCGCCAAGCACGATGTTGCGGTTGGCGACCGCCCAATTCAGCAACGGCATGTAGAGCCGATGCAGGATCTGCATGACCTTTGTCTCGGTCTCCTCGACATGCGCGGGCAGGATGATCGCGGACAGCGCCGGAGTGACGGTGAAGGTCGCAAGCAGACCGCCCGCCAGCGCATAGGCGTAGGTGCGCGCCATCGGCCCGAAGATGTTGCCCTCGACGCCGGAGAGCGTAAACAGCGGAATGAAGGCCGCGATGATGATCGCTGCGGCAAAGAAGATCGAGCGCGAAACGTCGGCCGCGGCGCTGAGGATGGCATGGCTCTTCATCCCGAACAGCGTCTCGGGCGACATCTGTTCGGACAGCGGCGTTGTCTGCGTCAAACGGCGGAAGATAGCCTCCACCATGATCACGGTGGCATCCACGATCAAACCGAAATCGATCGCACCGACCGACAGCAGGTTCGCCGATTCCCCGCGCAGCACCAGGATGATCACGGCGAAGAACAGCGCGAACGGAATCGTGGCGCCGACGATCAGCGCGCTGCGCAAATCGCCCAGGAATATCCATTGCAACAGCACGATCAGCAAAATGCCGACCACCATGTTGTGCAACACTGTATGGGTGGTGAGGTCGATCAGGTCCTTGCGGTCGTAGATGCGCTCGATGCGCACGCCGGGCGGCAGGATGCTGGAGCCGTTGATCTGGTTGACCAGCTGTTCGACGCGCTTGATGGTCGGCGTGCTCTGCTCGCCGCGCCGCATCAGGACGATGCCCTGCACGATGTCGTCGGCCTCGTCGAGGCCGGCGATGCCCAGACGGGGCTTCTGCCCGACGGTGACGGTCGCGACGTCCTTGACCAGCACGGGATTGCCGTTGGTCTGTGCCACCATGGTGTTGGCGAGATCGTCGATCGACTTGATCAGACCGACGCCGCGCACCACGGCCGATTGCTGGCCGATATCGACTGTGTTGCCGCCGACATTGACGTTGGAATTGCTGACCGCCTGGAGCAATTGCGGCAGCGTCAGGCCGTTGGCCACCAGCTTGTTGTTGTCGACCTGGAGCTCATAGGTCTTGCTCTTGCCGCCCCAGCCGGTGACGTCGATCACACCGGGCACGGCGCGGAAGCGGCGCTGCAGGATCCAGTCCTGGATGGTCTTGAGGTCGAGCACGCTGTAGTTCGGCGGGCCGACCAGGCGATAGCGGAAGATTTCGCCGATCGGGCTGAGCGGCGATATCTGCGGCTGCACGTTGCCGGGCAGCGGCGCGAGCTGCGCGAGGCGGTTCAGCACCTGCTGCAGCGCCTCCTCATAGGTGTAGGCAAAGGAGAACTGGAGTTTGACGTCGGAGAGGCCGTAGAGCGAGATGGTGCGGATGGTCGTGAGGTTCTTCAGGCCAGCGACCTGGGTCTCGATCGGGATCGTGATGTAGCGCTCGATCTCCTCAGCCGACAGACCGGGGCTTTGCGTCACGATGTCGACCATCGGCGGGGTCGGGTCGGGATATGCCTCGATGTTGAGCTGGTTGAACGCGAGCAAGCCGCCGATCAGCACGGCGACGAACAGGCCGACCATCAGGAAGCGCCGATTGACGGCAAAGGCGACGAGGCGATCCATTCGGGTCTTCGTTGTGCTTAGGCCGTCGTTCAGCTGCCGGATGCCGCGCGGTCGATGAACAGGCTGCCTCTGGTGACAATCCGCTCGCCGGGCTTCAGGTTGCTGGTAACCTCGACCAGGTTGCCGTTGGTCAGTCCAATCTTGATGTGCCGCAGCTCGACCGACTTGTCGTCGCGCGCGACCCAGATGCGGACCCGATCAGCTTCGTAGATCAGCGCTTGCTTCGGCACGGCCGGCGCTGCACGGCCACCGGTCGAGTAGATGGTCACATTGGCGAACATCTCCGGTTTGAGCAGGCCTTCCTTGTTGTCGATGGTGGCGCGGACCAGGAGGCGGCGGGTGTTGGGATCGATCGCGGTGGCGACATAGTTGATCTTGGCGGTGAACGGGTGGCCCGGGAGCGCCATCACGTTGACGGTGATGTCCTGTCCCACAGACACGGACGCCGCATCGCTCTCGCGCACGAAGGCGGTCAGCCAGACGGTCGAGAGGTCGCCGATCACGAACACCGGATCGCTGGAGCCGGCGCTGACATACTGCCCGGGACCGATCTTGCGCTGCACGACGGTGCCCGAGATCGGCGCATAGATCGTGATCTCCGGATTGATGCTGCCCTTGTCCTGGAAAGTCTTGATGGCCTCGTCGGTAAACCCGAGAATGCGCAGCTTGTTGCGCGCGGCCTCCAGCGCCGTCACCGAGGAGCGCATGTCGTTTTGCGCCTGGACCTGGGTGGCTTCCGCCTGCTGATAGTCCTTCAGCGGGACGGCGTGGCCCTCATAAAGATCCTTGGCGCGCTTGAACTGGATATCGGAGAGCTCGAGCGCCGACTTCGCCTTGTTCTGCGAGGTCACCGCCGCGATAAAATCGTTCTGGGCCTGCACGGTGTCGGCGGCCTCGATCGTGAACAGCGGTTGCCCCTGCGTGACGGTGTCGCCCGGCTTGGCGAGCAATTTGGTCACCCGGCCGGCATAGGGTGAAAAGACTGGCGTCGAGCGATCCTCGTCAACGGCGACCTTACCTTCGGTGACGTACTCGGCTCGGAAGATCTTTTCCTTCACCGGCTCGATGGTCAGCGTCGCCCATTCGGACGGCGTGGGCGTGAAATTCTGCGCGTTCCTGCGGGACTGGCTGGAGACTTCGGAGTGCCTCTTCTCCTTGGCGCCCACATAGAGAAAACCGTAGGCCCCAGCCCCGGCAAGCGCTAGCAAAACTGCGGATGTAATCACCCGCTGCTTTGTAAGCACTTGCAATCGCTTGGTCTTTTCAGTTCCCATGGGGCCCAGTCATCTCCGCGATGATCGTCGGCAAATGACTGCCTCATCGGTCGCGCTAATAGTGCTGAATCGAGATTTCAAACAACCTAAAAAACGCTGGGCGCCCTTCGGTTTACGTTAAAATTTTGCGACATGTCAGCCTCTTTGTCAGCTTCATGTCAGCTTCGCGCCGGCCATTGCGGCGGATGGCTGCCGAGCGGCATCGCCGGACGACTCCATCGGGCCGGCGTTTTCGACAGCACCGCCGAATGGCGCACCGCCTTCAACGTGCCGAAGCCAGATGGCACGCTCTCGATGAACGCAGGATGTACGGCTTTCCCCGTAAGATCCGGGGTGTTCAGGCCGCCGTCGAGCCGACCGAGATTCCATAGCCAGCGTCCGGTCTGGGCCAGCGACACGCGGACCTGCCAGCTGCCGCCTTCGCGGGCCTGGCG
This sequence comes from Pseudomonadota bacterium, assembly GCA_023388935.1. Taxonomy (GTDB): domain Bacteria; phylum Pseudomonadota; class Alphaproteobacteria; order Rhizobiales; family Xanthobacteraceae; genus Bradyrhizobium. The sequence goes on along the minus strand of JAEWFG010000431.1, from coordinate 1,682 downwards.
GGCCTTCGCCATCACCGCGCCGAACGCCATCAGATAGCCTGTGGCGTGGTCGAGCATCTGTGCCGGCAATTCCTTCGGCCCGTCGATGCCGGCGGCCCGCCCCTCGGCATGGTTGAAGCCGGTCGTGGTCTGCACCAGCGAGTCGAAGCCGCGCCGCTCAGCCCAGGGACCGGCATGGCCGTAGGCCGACAGCGTGACGTAGACAATGCCGGGATTGATTTTCACAGCGTCCTCCGGCCCGAAGCCGAGAGCGGCGAGCGCGCGCGGGCGATAACCTTGCGAGAAGATGTCGGCTTCTTTCACGAGCTCGCGCAACTGCGCCCGCCCCGCCTCGGTCCTCAGCTCGACGAACGTCGTGAGCTTGCCGCGACCGGTATCGATGGTGAGCCAGGGAATCGCGGGCAGTTCGGACCCCGAAACCAGGAGCACATCCGCACCATGCGCGGCGAGCGTGCGGCCGGCGACGGGGCCTGCGATTACGCGGGAGAGATCGAGCACGCGAAGGCCTGAGAGCGGACGGTTGCTGTTCGAGAATCCTTGGGGCCATGGCTTTGGCGGGGCATCGCCGATCTTCTCGATCGAGATCAGCGGCAGTTCGGCGAGCGCACGCGCCTGCGGCAGCGCCGACCATTCGTCGTAGCTCCGCATCAGCGCAACGACGCCGCCCGCAGCATAAGCCGCAGTTTCAAAATCCTCGCCCTTCCATTGCATCAGCGCGGCCTGCACCTTCTCGCGCTCGGGCTCGCAGCCGAGCACCTTGCAGACGGCGTCGCGATGATGCGGGAAGTTGGTGTGGCAGCGGACGAAGCGGCTGTCGCCGGTCCTGTAGACGCCGGCGATCGCGTCCCAGGCCGGCGGCGGCGGCTTGTCGTCGACGCGCAGGTAACGCTCCGAACGGCATTCGACGACGGCATGGCGCATGTCGACGGAGACGTCCTGCGCCTCGCCGCTGCGCAGCTTCCAGATTTCGGCGGCGGCGAGGCCGGCAGCAGCAATCGTCGTCTGGCCGGCAACGGCAACGCGAAACGAGGACGGGATCTGCGGTTCTGCGCTGGTCAGCCGCACGCGTTCGAGCGCAGCTACATCGCCGCCGGCGGCGATCCAGATGTCGCTGAGAATATCGGCAGGGCTTTGCATCGCCGCCTCGCTCCCTCTAATTTTCGCGACCATGTCACGATCGCAGAAAGGAATGCAATGGCCGCCATCGACCCCCTCACCGCAGGCGCCGTGTTCGTCGCGACGGCGGCCACCGACGCGGTCTACGTGATGTTTACATCCGCTGTGATCGCACGCAAGCGCGTCCCAGCCGCGAGCTGGAGCGCGATCTGGTACCTGCTCTCATCCTACGCGGTGATCAGCTACACCGAGAACGCCTTCTATGTCGCCTTCGCCGCGATCGGCTCCTGGGTCGGCGCCTACCTGTCAATGACCTTCCTGCACCGCCCGCCCGGCGGCCCGCCTGTGGGAGCCGCACCGGAGTGAGGGACGCGCGTCTCTCTCTGTGCCGTCATTGCGAGCGCAGCGAAGCAATCCAGACTATTTCCGCAGATACATTTCTGGATTGCTCACATGGGGATTTGGTGTGTCAAGGTGTTTGGTCAGCTCTTTGTTCGATTGCAGGCCAGCTCTTCGCCCCGACCGTGGGACCTATCGGATGGCGCGCGCAGGTCGGGTCAAGACCG
>JAEWFG010000429.1 GCA_023388935.1 Pseudomonadota bacterium | reverse complement strand
GGGCCACCGTGCCGATGGAGAAGCCGATCACGGGGCCGCCGGGGGTGGCCGCACCCGCGACCACGGCGCTCGCAACCCCGAGCCAGCCGCTGTCCGGGCCGAGCCAACCGGTGATCACCTCCTGCGGGATGATGGCGGCGATGTAGCCGGAGCCGATCACGCCCAGCGCGATCCGCGGCACGATGTTGATGAAGTCCATCGTGCCTTCGCGCAGCGAGGCCTTGAACACCGGAGGGCCACGGCGAAAGGCGATCAGGCCGACGCCGAACACCGAGCCCCACAGCAGGATATCGATGAGGAGCGCCGCGCTCATGCCGCGTCCTCGTCGCTGTCGCGCTTCGGATAGATCCGGACATAGACGAAGCGACCGAGCGCGCCGGCGAGCACCGGCAGCGGCAGCGAGATCAGGATGCGCCACAGCGTGAAGTCGGTGCCCATGATCGGGATTTCCCAGGCGACCGCGCGGCCATAGCCGATCAGCGTCCAGCTCACGACCATGGCGATGGTAGCGCCGAAATCGGCGCCGACCGCGAGCAGCGCGCTTGCGACGGGATAGGCGGTGAAGGGGCCGCCCGGCAGGATCGCGCCGAAGGCCGTACCGATCAGAAGACCCATCAGTCCGGATTTGGGCCCGAGCGAGCGCGAGACTTTTTCGTGCGGCAAGATTTCGGAGATGAACGCGCCAAGCAGGCAGCCCGCCAGCACGCGCGGCAGGATGCCTGAGAACAGCGAGAGATCGTGCGTGAGGATCTCCAGAACACCGTCAGTACCGTCACGCCGCCAGACCAGGGTCGCACTCACAGCCACCAGCGCCGCGATGATGATCGTCGACCAGCCGATCGGCTTGCGCACACGTCCCGGCCGCGGTTCGGATTCCGCGTCCTCGGCAGGCGCAGGACTTTTCGAAGGACCTTCTGACAACGGGCTGGATCGGCTCGAGGGTGATGCCCGTCTTGCTTAAGGGCGCCGCCGAGGCGATGCAAACGGTACGATGACAGACCCGTGCGCGCGCCGCGCAGGACTGGTTCGATCAGTCAATTCCGCACAGCAAAAAGGCGGCCGCATAAGCGACCGCCTTTCGCGTTTCTGGCGATGTCAGGCCTTACGCCTTGTCGAACAGGGACTCGACGTATTCCCAGTTCACGAGGTTCTCGACGAACGCCTTGAGATAGTCGGGACGACGGTTGCGATAGTCGATGTAGTAGGAGTGCTCCCAGACGTCGCAGCCGAGGATCGGAGTGGCGCCGTGGACCAGCGGATTCTCGCCGTTGGGGGTCTTGGAGATCTCGAGCTTGCCGTTCTTGACCTGGAGCCAGCACCAGCCGGAGCCGAACTGGCCGACGCCGGCCGCCTGGAAGTCCGTCTTGAACTTCTCGAAGCCGCCGAGGTCCTCGTTGATCTTCTTCTCGAGCTTGCCCGGCAGCTTGGTGCCGCCGCCATTGGGCTTCATCCAGCTCCAGAAGTGGATGTGATTGTAGTGCTGGCCGGCATTGTTGAACACCGCGGGGTTTTTGCCGAACGAGCCCTTGACGATCTCCTCAAGGGACTTGCCTTCCCATTCGGTGCCCTTGAGCGCATTGTTGCCGTTGGTGACATAGGCCTGATGATGCTTGTCGTGGTGGAATTCCAGCGTCTCCTTCGACATGAACTGGCCGAGGGCGTCATAGGCGTAAGGGAGTGGGGGCAGCGTAAAGGTCATGGGTTCTTGTCCGCAACTGGGTGGGGAACTGGCTAACGGTCATCCTTATAGAAGGTTCCTGCGGCGTTAAATACCAACAATTTGCGAAAACGGTAATGCGACGGCATGACCTGGATGCACAGCTTCGCCGCAGGCCGATGTTCACTCCGGCTTGATCGCTCACCGCAAAATATCATTGCCTTTGAACCGCTTATGACAGAACGAATGCACCACGCGGCCGAAATGCGAAAGAGAGAGTCATGAGCGTCGAGATCGACATTTTGAACGGCGATGCCTCGTGGTCGATCGCGGAGCCGCTACATAGCGCCGTCTGGCCACGCCACAGGGTTGAGAAGCAGCCTTGGGGGCACATCCTGTGGGCCAACGCCGATCTTCGCGTACTGATCGAGACGCCCGAGGACGGCCTCATCTGCCATGTCGGCATCTACTTCCGCACCGTCAGCTGGAACGGACGCAAGGTCCATGTCGGCGGCATCGGCGGGGTCTGCACCCGCGAGGACCGGCGCGGCCGCGGCTACGCCACCATGGCGATAGATGCAGCGGTGCACACCATACGCGCCAACGAGGCGGTCCGCTTCGCGTTGCTGTTCTGCGAGCCGCACAATTTCGCGTTCTACGAGGCCCGCAAATGGCAACCCTTTACGGGCGAGGTCTATTGCGAGCAGCCGGAAGGGCGGATCCGCTTCAACTACATGGCGCCCTACGTCTTCGACATCGTCCGCGCGCCGACACTGGGCACACTCGACCTATGCGGCCTGCCCTGGTGAGCTTTCAAGGCGCTCGATCGCCTTCGTGTGATGGGGCAAATGAGCGCAGGAACGTGATTCCATCCAGCGTTGCACTATCCTGCTGGGCTGCTATGGAGGCGCCTCCATTTTCGGGGCTCTCTCCATGCTCAACCGATTCGCCATCGTCTCCCTCATCGTGGCCGCGCTGTCCGGCGTGACTTCCGTGCATGCTCAGAGTGCCGACGCGAGCGGGACCTGGCTCACCCAGGCGGGTGATGCCCGCGTGAAGATCAGCAAATGCAGCGGCGGCATCTGCGGCGTCATCGTCTGGCTGAAGGAGCCCTACGACACCGCGACCGGCCAGCCCGCGACCGATAGCAAGAATCCCAATCCCCTGCTCGCCAGGCGCCCGATGATCGGATTGCCGCTGTTCAGCGGCATGCAGCCGTCCGGACCGAACAAATGGTCGGGCCAGATCTACAATGCCGATGACGGCAGCACCTATGCGAGCAGCGTCATGGTCACCGCCGCGGATTCGCTGCGGGTCGAAGGCTGTGTCGGCGCGCTCTGCGGCGGCGAGACCTGGACACGCGCGGGGCGGTGAGCTTCTGACTTCTCGTGTCCCGGACGCGCTGCGGCGCCATAAGCGCGTTCACGCGCGTCTTCGACACGCTATGGTGACGCTGCGCAGAGCCGGGACCCACGCTGCGATGGGCCCCGGCTCTGCAGCGCACCACTCCGGACGATGCTTCGCATCGCCGGGGTGCTGCGCTGCGTCCGGGGCACGAAAGTGGCGTTACGCCATCATCGCCTTCAATGCCGTTGCCGCCGAGGCGTAACCGCCTCGCGCGCCGTCGATGAAGTGCACGTGATCGCTGCGCAGCGCCGACGGCGTGAAGCAGGTCATCATCGCGGCGTCCTGCTGGTAGAGGCCGTAGCGCACGATGCCGTCGCGCGCTGCGACCGCGAGACGATCGCTGAGGGCGCGCTCAAGCTCCGGCGTGCAGTCGAGGATCATGCGCAGGCCATCGTCATATTTGCGGAAGTCGGAGTTCTCGACCAGCTGCCGTTTGTAGGCCTTTGGCATGAAGCTGCCGACGTTGAGGTCGAAACGCATGATCAGATAGACGAACAGCGTGTAGGCCAGCACGCGGGCGCGGCGCACGAGCAACGGACCACCGCGTTTGGTGCGGGCTTCATAGTCCATCCCCTGCGGCGGCCATTTCAGCGGCGGTCCCTGCGGCGGCACCGGGCGGGCGCCATCCGGACTGCGCTCGACGAGGTGGATGATGTCCTCGATCACCTTGCGGAACGCCAGCGGGTCGGCGCCGCGCGTCGGCACCACCAGCACCGACAGGATCAAACCGCGCGAAGCCGGGATCACCTCGAAGCGGCAGGACAGGCCGGAGAGATCTGGCTGCGTGCCGGCGGGCGCTTCCGTGACCGCAAACTCGCCGCGCTTCATTGCGGCGTCAGCCCAGGCGAGCCCGCCGCCTGAGAACATCGCATAGGACAAATTGGCCGACGGACCGAAGCGTGCGACGCGCACGTCAAGACCCTGCGCGCGGACGGCGGTCAGCGGCACCAGCGCGACGCGCATCTTCAGATCGAGATCCTCCCTCACCCAGGTCGCGGTCGCGGCAAGGGCCTCGCGGGCAGGTTCGAGATCGTGCGGCGCGACCGCGAAGCTCGCGCCGTCGCCGCCGAACACGAAGGGGAATTCCCGCCCCTCCAGCGCATTGGTCACGGACGCGATCACGGCGGCACCGGCCATGTTGACCGCCTTGTAGCGCTGCGCCGCGATCGCCTTGGTGGAATCGACGATGTCGGCGACGCCGATGCTCCAGTCGTCCGGAAGCGGCGAATAGAGCGCAGGGTCCATCAGGCTGGCGAAGCCGCGGAAAACCGGGATGCTGCCATAGAAGGATTCGCCTGATGTCATCGGATGATGCCGGATGGTTGGGACGCTCGTTCGAAATACGCGGCAGGATCGATCCGGGTTCGCCGGCCCGCGCCCCGCTTTCAACCATTGACCGAAACGGGCGCGGACAACAAGATGAGGCCGCGCTGCAATGCCGCAGCAAATCATTGATCGACGTCAAACAGGCGGCCGGAGGGAATGGCTACGGTTTCGGTCATTTCCAGGGGTTGCACGGGATGATCGAAGTGTCCGATTTCGGCAACAAGGACTCCGCCGCTCCGGTGCACCAGCGCACGGGGCTCGATCCGATCAGCGCGGTCAAGATGCCGGAAGGGCTGACCGCCGCCGTCGATGCCTGGGCCGGAACCCATCAACTGTCGCGCTCGGATGCGATCTGCAAGCTGGTCGAACTGGGCCTGAAGATCGCGCCCCCGGCACTCACGTCAGCGCATCCGATCGCATCGGACGCCAGCAGGATCGAGGAGATCGCGGTGCACGAGATCGAGGGGTTGATTGATCCAGCCCTGCCGGTCGACGAACGCGAGCGCCGCATCCGCCGCCTCACCGAGGGGCCGCCGGAATTCACGCACGAACGGATTGACCTGCCGAAGAATAGGTCGTGAGCGCCTAGTGAAGGTTCTCGTCCTGACGCTTGCGCAAGGCATCCCGGGACGCGTCGTGACAGCCCACCAGCCGAACGAATTGCTGCGGATAGATCTCGTAGCCGTTAGCACCGGAATTTTGATGCGTCATCGGCGGGCAGCGGATATCGGCCGGCTCCGCACGCGGCTGCTCGGTACGGCCCTGGTTTGAAGCGGTCATGTCTGGCGCGGCCATGCACTGCTCCCTGTCGAATTGGGCAGATCGATTGACGTAACCCGATCGATTACGGAGCATCCTACGACCAAATCCGGCTGGATGTCATCGGGCCGGATCAACGCAATTGTGGCGGCAGGGTTCCGCTTACGCCGTATTGCCTGCGTCGACCGTGAACACGGTGCCGGTCACGTTGCGGCCGCCGTCTCCCAGGAGATATTCCACCATGCGCGCGACATCATCTGTCTCCGGCAGGCGGCGCAGTGCGCTGCGGCCCGCGATGCGTTTGCGCCCCTCGTCGGAGAGATTGTGCGTGAGCTCGGTATCAATAAAGCCCGGCGCGATCGCGTTCACGGTGATGCCGAGCTTGCCGACCTCGCGCGCGAGCGAGCGGGTGAAGCCGGTGGCGGCGGCCTTGGTCGCGCCGTAGACGGAGAGACCATTGTAGCCCGTGGTCGCGATGATCGAGGAGATGTTGATGATGCGGCCGGCGCCATCAGCCATCATCTGCCGCGCGACATATTTAGTGAGGATGATCGGCGACAATACGTTGAGCTGCACCAGCGCCTCGATCTCCGAATTGTGCATGGTCGCGAGCAGGCCTTCGGTACCGAGGCCGGCATTGTTGATGAGGCCGTAGATCGCTCCGAACTCGTCGCGCACGAGCTTAGCGAATGCCGGGATCGCATCAATCACGGCGAGATCGCAGACGCGAAAATGCAGGCGTCCTTCGGACTCGGCGATCACGGCCTTGAGCTCCTCGCTTTCGCGCCGAGCGACCGCGATCACGTTGTAGCCGGCGCCGACGAGGCGCCTCGCAATCGCTAGGCCGATGCCGCGGCTGCCGCCGGTGACGAGGACATTATGCATCGGTGCGTGCCAGTTTGCCGGCCGGGGTGACGTCGAGCGCCTCGACGAAGCGGATGACCGCCGGGACCTTGTGCGAAGCGAGCCGCGCGCGGCACTGATCCAGGATCTGGTCGCGGATCTCCTTCGCCCGCGCCGGATCGGTACCGTCGGCGAGGATCACGTCGGCGACGACGATGCTGCCGGTGATCGGGCTGCGGCGCGACTTCGCCCGCGACATCCGCACGTCGGGATGGCGGTTGATCACCGCCTCGATCTCCTCGGGATGGACCTTCAGCCCGCCGATATTGATGATGCCGCCGCGGCGGCCGACGAAATAGTAGCGGTCGCCGCGCAATTCGACGATGTCGCCGCTGTCGACGAAGCCGTGATCATCGGTCAGCGCGGCGGCGGTACGGCCAATGTAGGCGTGCGCCGTGCGGGTCGAGCGGATCCGCAGCGAACCGTCGACGACCTTCATCTCGACACCGTTGCGGTTGCCGAGATAGTCGGCCGGAAAGCCTTCGAGCCCATCATTGACGGCAAAGCCGACACCGGCCTCGGTCGAGGCATAGGCATGGCCGACGGAAGATTCCGGGAATGCCGCCTTCAGGCCGTCGAGCACCGCCTGGTCGGCGATTTCGCCGGAGAGGCGGACATAGCGCGGCGCGAACTGCGCGGCCGAGCCGCTCATCAGGAGCTTGCGCCAGTGTGAGGGCGTGCCGGAAATGTGGGAGACGCTGCGCGCATTCAGCCGCATGACGTGATCGGCGAGCGCCTCATGCGGATCGGACAGCACCATCGAACCGCCCGAGAGAATCGCGCGGAGGAAGATTTGCAGGCCGCCATAGCGGCGAATATCGTAGAAGGTCGCCCACACCGGCGCGGATCCGCGCCTGGGGCCTTCGGCGACGATCGCGCCTGTCAATGCTTCCAGCGTATGACCGACGATTTTCGGGGCGCCGGACGTGCCCGAGGTCAGCATCAGCCATTCCGTGGCGCGTTCGGTCCGCGCGGGCGCGGAGGCTTCGAGCGGCAATTGCGCGGTGACGACGAGTGGCACGCCAGTCTCGGCCCAGCGACTGGGCTCGTCGGTGACGACGGCATCGATGCCGGCGTCCGCGATCAACGCGTCGAGATGCGCGGAGTTGAGATCGGGCGGGCAAAGCAGCATGCGACGGGCGATGCCGTCGAGCTCGATCATGGCAAGGCCGGAGCGAAGCTGGTCGGGCAGCTTGAGCAGGACCGCGCGGCCGGACAATTCGCGCAGGCGGCCGCCCAGGACCGTCTGCAAGAGGATATCCGTCAGCGACACGACATGGTGCGCATCGGACAACGTGCGGCCCGTCAGCTCCGCGCCGAGATGGTCGCGGAGCGCAAAGATCTCACGCGGGAACATTTTCGTAGGCCCGCACGAAATCGCCCACGGTGACGGGGAACGGTGCGTCCTCGGAAATGGTAAAGGGATCGACGCCGGTCTCGTCTTCGAGGCGCGCCACCAGGATTGCGAAGGCGAGCGAGTCGAAGCCCGTCTCGTGCAGGGACAGATCGTCCGAGAGTTCGGGAAGCGCGACGTGCTGCTCTTTGGCGATCTGCTTGATCGCTTCAATAACCTTCGACCTTACCGGCATGGCTGGCTCGCTTTTCGTTATCGTTCGAATTGCGGCGGCTCTTGATGACCGCCTCCCCATGGTCCGCGCTGTTTACCCGAAAGAAGTAAATGGCCTCTTGGACAATTCAGATAAAATTGGACCTATCTCCGCATTTTCGCTTCGCTAAAGCCTGATCGAGCCGTCGATGATCTGCGCGTACAGTTCGGAATCCAGCGCGACATAGGCGCCGGATGTCGGGTCAAGCATGAACAGCGGATCGGAGATCGCAGCGGGATCGAAGCCTTCACGCGCGAGGTCGCCCTTCTTCTGCTTGAACGTCTCGGTCGCATCGAGCTCGTGCGAAATGCGGATGATGACGGGACGCGCGTACACCGGCACGCGCTGCGCGAGATGTGCGGGCAGTGCGGCGATGTCGAAACCCCCGTTCACGACGATCGCGCTCATGCCGGCGCGGCCGTCGGCGCCGGGAATGCTGACGCCGTAGGCGGTGGCATCGATCACGCCGGTGAAATCGCGCACGGCATCATTCACCTCCGACGTCGCGACGTTCTCGCCCTTCCAGCGGAAGGTGTCGCCGATGCGGTCGACGAAATGGAAGAAGCCCTTGTCGTCGAGCCGCATCAAATCGCCCGTGCGGAACCAGGCATCGCCCTTGGCAAAGACATCCCGCAGGATTTTCTTTTCGGTTTCACCGGCGTCAGTATAGCCCTCGAAGCGGCCGCCGCCCTCGTCCGCGGCGCCGATGCGACCGACCGCTTCACCAGCCTCGCCGCGGGCGCAGGCGATGCAAAGGCCCTCTTCGTTGCGCACCGGCGCGCCGCTGTCGGGGTCGAGCTTGACGATGCGCGCGGGAAAGCGGTGCGCGAGCAGTGGCGGAATACGGCCGATCGCGCCGGGCTGGCCTTCGACGTTGAACAGCGAGAAATTACCCTCCGTCGCCGCATAGAATTCGAGGATACGGGGAATGGCGAAGCGATCCTGGAAATCCTCCCAGATGTCGCCGCGCAGACCGTTGCCGCAGACGAGCCGCAGGCGATGCCGGTTCTCGTATTCCGATGGCGGCGCCTTCAGCAGGTAGCGGCAGAGTTCGCCGATATACTGGAACAGCGTGCACTCATGCCGCACGATGTCGGACCAGAAGTTCGAGGCCGAGAATTTTTCCGCGATCACCACCGACCCGCCGACGGCGAGCATGCTGCACGGTGCGACGATGCCGCCGACCGAGTGGAACAGCGGCAGGCAGTCATAGAGGCGATCCTGGGACGTCGCGCCGGTGAGGCCCGCAAACCAAAAGCCCCAGTTGAGGATGCGGCGGTGGCTCACGCTGGCGGCCTTCGGCAGGCCCGTGGTCCCGGAGGTGTAGATCAGCAGTGCACGGTCGTCGATGGTGACGTCGCCGCGCTCCTCCGGCGAGAGCGGGCCGTCATCGAGTGCGGTGAGCACAACGTCGATCGCGCATTCGCTGCGGGCATCGCCGTGGGTCCAGACCTTGGCCTGCGTCTTCAGATGCGGCGATGCACCGTCGAGCGTCTCCGCCAACTCATGCGCGACGATAACGTGAGCGGGCTTTGCGACATCAACGCAATGCGCAAGCGATTGCCCGACGAGCTTGGTGTTGATCAGCGCCACCACGCCGCCCACCCGGCTGATGCCAAGCCATGCAGCGACATAGTCGATGCCGTTCGGCATGATCAGCGCAACGGTGTCGCCCCTGGCCACACCGACCGCGCGTGTCCAGCGCGCGTAGCGATTGATCCTCTTCGACAGGCTTTCGTAGTTGAGAGCTGCGTCGTCCGTGACCAGAGCGATGCGATCGGGCTGCCGCTGCGCCCAATCGTCGATGACGTCGGCGAACAGACGGCCCGGCAGCGTCTCGATCCGCGCTGTGAGCTCGATGGCCTTCAGCCAGATTTTCGAGGCCGAGGGTGCGCGCGCGGCTTTCGGCTGCGTCATGACGCCGGTAGTCATATCATTCATCTTTCGGGCGGTCTCTGCCAGGTTCCGTCAGACTAGACCCGCGCGCCCTGCCCAGGTGTTAAGAGACAAGGTAAAACCGGGTTAGCCGACGATCAACCCCAGTCATCCTTTACCAAGCCGACCGGATCGGCGTGCGGCTTGGCCCGATTCTTGCGATAGCAAAGCGAACGATGCCGAGCGGTCATGCTTACCCTCTCCCCTTGTGGGCTAGGGGAGAGGTGCAGCGAGAGTGGGGATACGGATTATGATCACCAGAAGATTTTTCCTCCGATCGGCCGCCTGTTCCACAGCCGCTCTCGCCGCGCCGCGCGCCTTCGCGATCGGCAATCCGTCATATCCGTCACACAGCGTGAAATGGGTGGTGCCCTATGCGCCGGGTGGGGCCACCGACGTGCTGTCGCGGCTGCTCTGCCAGCGCCTGTCCGACCGGCTCGGCCAGACCTTCGTCGTTGAGAACAAGCCCGGCGCCGGCAGCAATATCGGGACACAGGCGGTCATCACGTCCGCGGCGGACGGCTACACGCTGCTGCTGACCTCGACCGCGAACGCCATCAATGCCTCGTTCGATCCTGCACTGCCTTACGATTTCGCCAAGGACATCGCGCCGGTCGCGGGTGTCGCGCGAATTCCGCTGGTGCTGGTCGTCAACAACGATCTGCCGGTGAAGAGCGTCGCCGACTTCATCGCTTACGCCAAGGCCAATCTCGGCAAGATGTCGATTGCCTCCTCGGGCATCGGCACGTCGCTGCATCTCTCCGGCGAGCTGTTCAAGTCATTGGCCGGCGTGCACTTCACTCATGTGCCCTATCGCGGCTCGGCGCCAGGCCTGACCGACGTGATGAGCGGCCAGATCCAGGGCATGTTCGACAACGTCACCTCGTCGTTCGAGCTGGTGCGCGCCGGCAAGCTGCGCGCGCTCGGCGTCACCACGCGCGAGCGCTCGGAGATTTTGCCCGACGTGCCGCCGATCTCGAACACGCTTCCCGGCTACGAGACATCGTCGTTCTACGGCGTCGGCGCCCCGCACGACACACCGCGCGAGATCGTCGATCTCCTCAATCGCGAGATTGACACGGCCCTGTCCGACGCCGGGATCAAGGCCCGCATCGCCGAGCTCGGCGCAATACCGTTGCACGGCAATGCCAACGAGTTCGGCCGCATGCTGACGGCAGAAACCGACCGCTGGCGCAAGGTGGTGGAACTGTCAGGGATCAGGAAGGAATAGTTCGCAGTAATCGCGCGGCGCTAGCCGCTTCGCCTGTGGCGCGGGCGCGGCTGCGGGGCGCGGACGGGATAATACGGATTGAGATCGCAGGTCGCGGGACGGCCAGAAGCCGTCGCGCGGCACTGCGGTAGCGACATGAAGGAGCAGTCGTACCATTCGCCACCACCGCCGTTCGCACCGGAATAGACGTGCATGCAGACGGGATGGCTAGGGTCGAATGTCTGGGAATGCGACGGGGCGGCCGTCAGCAATGTGCCGGAGGTTACGATCAGGACGAGTGAGCGACGCAGGAAGAATATCACTGGAGGTCGCATCGTCGATCGCTAATGCACTTTCTTGTGACGGCGAGGCGGAGGCGGCGGCGGCTCGTTGAAGGCATAAAAGGGATTGAGGTCGCAGCTCGCGGCGCGGCCTGAAGCCGAGGCTTGGCACTGCGGCAACGAGGTGAAGGAGCAGTCAAAAAACTCGCCACCGCCACCGCGGCCACCCAGCGAATAGACTTTCATGCAGACCGGGTAGCGCGGATCATAGGTCTGGGCGCTGGCGTCTGCCGCCACAAACAGCGTGGCAATCGCGGTGAGGGTCAGGAGAGGCAGGCGCATCGGACATATCCTCGAATCGGTGACAACGGCAGGCGTTATGCCATTTCGATATGGCACAACGGCGCGGAAGAAGCGATCGTTCCCAATCATACCTCTCCCGCTTGTAACGCGAGCCGAAACAGATGAGACACGGCGTCGCAACAATCCAAAACCGAGAAAAACACTCCGTTTCCGACCTGCGCAAAACGCATAACTCGCTGTAGCCTTCGACAAAGGTCTCAAGCATCCAGCGCAGGAAACCGTTCGCGGGGCCGGAGCGAACGGATTAGTCTTTCGTTTATAAAGCCGGCCCCGGACCGACGACGTTCCGGAGCAATCAACAAACACATGGGTTGAAGAAGCGCACATTCGCGCTCGGGCTCTCGAGCGCGGCTCCGACGCGCACGGGGAGAAGATGCGCCGGCCCGCTTGTGGTGTCAGGCATGCAGGAGAGCTTCTCGTCTCTATTCATCCGCTATCCAATCGGCACCTCGCTGCTGATGGCGGGTATCCTTTTCGTAGGCCTCGTGGCCTACCCTCTGCTGCCGGTTGCGCCGCTGCCCCAGGTCGACTTTCCGACCATCCAGGTCTCCGCGTCGCTGCCGGGCGGCAGCCCCGAAACCATGGCCTCCTCCGTGGCGCAGCCGCTCGAGCGCCAGCTCGCGCAGATCCCCGGCATCACGCAGATGACCTCGACGAGCTCGCTCGGCTCGACATCGATCACCATCCAGTTCGATCTCAACCGCCCGATCGATGCCGCCGCCAATGACGTGCAGGCCGCGATCAACGCGGCGAGCGGCCAGTTGCCGAAGAACCTGCCCTCGCCGCCGACCTATCGGAAGGTCAACCCGGCAGACTCCCCGATCATGATCCTGTCGGCGACCTCCGACACCCTACCGCTGACCACCGTCAGCGACCGCACCGACGCCCAGCTCGCCCAACAGATCAGCCAGCTTCCAGGCGTGGCGCAGGTGTTCGTCGGCGGGCAGCAGAAGCCCTCGGTGCGCATTCAGGTCGATCCGGCCAAGCTGGTCGCCAAGGGGCTGTCGCTGGAGGACGTGCGCAGCCAGATCGCACTCGCGACCACAGACAGCCCGAAAGGCAACATCGACGGCACCCGGCGCGCCTACACCATCTACGCCAACGACCAGTTGCTCGAGGCCCCGCCCTGGGACGACGTCATCGTCGCCTACCGCAACGGCGCGCCTTTGAGGGTTCGCGACATCGGCAAGGCCGTGTCCGGGCCGGAGGACATGAAGACGGCGGCCTGGGCCGACGGCAAGCGCGGCGTGTTTCTGGTGATCTTCAAGCAGCCCGGCGCCAACGTCATCGACACGGTCGACCGCATCAAGGAGAAGCTGCCACGACTGATCGCGGCGATCCCGCCTGCAATCCAGATCAAGATCATCAGCGACCGCACCATCACCATCCGCGCCGCGGTCGACGACGTGCAGATCACGCTCATGATCACGATCGCGCTGGTGGTGATGGTGATCTTCATCTTCCTGCGCAGCTTCTGGGCCACCATCATCCCGAGCATCACCGTGCCGCTCGCGCTGCTCGGGGCCTGCTCGCTGATGTGGGTGTTCGGCTACTCGCTGGACAATCTCTCGCTGATGGCGTTGACCATCGCGGTCGGCTTCGTGGTCGACGACGCGATCGTGATGCTGGAGAACATCACGCGCTATGTCGAGCGGGGCGAAAGCCCGGTCACCGCCGCCTACAAGGGCGCGGCCGAGATCGGCTTCACCATCGTCTCCATCAGTGTCTCGCTGGTCGCCGTGCTGATCCCGCTGCTGCTGATGGGCGGCATCATCGGCCGGCTGTTCCGCGAGTTCGCGGTGACGCTGTCGATGGCGATCTTCGTCTCGCTCGTGGTGTCGCTGACCCTGACGCCGATGATGGCCTCACGCTTCCTGCGCTCCGACCACGAGGCTCGCCGCGGCCGCTTCTACCAGTGGAGCGAGCGGATGTTCGAGCGCCTGCTCGGCGCCTATGAGCGCGGGCTGGACCTTGCGCTGCGCCACAGCTTCGTCACGCTTCTCATCTTCTTCGGCACCGTCGCCCTGTCGGCGCTGCTGTTCATCCTGATCCCCAAGGGCTTCTTCCCGCAGCAGGACAACGGCTTCCTCACTGCGGTGTCGGAAATGCCCCAGGACATCTCCTTCAGCGAGATGGAGCGGCGGCAGGAGGAACTCAATGCCATTGTGCAGGCCGATCCTGCCGTCGACTCCATCGCAATGTTCATCGGCGGGGGCGGCACGGCGCTGAATTCGGGGCGCATGTATGTCACGCTGAAGCCGCTCGGGGAGCGCGACGCCAATGCACAACAGATCATCGCGCGGCTGCGGCCGAAGCTCGCCAAGGTCGAGGGCGCACGCCTCTATATGCAGGCCTCGCAAGATGTCCGCCTCGGCGGCCGCGCCACTCGCACCCAGTTCGAGTTCACGCTCCAGGATGCCAATCTCGACGAGCTGAACGAGTGGGCGCCAAAGATCCTGGAAAGCATGAAAGGACTGCCGCAGCTTCGCGACGTCGCCACCGACCAGCAGACCGAAGGCACGACACTGCAGCTCAAGATCAACCGCGACACCGCCTCACGCTACGGTATCCAGCCGCAATTGATCGACGACACGCTCTACGACGCCTTCGGCCAGCGCCAGGTGGCGCAATATTTCACACAGACCAACAGCTATCACGTGATACTCGAGATCACGCCGGCTCTGCAGGGCAGGCTCGACTCGCTCGACAAGATCTACATCAAGTCGCCGCTGACCGGCGAAGAGGTGCCGCTCTCGGTGGTCTGCAGCTGGACCGACGAGCCGGTGCGGCCACTCGCGATCGCGCATCAGGGCCAGTTTCCGGCGGTGACGATCAGCTTCAACCTTGCCGAGGGCGTGGCGCTGGGACAAGCCACCGACGCCGTGCTGCACGCGGTCGACGGGATAGGCGCGCCGCCGTCCCTGTCGATGAGCTTCCAGGGTACCGCGCAGGCGTTCCAGCAGTCGCTCGGCACCGTGCCGATGCTGATCCTTGCCGCACTCGTCGTGGTCTATCTGGTGCTGGGCGTGCTCTACGAGAGCTACATCCACCCGCTGACCATTCTGTCCACGCTGCCGTCGGCCGGCGTCGGCGCGATTGCGATCCTGATGATCTTCGGCTTCGATTTCAGCCTCATCGCCCTGATCGGCGTCATTCTGCTGATCGGCATCGTCAAGAAGAACGGCATCATGATGGTGGACTTCGCCATCGCCGCCGAGCGCGAGCAGCATCTGACGCCGGAGCAATCAATCCGCCAGGCCGCGCTGCTGCGCTTCCGCCCGATCATGATGACGACGATGGCGGCCCTGCTCGGCGGCGTCCCCTTGATGCTCGGAACCGGCACCGGCGCCGAAATCCGCCAGCCGCTCGGCTACGCCATGGTCGGCGGTCTGCTGGTGAGCCAGGCGCTGACGCTGTTCACGACCCCCGTCGTCTATCTCTACCTCGACCGCTTCTCCAACCTGCTCACGCGCTGGATGGAGAAGAAGCCGCCGGCGGAGGCCGCGAGCGAAGAGCAGAAGGACGCGGCGGAGTAGTCAGGACCCCACGGCCTCCGTCATTGCGAGCGCAGCGAAGATTCCATGGGGAGTGGATAGCGACCAAGTCTGAGGCCAGACTGAGGTTGCAAAATCCATCCAACCTGGAGACGACGATGTTGCTCGATCATCCTTCCGACGG